>DASTOJ010000313.1:0-21658 GCA_035762565.1 Candidatus Methylomirabilota bacterium | reverse complement strand
CGCGCGCTGGCGCTCGGCATCGACCGCGACCAGATCAACGAGACGTTCTGGCTGGGCACGGGCACGCCCAGCTCCGTGGTGCCCGCGGACAGCAACAAGTACAACCCGGGCCCGCAGTACCGGAAGCTGTGGGCCACGCTCGACGTCAAGAAGGCCAACGAGATGCTCGACAAGGTCGGGCTGGCCAAGAAGGACGCCCAGGGCTACCGCCTGCGCGCGGACGGCAAGGGCCGGCTGCGCATCGAGATCATGACGCTCGGCGGCCAGTTCGTCCAGTACACGCAGATCTCCGAGATGATCCGCGAGCAATGGAAGAAGATCGGCATCGACCTACAGGTGCAGGAGGTCGAGCGCAGCCTGGCCCTCAAGCGCACCGCCGCCAACGAGCAGCAGCTCGGGGCCTGGAACAACGACGGCAGCGAGCACCTCTTCACCTTCCCGCTGCACGTCTTCCCCTTCGAGGTCGCCGCCGTCGCCTCCTCCGGGCCGCTCTACACCCGGTGGTTCCACTCCGCCGGCGCCCAGGGCAAGGAGCCGGAGCCGCGGATGCGTGAGCTGATGGAGAAGTGGAAGAGGGCCTTCGGCGTGCCCGAGAAGGAGCGGATCCAGCTCGGCAAGGACGTCTGGAAGATCGCCGCCGAGGAGGTCTACATCATCGGCGTGATCGGCATGGGACCGGCCTCCATGGGCGTGCGGGTCGTCAAGAACACCATGGGCAACATCCCGTCGCGCCAGTACAACAGCCCGGACGGCAAGACCCCGGGAATCTCGCGCCCGGCGACGTTCTTCTACAAGAAGTAGACGGCCAACGCGCCCGGGTCGCCGCCGGCTGAGGCGGTGACCCGGGCTCCGTCCCATGCTGGCGTACATCGGCCGCCGCGCCGTCCTGGCGATCTTCACCGTCTGGGCGATCTCCGTCCTGGCGTTCGTCATCATCCAGCTGCCGCCGGGCGACTACGTCACCTCCTACATCGCCCAGATGGCGTCGATGGGGAGCGTCGTCACCGACGAGGAGGCGCAGAATCTCCGGATTCAGTACGGGCTGGGCCAGCCGATCTACGTGCAGTACCTGAAGTGGATGGCCCTGATCGCCCAGGGCAACTTCGGCATGTCGATGGAGTGGCGGCGTCCGGTCCTCGAGGTGATCGGCGACCGGCTGTGGCTCACGGTGGTGGTGTCGGTGGCGGCCCTGATCCTCACGTGGGTGCTGGCCCTGCCCATCGGCATCTACTCCGCGGTGCGCCAGTACTCCGTCGGCGACTACGCCGCGACCTTCGTGGGCTTCATCGGGCTGGCCGTCCCGAACTTCCTGCTGGCGCTGGTGATCCTCTACCTGGGGTTCGTGCTCTTCAACGCCCACATCGGCGGGCTGTTCTCGCCGGAGCTCCAGGACGCGCCGTGGAGCGCCGCGAAGGCGTGGGACCTGCTCAAGCACCTGCCGATCCCGGCGCTGATCCTGGGGCTGGCCGGCACCGCGCAGCAGATCCGCATCATGCGCGCCAACCTGCTGGACGAGCTGCGCAAGCCCTACGTGGTGACGGCGCGCGCCAAGGGCCTGTCGGAGACCCGGGTGATCGTGAAGTACCCGGTGCGGGTGGCTCTCAACCCGTTCGCGAGCACGATCGGCTACACCCTGCCCTACATCGTGTCGGGCAGCATCATCGTGTCCCTGGTCCTCGGCCTGCCGACGGTCGGGCCCCTGCTGCTGAAGGCGCTCATCGCGCAGGACATGTTCCTGGCGGGGACGATCGTGCTGCTGCTGGGCGTCATGACGGTGATCGGTACCCTGGTCTCGGACATCCTCCTCGTCTGGATCGACCCGCGCATCCGGCTCGAGGACACCTGATGGCCCGGTCCGACGTGGTCCTCGGTCCCGCGAGCGCGCCGGCGCACGAGCCCAGCCCGGCCGTCGCGAAAGACCAGCGCATCTTCGTGGCCTCGCAGTGGCAGCTGATGTGGTGGCGGTTCCGCAGGCACAAGGTGGCGGTGGCCAGCGGGCTCGTCGTCATCGGCTTCTACCTGGTCGTCCTCGGCGCGGACTTTCTGGCCTACGCCGACCCCGATGCCTCCGAGGCGCAGCGCTCGCTGATGCCCCCCCAGCGCGTGTACTGGTTCGACGGCTGGCGGTTCAGCCCCCACGTCTACGCGGTCAAGGGCGCTCGCGACCCCCAGACCTTCAAGCGGGTCTATCGCGCCGATCCTAGCCAGAAGATCCCCCTCCGGTTCTTCGCCGAGGGCTTCGAATATCGGTTCCTCGGCGTGATCTCGACCACGCGCCACCTGATCGGCGTCGATGGGCCCCACGACGCGACCAGGACGATCTTCCTGCTGGGCACCGACGTGCAGGGCCGCGACCTGTGGTCGCGGCTGATGTACGGCACGCGCATCTCGCTGACGATCGGGCTGTTCGGGGTGACGGTGAGCCTCGTCCTGGGCGTCGTCCTGGGCGGGCTCTCGGGCTTCTACGGGGGCGTCGCCGACACCGTCATCCAGCGCACCATCGAGATCCTGCGCTCGATCCCCACGATTCCGCTGTGGATGGGGCTGGCGGCGGCGCTGCCCCGGGAGTGGTCGATACTACAAGTCTATCTCGCCATCACCATCATCATCTCGCTGCTGGGCTGGACGGAGCTGGCGCGCGTCGTGCGCGGGCGCTTTTTGTCCATGCGCGAGGAGGACTTCGTGGTCTCCGCCCGGCTGGTGGGGTGCAGCCAGCTGCGGACGATCTTCGTGCACATGGTGCCCTCGTTCATGAGCCACATCATCGCGGCGACGACGCTGGCGCTGCCCGCGATGATCATCAGCGAGACCGCCCTCAGCTTCCTGGGCCTGGGCCTGCGTCCGCCCGCGATCAGCTGGGGCGTCCTGCTGCAGCAGGCCCAGAACGTCCAGACGGTGGCCATCTCGCCGTGGCTGATGCTGCCGGCCGTGCCCGTGATCATCGCCGTCATGGCCTTCAACTTCCTGGGTGATGGGCTTCGCGACGCGGCGGACCCCTACTGACCTCGGAGGGGGGCTTCGCCCCCCTTCCGACGGTCGTCGCGCGCCTGGCGGCGCGCTCCTCCCTGCCTCCCCCAAGACAGGATTGCTCCGGCAAAGCCGGCGCTCGAAGCGGACCATCTGGCCGTGCCCGGGCCGAGGGGCCTGATGGTCGATATCGTGCGCGAACCAGTCGTGTCGCTTCCGCCGGAGGTGTTGCTGTCGGTGAGGGGGCTGAAGACGTATTTTGCGCAGGACGAGGGGCTGGTGCGGGCGGTCGATGGGGTGAGCTTCGACGTGACGGCGGGCGCGACGCTGGGGATCGTGGGGGAGAGCGGGTGCGGTAAGAGCGTGACGGCGAGGTCGGTGCTGAGGATCGTGGATCGGCCGGGGCGGATCGTCGAGGGCGAGATCCGGTTTCGGCGGCGCGACGCCGACGGCCGGCCGGGGCAGGTGGTCGACCTGGCGACGCTGGCGCCCAACGGACCGGAGATGCGGGCGATCCGGGGGGCGGAGATCGCGCTCATCTTCCAGGAGCCCATGTCCTCGTTCAGTCCCGTCCACACCGTCGGCAACCAGATCGTCGAGGCGATCCGGCTGCACCAGCCGGTCAGCCGGCGCGAGGCGCGCGACAAGGCGGTCGAGATCCTGCGCCGGGTCGGGGTGTCGTCGCCCGAGCAGCGGATCGGCCAGCTGTCCAATCAGCTGAGCGGGGGCCTGCGCCAGCGGGCCATGATCGCGATGGCGCTCTCCTGCCGGCCGACCCTGCTGATCGCCGACGAGCCCACCACCGCGCTGGACGTGACCACCCAGACACAGATTCTCGAGCTGATGCGCCAGCTCCAGAAGGAAGACGGGATGGCGATCATGCTCATCACCCACGACCTGGGTGTGGTCGCCGAGATGGCGACCGACGTGGCGGTGATGTACCTGGGCCGCGTGGTCGAGCAGGCGCCCGTCGACGCGATCTTCCACGACCCCCGGCACCCGTACACCCGCGCGCTCCTGCGCTCCATCCCGCGCATCCGCTCGCGGACGCGCGAGCGCCTGACCCCGATCGCCGGTGCGGTCCCGCACCCCTACGATCGGCCGGCGGGGTGCCCCTTCCACCCGCGCTGCCCGGACTTCATGGCCGGGACGTGCGACGGGCAGGCGCCGAGCCTGCGCCCGGTGGCCGCTCAGCACACCGTGAGCTGCTTTCTCTACGCGTGAGCGCGCCGGGGGCCCTGCTGCGGGTCGCGGGATTGCAGAAGCTCTTTCCGATCCGGAAGGGCTTCTGGAAGCGGACGGTCGGCCACGTCCGCGCCGTCGACGGCGTCGACTTCGACATCGACGAGGGGGAGACGCTGGGCCTGGTCGGGGAGAGCGGCTGCGGGAAGACCACGACCGCCCGTTGCATCCTCAGAGCCATCGAGCCGACCGCCGGCGAGGTCTGGGTGCGGCGCGCGGACGGCTCGGTCGTCGAGATGGGCCGGCTGCGCGCGGCCGAGCTGCGGGCGCTGCGGCGCGAGATGCAGATGATCTTCCAGGATCCCTTCACCTCGCTCAACCCGCGCATGACGCTGCTCGACCTCGTCGGCGAGCCGCTGCTGGTCCACGGCATGAAGCGCCGGCGGGAGCGCGAGGAGCGCGTGGCCGAGCTTCTGCGCCGCGTCGGGCTCCGCCCCGAGTACATGCGGCGCTTCCCCCATGCCTTCAGCGGCGGCGAGCGCCAGCGCATCGGCATCGCGCGAGCCCTCGCCCTGCATCCGCGCCTGGTGGTCGCCGACGAGCCGGTCTCGGCCCTGGACGTCTCGGTGCAGGCGCAGATCCTGAACCTCCTGCTCGATCTGCAGGCCGATCTCGGGCTGACCTACCTCTTCGTGGCGCACGACCTGAGCGTCGTGCGCCACATCAGCAACCGCGTGGCCGTCATGTACGTCGGCCGCATGGTGGAGCTGGCGGAGACCGAGGCGCTGTTCCGGGCCCCCCGGCACCCCTACACGGCGGCGCTGCTGTCCGCCGTTCCCGAGCCCGACCCCCGCACGCGCTCGCGGCGCATCGTGCTGCAAGGGGAAGTGGCGAATCCGGCTTCGCCGCCGGCCGGCTGCTATTTCCACCCGCGCTGCCCGCACGCGATCGAGGTGTGCCGGACCCGGACGCCGGCCTGGCAGGAGATCGCGCCGGCCCACTTCGTCGCCTGCCATCGCGCCCACGAGCTGCGGCTCACCGGAGTGGAGTGAGGCGTCACGCGGGCAGCTGGTGGAGCCGTGTCTCCAGATGGTCGGCGAGCCGCAGCGCCAGCGCGACGATCGTCAGCGTCGGATTGGCGAAGCCGCAGGTCGGGAACACCGAGCTTCCCGCCACGAAGAGGTTGGCCATCCCGTGCACGCGGGCGTGCTCGTCGACGACACCGTGGCGGGGATCCCGGTGCATGCGTGTCGTCCCCATGTGGTGGTGGGCATTCGGATCCGGCGGAGCCACGGTGGCGATTTCGACGCGCCCGAGCCCGTGACGCGCCAGCTCGAAGGTGACCAGCGCGTGGATCCGGCCCAGGTTCCGCTGGTCGAACGCCCGCCAGCGCCAGTGGATCGCCGCCCGGGGCAGGTTGAACCGATCGCGGTCCTCGCCGAGGGTGACCCGGTTGTCGGGATCGGGCGCCTGCTCCAGGTTGATCAGCAGCTCGACGAAGGCCGCGCGCCCGCGCCGGCCGGGCCCGCGCCACCATCCGCGGCCGCGGCGCTGGAGCGTCATCGACATGGCGGGTAGCTCCTGGCGCCGGCGCGCCTCGTCGGTGATCGTGAGGCGGCCCATCACGACGCCGCCGTCGCCGCGATGCAAGTCGTAGAGCCCGAACCGGTCGAGCAACCCGGGATCGGCGGGCAGGAGTCGGCAGGAGGCGTCGCGGGGATGCTCCATGAAGCAGCGGCCCACCATCCCCGACTCGTCTTGGCCGCCCTGGAGCAGGAGCAGGCGGGCGTTCTCGATGCCGCCGGCCGCGAGCACGAACAGGGGCGCGCGCACGCGCAGCCTCCGGCCGGTCACGCAGGCGGCCTCGACGTAGGTGACCGAGCGCCGGCCCGCGTCGCGGGCCAGGTCCACCACGGTGGCGTTGAGACAGAGCAGGGCGTTGGGGGCCCGCCGGATCTCGTCGAGGTGGACCTCCGTGAAGAGCCGGCCCGGACCGAACTGGTACACGCCCGTCGTCAGCGGACCGGGCGAGAGTCCGAGGCACGGACGCTCGGGAGTCTGCCAGTCCTCGCCCCGGTAGGCGGCGCGCCCGAGCCCGCAGACGGCCTGCGCGCGCGCGTAGTACGGGTCGAGCTGCGCCCGGTCGAACGGCCAGCCGCTCAGGGGCCACCACTCGCGCGCCTCGAAGTCGACCGCGTCCAGGGGCACGTATTTCGCGCCCAGCTCCGCGTCGAACCGGGTGTTCCAGATCCGGGTCGTCCCGCCGGCCTGCCGGTGCCGCGTCACGCCGGGGCCGGCATAGGCGTCTCCGCTCGTCGGCCCCTCGCTCAGGGCCTGGACCGCGGGGTCGGGATTGCGGCCACCGCTCTCGAGCAGGACGATCCGCCGGGCGCGCGCCGCGAGCTCCCGCGCGAGGGCCAGTCCCGCCGGCCCCGCGCCGACGATGCAGACGTCGGCGTCGAGTCCCGGGGCCCCGAGCGTCCGCGCGTCCACTTCCATGAGCCCGTCTAGCATACGCGGGCGCGTCGCCCCCTCGGACACCCCGGCCCGGCTTTCTTTGACTCTCTGCGGCGCGATCTGAGAGAAAGAGAGCGCAGGGCCATGAGCACGCACGCGGCGGACGTCTCGGTCATCGTGCCCACCCAGGCCTGCCGTGCGCGGGCGTCCAGCCTCGTCCGGGCCATCGACAGCGTCGTCTCGCAGCAGAACGCGCGGGGCATTCCGCTGGTCGTCGTCAACGGCGACCGCGGAGCGCCGGAGATGCTGGAGCACCTTCGCCGGCGCGCCGACATCCGCCTGGCCGTTCTCGAGGAGGCCGGGTTGCCGCGGGCGCTCCACGCCGGCCGGACCCTGGTCGACACCCCGTACTTCGCGGTGCTCGACGACGACGACGAGCTGCTCCCGGAAGCGCTGCAGACCCGCCTGGCGGCGCTGGACGCGGCGCCCGGTACCGACGTCGCGGTCACCAACGGCTATCTGGTGGGATTCGGCCGGCATGCGCTCAACATCGGCGACTTCGGTCGGATCCGGGCCGATCCGTTACGGATGTTGCTCGTCCAGAACTGGCTCGCCCCGTGCGCGGGACTCTACCGGACCGGCGCGGTCACGACGGAGTTCTTCGCGGACGTCCCCGAGTACCGGGAGTGGACGTATCTCGCCCTGCGTCTGGCGCGGGCGCTGCGGATCACGTTCACGGACCGGCCCACGTTCGTCTATCGCACCGACACGCCCGGGTCCCTGTCGAAGTCGAGAGAGTACTGCCTGGCCGGACCATCGGCGACCGCTCGGATGCTCGCGCTCGACCTTCCGCCGGACGTCCGTGCCGCGCTGCGGGTCCGGCTGGCGCGCGACCTGAACGACGCCGCGGCCTGCGAGCTGGCCGCCGGCAACTATCGCGCCGCCTGGCGGTGGCACCTCGCGAGCCTGCTCCAGCCCTCGGGGTGGCGGCATCTGCCCTACGCGTGTCACCTGCTCCGGGGCGCGCTGGCCCCTCTGTTCGCCGCCCGGCGCCCCGGCCCCAGCGCGCCGTGAGCGCGCGCGTCCTCGTCCTCGGCGTCGACGCCGGCAGCCGCGACCTCATCGAGACGTGGGCGGCCGAAGGCGTGCTGCCGAGCGTTCGGGCCCTGGTGGCGCGCGGGGTGGTGGGGGACACCGAGAGCGTGGAAGGCTTCTTCGTCGGGTCCACCTGGCCGTCCTTCTATACCGGCGCATCACCGGCCGAGCACGGCATCCACAGCCTGGTCCAGCTGCGCCCCGGCACCTACGAGCTCGACCGGTGCTACACGGGAGACTTCGTCAAGCGCGAGCCGTTCTGGAACCACCTCAGCCGGGCGGGCCGGCGCGTCGCCATCCTCGACGTGCCGCTGACCGGGGTGTGCCGGGGCTTGAACGGCATCCAGACGGTCGAGTGGGGCTCCCACGATGCCAACTATGGGTTCCAGACGTGGCCGCCCGGTCTGGCCCGGGAGGTCCGGGCGCGCTTCGGCAGCCATCCGCTCTCCGAGAGCTGCGACCAGGATCATCGGTCGCCGGCGGAGTTCGTCGACCTCACCCGCCGGCTCGTCGCCGGTGTCCGCGCGAAGGCCGCGCTCACGCGGCACTATCTCGCGCGCGGCGACTGGGATCTGTTCGTGCAGGTCTTCACCGAGGGCCACTGCGCGGGACACCAGGGCTGGCATCTGCACGACCGGAGCGCCCCGGGGTGGGACGCGGCGACGGTGGCGACGACGGGCGATCCGCTCCGCGACGTCTACGTCGCCATCGACGCCGCCATCGGCGACATCCTCACCGACGTCGGCCGCGATACGCTCGTCGTGCTGCTCGCCAGCCACGGCATGTCGTATCGGCTCGGGGCGCAGTTCCTGCTGCAGGACGTGCTCGTCCGCCTCGCGGCGGCGGGCCCTCCGCCACCGCCGGCGCCCGGCGGCGCGCTGCCGGCGGCGCTGGCGCGGGGATGGGCCCGCACGCCCGAAACGGTCCGGCGGCCCGTGCGAGGGGCGCGCGCGCGCCTGCAGCGGTGGCGCGACGCGCGCGCGTGGCCGCGCCCGCTGCCCCCGGCGGCGCGCGAGGGCCGCTGCTTCCTCGTCGACAACGGGCTCGTCGTGGGCGGCATCCGCCTGAATCTGGCCGGGCGCGAGCCGCAGGGCCGGCTGACGCCGGCCGCGGCGCCCGAGTTCTGTCAGGCGCTCGCGCACGATCTGCTCGAGGTCGTCGACGCGGAGTCCGGGCGCCCCGCCGTCGCGCGCGTGCTGCGCACGGACGAGCTCTACCGAGGCGCGTACCGGCATCATCTGCCCGATCTCCTCGTCGAGTGGAGTGACGCCAGGCCGCTCGGCAGCGCCAGCGTGGGCGCGGGGCAGGGGGCGACGGTGCGACTGACGTCCCGCCGGATCGGAACTCTCGAGGGGACCAACGGCTACTGCCGGAGCGGCGACCACCGCCGGTCGGGGCTCTTCGTGGCGGTCGGCCCCGCGCTGGAGCCGGGACGGATGCCCGGCCCCGTGTCGATCATGGACTTCGCCCCCACCGTCGCCCGTCTCCTCGGCGTGGAGACGCCGGGCGGGGCTGGCCGGCCGATTCCCCGGCTGCTCGGCCGGGTCTGAGGGTGTCCCCCGGCCGGACGGTGCCGCGCGCCATCCGGAACGTGCTCGCCAACTGGACGGGCTACGTCGTCGGGCTCGTCGTCACCTTTCTCCTGAGCCCGCTCGTCGTGAATCATCTGGGTCCCTCGGCGTACGGCGTCTGGACGCTGCTGGTGGTGCTCACCTCGTACCTGGGCCTGCTCGACCTCGGCGTCCGCAGCGCCGTGACGCGCTACGTGGCGCGGTGCGAGAGCCAGGGTGACCACGCGACGACGGCCCGGATCGTGTCGACCGCCCTGGCGATCTTCACGACCACCGCCGGGTTCGCGCTGGCGGCCTCGACGATGCTCGGCCTGGCGGCGCCGAGCGTCTTCCACATTCCCGCCGAGCACCGGACGACGGCGGTGATCGTCGCGACGCTGGCGGGGGCCTCCACGGGCGTGGCCCTGGTCAACGGCGCCTTCGGCGGCGTGCTGGTGGGACTGCAGCGCTTCGATCTGGTCTGCGCGGCCGACGTCGTGGCCGTGCTCGTACGCGGCGCGCTCGTGCTCGGCGTCATCGCGTACGGGGGCGGGCTCGTGGAGCTGGCGTCCGCCCAGCTCCTGGCGTCGCTCGTCGGCGTTCTCTTCACCGCGTGGATGGGCGTGCGGAGCTATCCGGGGCTGCGCCTGCGACCGGCCTGGAGCCGGCCGCACCTGCGGCTCATCGTCTCCTACGGCGGGTCCGTGTTCGTCGCGCACCTGGCCGGCTCGATCATCGATCGAGCGGGCGTGATCGTGCTGGGGGCGTTCTTGCCGATGACCGCGGTGACCGTCTTCGCCATCGCGAGCGGGCTGATCGACTACGCCCGCGCCCTGGCCGGCGGGATCCGCACCACGCTGGCGCCGCGGGCGAGCGCCCTGGAGGGCCGGGGGCGGCAGGACGCGCTGCGGGCGCTCACGCTGCAGGGCGCGCGGTACTGCACGCTGCTGGTGCTGCCCATCGCCGCGACGCTCGCGCTGCGCGGGTCGTCGTTCATCGGGTTGTGGATGGGCGCCGAGTACGGCGGGCCGGCGGGGGCGGTGCTGGCGGTCCTGGCCGTGCGTCTCGTGTTCCTGGGCGCGACGGGGGCCGCGGCGAGCGTCATGCTGGGCGCCAGCCGCGAGCGCGCGGTGACCGCCCTGCTCGTCGCGGAAGCCGCGCTCAACGTCGCGACGATGCTGCTGCTCGTGCGTCCCTTCGGTTCGCTCGGGGTGGCGTGGGGGACCACCGTGCCGACGGTGGCGGCCGCGCTCTTCGTGTGGCCGTGGCTGCTGCGGAAGAGCCTCGGCCTCGGCGTCGGGCCGTATCTCGTCGCGAGCTGGGGCCTTCCCGTCGCGGCGCAGCTTCCGTTCATCGGGGCGACGTGGCTCGTCGAGCAGTTGTGGCCGGCGTCGAGCCTGCTGACGTTCTTCGGGCAGGTGGCGATGCTCATGCCGGTGGCGCTCCTGGGGCTCTGGTACGTCGGGCTGACGGCCGCCGACCGCCGGGCGTGGGTCGACGTCGTCCGCGCCTGGCGGTCGCCGATGGATCACCCCGCCATCGAGTAGAGCATGCGCATATCCCAGTCGGCGGCGTCGATCAGCCGGCGGTCGCCCAGCGCGGGCTCGCCGCGGCCGGCGGCGCCGTCGAGCGCCCGGACCAGCAGGTGGGGGCCCTCGCGCGCGAGCCGCCGGCGGTGGGCGGGCGCGAAGCCCGCCTCTCGGAGGAGCGAGCGCATCGCCTCCGGCAACGTGATCGTCCACGTGCTCAGCTCGGCGAACCGGCCCCACGCGAGCGCGGCCCGCAGGAGCCCGGTTCGCACGGACGGCGTGGCGGCCTCCCAGTCGACGATGTTGACGCTCCGGCGCCCGCCGAGGCGGTAGGCCTGAAGGACGAGGTAGCCGTCCAGGCGGTCGGCGCCCGCGAAGAGGAAGCGGTACTCGTGCAGGGGATTGGCGAAGCGCCAGGTCAGGTACGGCGCGTCGCGCACGTGCCGCGCGCGCCCATCGTGGCCCAGCCGCGCGATCAGCTCGACCATCGCATCGACCCGCGGCTCCAGCCCCAGCCAGATCTTTCCCCCCGCGCGCGCGCGCGGCGCGCGCGCGTCCAGCCGCCGGAACAGTCTGCGGCCGGCGGGTCCACCACGTCCCGACACGAGGTCGGCCCAGCGCCAGAGAAGAGGCCACGAGCGCAGCTGCGTGCCGAGCGGCCCGCGCCATGACGCGACCGGCCGCTCCCGGTGCATCTCGCGCACGGATCCGAGCGAGCGCCACCCGCTCACCAGCGATCCCGCGAGCGTCACCGGGCCTGCGCTCAAGCTGAAGGCGCAGCGATACCCCCGGGCGGCGAGGTCCTCGTGGGCCACCGTCATGATCCGCCCGAACAGCCCGCGCTTGCGGTGCTCGGGGAGGATCGTGAAGTCGTCGGCACAGGGAACCACGAAGCGCTCGCCGCGGGGACCGACCTCCCAGGCCGATCCGAACATCCCGCGCATCCCGATCACCCGACCGTCGTGCACCGCCAGGTAGATGAGGGGCGCCGGGAGGTAGGGATTGCGCTCGTATTTCCAGTCGAGATAGGCGAGGTTGGCGGGCTCGTCGCCGCGCCACAGGTGCCGCTGGAGCGCGGCCACGTGGCCGCGGAACTCGGGGCGGTACGGGACCACCTCGTACGCGGCCATCGCCAAGCCCTTCTAGGCGGTCGCCGGCCCGCGGAACGCCGGCGCCGGGCGGTGGCGCTCGACGAAATCCAGGATCGCGCGTACCGAATCCCAGGCGGTGACGAGGTCCAGCGCGCCGAGGTCGACCTCGGCGTCGATGCGGTCTTCGACCCAGAGGGCCACGTCCAGGAGGGTGGTGGACTCGACCAGCCCCGAGCTGAGCAAGGGGGTGTCGTCGTCCAGCTCGCCGGAAAGCTCGGGCGCCGACTCGACGAGGAGGGCCCGGAGCGCCTGCCGCAGCTCCGCGCGCGCGGCCGGCTCAGGCATGACGGTCGTCGTCCGCGCCCTCCGGCCGAAACGCCCGCGGATCCACGGGCGGCAGGCCGGCGCAGCGCGCCGCCACCTGGGCGCGGTTCACCTTGCCGCTGGCGGTCCGCGGGATCTCGTCGACGACGTACCACCGCCTGGGCATCTGGTGGGCGGCCAGGTGACGCCGGGTCCACGCGTAGAGCCGGCGGACCGTTTCCAGGTTGCCCGATGGCAGCACGACGGCGACGCCCACGTCTTCGTGGCCCAGCCCGTCGTCGTAGCCGAACGCGCAGGCATCGGTGGCCTGCTCGAACCGCTCGACCACGGCGTCGACGTCGGCGGGGTGCACCTTCGTTCCACCCCGATTGATCTCCTCGCGGATGCGACCGCGGAGGTGGAGGCGACCACGGCCGTCCAGGCATCCCGTGTCCCCGGTGGCGAGCCAGCCGTCCCGGACGGCCGCGGCGGTGAGATCGTCCCGTCCGAGGTAGCCACGCATCAGCGCGGGGGTCCTCACCCAGACGTGTCCCGTCTCGCCGGGCTGGCACGCCCGGCCGGTGCCGGGCGGCGCCGCGCCATCCGCCCCGCTCACGACGGCGATGCACGCCCCCCAGGGCTCCCCGACCAGACCGTCCTCCGGCTCGGTCTCGGGACTACTGCCTGCCAGCCAGCTCGCCGTCTCCGTGATGCCGTAGACGTTCGAGACCGACGCGCCGCCCGTCCACTCGCGGATGTCACGCCACATCGACGCCGACAGCGGGGCGGAGCCGCAGAACACGCGCCGGAGCGTTCCCGCCCTGGGCGGGCGGGCCGTGCGCAGGGTCAGTCGCCACAGCGCGGGGACGGAGGACATGAAGGTGACGCGGTGCTCGTCCACGAGCGCCCCGAGCCGCAAGGCCGCCTCGGGCCGGAAGGGCGCGAGGACGATCAGTCGCTGACCCGAGAGCCACGGGTACAGGGCGTTGCAGATCAGTCCATGCCCGAAGTGGGTGGGCAGCAGGCACAACGTCCGCGCGACGCTCTCCAGCGCCACGTGGGCGCGGAGGCTCGACCAGCGGGCGAGCAAAGAGCGGTGCGTGTGGACGACCCCCTTGGGCTGCCCCGTGCTTCCCGAGGTGAACAGCACCAGGGCGTCACGCTCGAACCGGAGCCGTGACCGTGGCCACGCGCCGAGCCCGGTCCCCCACTCGGCGTCGCGCGCCGCCGGGGACTCGAGCAGCGTGACGCCGAGGGAGGCCAGCCCGGTCGCCACCGGCCCGACCGCGCCGGCCGGCCACAGCGAGAACCGGGGCGCGGCGGCCCTGGCGAGTGTCTCGACCTCGAAGGCCGTGAGCCGGGAGTCGACGGGGGCCACGCACGCGCCGAGGCTCCACAGAGCGAGCAGGTCCGCGAAGAACTCCAGGGTGTTGCCGAAGTGCACGAACACCAGATCGCCGGGGGCCGCGCCGCGCGCCTCGTAGCGCGCGGCCCGGCGCCGCACCTGAGCGCGCACGGTGGCGGCGGTCCACACACGCCCAGACAGCGGCTCGCACAGCTCGCCCACCTCGTCGCCGAGAATCACGGACGGGCCGGTCTCCGCGCCGAGCACACCCCCATCGCCAGCTCAGTGTAACGCGTGGCGGTCGATCCCGTGCCCCGTCCCACGATCCCCCGGCCGCAGCCGCTCGTGCGGAGCCTTCCGCCAGGACGTAGAATGCGGCGGCGATCGCAAGGAGGCAGCCATGCGGTCGATCAAGCACCGCGAGATGGTCATCATCGGGATCCTGGCGTTTCGCGGACGTGAAGATGGCGTCGTCGCCCACATGCGGCGCGCCGTCGAGCACGGGGCCACCAAGCGCGAGCTCCTGGAGGCGATCCAGGCGGCCGCGGTCCCGGGCGGCGGGCCGACGCTCAGCGCCGGCGTGAAGGGGTTCTGAGCCGGCTCACCACGCGACCTGATCGGCGCCGGGGACGATGACCCGGTTGTAGCGCTCGCGCGACTCGCCGAGGGGAACGGTGGCGTCGAACCCCATCTTCGAGGAATGGCGGTGCACGGGCGCCGACGGATCGAGCGGCGCTCCCACCATCGGGGGGAAGATCAGCACGTCGTCGCCCGGCTGGCAACGGGTGTAGACGGCCCACAGCACCTGGTTCAGGTCGCGCACGTTCACGTCGGGATCGACCACGATGCAGTACTTGGCCTGCGGCGCCCCGGCCGTGGGCCCCAGGACGCTGAGGATGACGTTGCGGGCCTCGTAGGCCAGGCGCTTCTTGATGGACACGATGGCGACGTAGTAGGGTCCGATGGCGTGCACGTCGACGACCTCCGGGCACGCCAGCTGGGCCATCCGCTTGATCGACTCGCAGATCGCCGGCCACGCCTGCACGTGGTTGTCGGTGGTGGGCATGCCGGTGAGCGCCGTCTGGCTCATCGCGTCGCGCCGCCGCGTGATCGCGCTCACCTCGAAGACGTGGCGATTGCCGAGCAGGCCGTACGTTCCGGCGACCTCGCCGAAGGGTCCCTCGGGCTCCCGGACCTTGGGCAGGAAGTGGCCCTCGATGACGATCTCGGCGTCGGCCGGCACCTCGGCGTCCACGGTCTTGCAGGGGACCAGCTCGATCGGCCGGCCCGCCAGGGCTCCCGCCACGCCGAGCTTCTCCTGCGCGTGGGGGATCTTGGCCTGGGAGCCCAGATCCACGAACGGGCCGGCGCCGAGCACGACCGCCACGCCGAAGCGCTCGCCCCGATCCTCCGCCTTCAGCACGGCGCGGCCCACCCGGCGCTCGGCCGGCATGTTCACGCCGAAGCGCCGCGGCCCCTTGAGCTGCATGCGCTGCAGGCCCACGCCGAGCACGCCCGTCTCGGGATCGCGCCCGAACATCACGCCGGCCGTGAGGTACCGGCCGGCGTCCAGCTCGGAGTGGACCACCAGGGGCAGCTCGGTGCAGTCGGCGGTCTCCCCGGTCAGGACGATCTCCTGGCACGGGCCGCTCGTGATGCGCCGGGGCGCGACCGGCTTGCGCACGGCCTCGCCGTAGCGGTCGACCACCTCGCCGATGCGGCAGCCCAGCGCGATGGGCAGGCGCGCCATCGTGCCGTAGAGGCCCGCGGCCAGCTTCCAGCCCGGATGGCCGATCACGTCGTCGAAGACGAACGCCGGCCCATCCGTGTCCGACGACTTGCGGACGTAGGCCGCGACCTCGAACTCTGGGTTGACGGGCTTGGTGACGCGCACGAGCTGGCCGGCTCGCTCGAGGGCGTCGAGGTACGCGCGGAAGTCGGACATCAGGGGTGCGGGGCGGGCGCGGCGGTCGCCCGGTCGAGCCAGCGGAGATCGCGCGGCGACGCGCGGCGGTGCAGGCGCCGGCGCATCAGGCGCAGGGCGTCGTCGTGGCGCGCGAGCGCGAGGTAGCACGCCACCAGCGTCTCCTCGAAGAGCTCCCACTGGGCGTGGCTGCCGCCGACGCGATGGAACTCCGCCTGCACGGGCTCGAGATGGGCCACCGCCGTCGCGTGGTCGCCGGCCGCGAACGCCGCGGCACCCTGCACCATGGGCAGCGCCACCGGGCCGGCGATGGGATGGCCCGTCGCGTCCAGCGCTCGCAGGCCGTCGATGAGCCGGGCCAGCGCCGCCTGGTCGCCGCAGGCGGCGTAGGCGAGCGCCGCATGGACCTCGCCGAACACGAAGCCGGGACGCGAGACGCGCTCGGCGAGGTCGGCGAGCGTGCGCCACATCCGGGGCTGATCGCTCCCGCCGGGCTCACCGTCGAGCCGGAAGCGCCAGAGCAGCGCAGCGCCGTCGATCATCGCCAGGCGTGGATTGACGGCGCCCACGATGTCGCGCTGGAAGATCTCGAGCGCGCGCGCCGGGCGGCCGCGGTGCAGCTCGAACAGCGCCAGGTGCCAGGCGAGATGGCAGTGGAATGACGCGCGCGAATCGTACCGGGTCAGCCAGTCGTCCAGGAACGCGGCGCCCGCCGCGTGGTCGGCGGTCTCGAAGAATATGTGGGCCAGGTTGTGGCTGGCGTTGGCGTTGCGCGGGTACTGCTGGAGCGAGCGCTCCGACAGGCGTCGCGACTCCTCGAAGCGGTCGACCTCGTGGTAGGTGAAGGCCAGGGCCGACTGGAACCACCAGTCGTCACCGTAGGCGGGGGCCAGCCGCTCGAGGAAGGCCAGGCGGTAGGCCTCGCGGTCACGGCGGCCGGCGAAGCCGATGGCGCTGCCCGCCTGGTTGACGAGCAGGGCGTCGCGCGGGAACTCCGTCACGTGCGCCTCGACGAGGTCGAGCCCGCGGGCGGTCTGCCCCGCGACGAGGGCGCTCAACGCCTCGACGTGCTGCCGCTCGCGACGGGTCGCGCCGGCCACGCTCTCGCGCGCGCGGCCGGCGGCGTCGCGCGCCGTCGCGGCGTCGCCCTGGAGCAGGGCGACGAGGGCGAGGCCGGCGTGCCCGAGCGCGAACGCCGGATCGGCCTGCAGGGCGCCGGCGAAGCCTGGCCCGGCGCCCACGCCGTACGACAGCAGCTCGTCCATGCCGGCCTGGAAGCGCGCGGCCGCGACGGCCGACGAAGTCGTGACGCTGAGGCCGTAGCGGTCGGTGACGCCCAGGGCCCCGGTCCTCCGAGCTACTCCAGCCCGTACAGGGTGACGTCCAGCTCGCGCACGTCGCGGGGCGCCCGCTGCCACTGGATGAGGATGGGGCTCTGGTAGACGCCCTCCACGGGGGCCGGGCGGCCGTCCTCCCGCTCGGCCACGAGCAGGTTGACCGACCGGCGGACCCGGAACATCTGGGAGGCCGGAACGGCCACGGTCCGGGCGAGCAGCTTCTCCAGGAGCGAGCCGCTGAGCCGCAGCGTGTCCAGGCCGGTGTTGAGCACGCGGACCAGGTCGTAGCGCGCGTAGCCCAGCGCCTTGCCGGGAACGGCCCGCGGGTTGGCGAGGAGGTTCTGGTACCCCTCGGCCATGAATCGGAGCGGGTTGCGCAGCACCGCAGCCAGATCGTGCTTCATCAGCAGCGTCTCGAACTCGTTGACCGTCAGCGCGGCGTCGCGCTCACCGCGGCCGAGCGCGATGCGCAGCCGGGCCTTGCCGACACCGGCCCGCGCGACGAAGTCGGAGAGCTGGTCGTAGATGCCGAGCCGGGGATCCTTGAGGTTGACCGAGTCGATGGCGTGCCCGGACAGGGGCACGCGCAGGCGCATCTGCCCGGCGGGCGCCTCGCGATGAAAGCCGATCGCCCGGGTGAGGCGGCGGCGCGGGCGGCCCTCGTTGACCCCGTCGAGGTCGACGAAGCACACCGGCTCGTCCTCCCGGTTCGGGTGGGTCACGCAGGGCCGCAGGCCTCCGGCGATGAAGGCCAGGTGCGAGTCGCCGTTGCGCGGCTCGACGGCGCGCTGGGCCGGGTCGAGGTCCGTGCGGCGATCCAGCCGGTCGTGCGCGTAGCCGGCGCCCTCGGGGAACATCCGGCGCAGGAGGTCGATGTACGTCGAGGCCCGCCCGGGACCGAGCCGCACGGTCAGGCTGCGATCCAGGAACCCGGCGGTCGTGTGCGCCGTCCAGTACAGGCAGCGCGGGTACGAGGCCAGGACGTCGCCGTGCGCGGACGAGAAGCGCGAGCGCAGCTCGACGACCTCGAACCGCGCCTGGGCGGACAGCTCGAGCGTGAGGTCGAGGGGCGGAGGCGCCATGGACGGCCTAGCGGCCCGGCCGCGTCCCGAGCGGCGCGCCGACCACGGCCGCCAGGCGCGCGGCGGCCAGCACGCGAATCGCGATCCACGAGGGGTCCAGCTCCGAGCGCCGCAGGCTGAACTTGGGCGAGCGCGGGAAGGCGTGGTGGTTGTTGTGCAGGCTCTCGCCGCCCGTCAGCCAGGCGAGCACGCGGGAGTTGTAGGCGGTGTTCTCGAAGTTCTGGCCGCCCCGCCAGTGCCCCAGCCCGTTGATCAGCGGTGCTGCCACGAACACGTACAGGATGCCGTGGCCGGCCATGGCGGCCACGCCCTGCCACCAGCCCAGGGCCAGGCAGAGCAGCGCGGTGCCGAGACCGAGCCCGGTCCAGCCCCACGAGAAGACGCGCCGCTCCCACCGGTCGGCCCCGAGGTCGGGGGCGAACGTCTCCACGGTGCCGGGGTTCCGCGCCTCCCGGATGTAGTAGTAGACGTTCAGCAGCTGCACCCGCCAGAAGCCGAGGAGCCGCGGGCTGTGCGGATCGCCAGCGCGGTCGGCGAAGGTGTGATGCTTGCGGTGCACCGCCACCCATTGTTGCCGGCTCTGGCCCGTGAAGAGCCACAGCGCGGTCCGGAACAGGAGGGTCGTCACCGGCCGCAGCGACAGCGAGCGGTGCGCGAGCGCGCGATGCAGGTAGATCGACGTGGCGAAGATGGCGAGCTGGGTCACGACGAACGATGCGCCGGCGACGATGAGGATCTGGCGCGTCACAGCGCCGTGCCTCCGTACAGGTGCTCGCGCGTGCGCGGTGCGCGGCCGACGGCGGGGTCGTGTTGCTTGCGGGTCAGCACCTGGTAGAGGCCGATGGACCCGCCCTCGAAGGCGGCGGCCGAGCACGTCAGGTACAGGAGCCAGGTGCGGTACGTGCGCTCGCCGGCGACGGCGCGGGCCTCGTCGGCCCGCTCGCGCAGCCGCTCGACCCAGTGCCGGCAGGTGCGCGCGTAGTGCAGCCGCAGCCCCTCGACGTCCATGATCTCGAACCCCGCGCGCTCGATCTCGGTCAGCGTCTGGCTGAGCCCCGCGAGGTCGCCGTTCGGGAAGACGTGGCGGTACAGGAACTCGGTCTGGCTGGTCGGCTTCCAGTGGAACTCGTGGACGATGCCGTGGTTGAGGTAGAGGCCGCCGTCCACGAGCCGGGCGCGCACGCCGGCGAAGAAGGCCGGGTAGTTGGGGATCCCGACGTGCTCGATCACGCCGACGGCGGCGATCTTGTCGTACCGGGCGGCCGCGGGCAGGTCACGGTAGTCCAGGTGCTCGACCCGGCAGCGGTCGGCGAGCCCCTCGGCCCGGATGCGCTCGGCGGCATAGGTCGCCTGCGCGCGCGACAGCGTCACACCGTGGGCGAGCACGCCGTAGTGCTGCGCCGCCCAGATCGCCAGGCTGCCCCAGCCGCAGCCGACGTCGAGCAGCGTCTCGCCGCGCTCGAGCTCGAGCTTGCGGCAGACCAGGTCGAGCTTGTCCTGCTGGGCCTGCTCGAGCTTGCCGTCGGGATCGCGGTAGTAAGCGCAGGTGTAGACCATGAGGGGGTCGAGGAACAGCGCGTAGAACGCGTTGGACACGTCGTAGTGGTGCGCGATGGCCCGCGCGTCGGCCTGCCGGCTGCGTGACCTCACGACGACGCCTCCCGCATCCCGAAGATGCCGCCCAGGACGAGGTGCCGCCGCGTGGCCGCCGTCCGCAGGACGGAGCGCACCACGACCCGCGCGCACGCCTCGGGCAGCCGGCCGAGCTGGCGGCCAAGCCAGCCCCGTTCCCCCGAGCCGTAGCGCCGGGTGATCGCGGTCGCGTAGGTCTGAAGCGGTACCCCGCGCCGGTGATGCGCCTCGACCGCCTCGGCGGCCAGGAGCCCGCTCCGGATCGCCGGCCCGATGCCCTCGCCGCTGAGGTCGCGCGCGAGGCCGGCAGCGTCCCCGACGAGGCAGAACCGGTCGCCGGCCAGCCGCCGCGGCGCCTGGCGGCGGACCACGTAGGCGTGGCCACGAAACGGCTCGATGGCAAGGTCGGCGGGTAGCCGGCCCGCGGCGCGCAGGGCCGTCACGAGGGCGTCCCGCCGCCGGGGCAGGTCGGCGCCTGGCCCGGCGACGCACCCGACGCCGACGTTGAGGACGTTGCGCTTGGGAAAGTACCAGCCGTACCCGCTCAGGTCCGGCTCGACGTACAGCTCGGGCACCTGCCAGGACTCGCCGAACGCCTCGGCCCGTCCCGGCGGCAGGCGGGTCTCGCTCTCCTGGGCGATCACGACTTCTTCACGCTCCGAGACCTCGCCGAACGCCCGTGCCGCCGGGCACCGGTGGCCCCCGGCGCCGACCACGACGGAGGCGGTGAACTCCCCGCGCGCGCTCTCGACGCGCACCCCATCCCCCTCGGCGACGACCCCCGTCACCCGGGCCCCCTCGAGCACGTCGGCGCCGGCCTCGCGGGCCCGCTCCAGCAGGAAGTGGTCGAACTCCCGCCGGACGATGCCGTAGCTGGCCGGTGTGCGCCAGCGCGTCTCGTGGCGCGCTCGCTCGAACTCGAAGCGGCAGGCGTCGAACGGCTGGATCGTCGCCGGGTACTTCTCGGGGTCGACCTCGGCGTCGGCCAGCGCTTCCGGCGTCACCCAGCCCGCGCAGACCTTCACGCGGGGAAAGACGGCGGCGTCCAGGAGCAGCGGACGCAGCCCGGCGCGCGCGAGCTGCCAGGCGGCCGTGCTGCCTCCCGGTCCTCCGCCGATCACGATGACCTCACGGTGCGTCACGTCAGCGCCGCCAGAATGCCAGGAGGATCTGCATTCGGTCCGCCAGCGACACCCGCAGCTCCTCGACGGAGTTGGCGATGCTCATGGCCGCGAACAGGTCGCCCTCGAGGTCGATGGCCGCCTCGACGTAGGCCTCCGCGAAGCTGAGCGGGGAGGGATCGCGGACGAGGCGGATGAACGCTTCCGGGCTCTTGACCACCACTGTACACACCGGGGCGCCGGCGCCGAGGGTCGCGCTCGTGCCGTCCCAGAGGCGGAAGGCGAGGCCATCCGCCCGGTGGCCGAAGAGGCGCCGGAGGATCTCGGCGGCGCGCCGAGAGCTGATGCGTCGAGGAAGCATCATGGATGCGCCCGTGCGATCAACGCCGAGACACTAGCAGAGCGGTCGGACGGCCGCAACAGCGTCATGGCCGGCACCATGGCTCCATTTTACCCGCGGGGCCCCGGGCCGCGAATCCTCTCGCGCCGGACGAGCAAGCTGACGTACGCTGGCTTGCGGCGCGCACGCCCGAGGCGCCGGTGCCGCGCCGCCCGAGCGATCGCCCAGCCCATGCCTGATCATGAGGTCGCACCGCGGGAAGAGTATCGGCGGCGGGCCGACCGGCGCCGGGAGCAAGCCGCAGAGGCCGCGCGGCTCGAGGAGAGGATCTCGCGGGCCCGCCTCGGCGTCGCCCTGGGGGCCACGCTCGTCGCGTGGCTGGCGTTCGGCGCCGACCGGCTCTCGCCGTGGTGGCTCCTGGCGGCGGCCGTGGCGTTCGCCGCGCTGCTCGCCTCCCACGCGCGCACCCGCCGGCGCCGCCGCCGGGCCGAGCGGGGCCAGGCGTTCTACGAGCGCGGGCTGGCGCGCCTTGACGGGCAGTGGGCGACCACCGGCCGCACGGGCGCGCGCTTTTTCGATCCTCACCACCCGTATGCCGACGACCTCGACCTCTTCGGCGAGGGCTCGCTGTACGAGCTGCTCTGCGCGGCGCGGACTTCCATGGGCGAAGAGACGCTGGCTGCCTGGCTGCTGGCGCCGCCGG
>DASTOJ010000312.1:0-3783 GCA_035762565.1 Candidatus Methylomirabilota bacterium | reverse complement strand
GTGTAGGGCTTGACCATGGCGTCTCCTTTGCGTGCCTGAACCTCTAGCACAGGACGCGATTCCGCGCGAGGTCGGGGGTAGAATACGCGGACCGTGAGCCTTCCCCGCGTCGGTGTCTCCGTCATGCCGCTCGAGAACCGTCACGAGGTCTTCGTGTCGCTGGCCACGGCGGCCGACCGCCTCGGCTACGACGGCTTCTTCCTGCCCGAGACGTGGGCCTACGACACCACCGTGCTGCTGGCCGAGGCCGCGGTGAAGACGGCGCGCATCACGCTCGGCACCGGCATCGTCGGCGTCTGGAACCGCAGCGCCGCCGCGCTCGCCATGGCCGCCACCACCCTGGCGACGGTCTCCGGCGGCCGGTTCATCCTCGGCCTGGGAGCCAGCACGCCCCAGCTGGCCGAGGGGCTGCACGACGTGCCGTTCGCCGCTCCGGTGGCCCGGATGCGCCGGACGCTCCAGCAGGTGCGGGCGCTGCTGCGCGGCGAGCGCATCCCGCTGGCCGTCACGACCGGCGCCCGGCCGTTGAAGCTCAACGTGCCGCCGGCGCCCGAGCTGCCCATCTACCTGGCCGGGCTCGGCGACGCCTCGGTGCGGCTGGCCGGCGAGCTGGCGGACGGCTGGTCGCCGTTCATGTATCCGCGCCGGCACCTGGCGTACGGCGTCGAGCGACTCCGGGAGGGTGCGGTGCAGGGCGGGCATCCCGAGCGGCTGCCGGTGCTGTCCCCCTCCGTTCCGGCCGTCGTGTCCGAGGATCCTGAGCGCGCCCGCGAGGGAGCTGCCTGGTTCGTCGCGTTCTACATCGTGAGCATGGGCACGCTCTATCGGCAGTCGCTCGCGCGGCAGGGCTTCGGCAAGGAGGTGGAGGCCGTGCTGGCGGCCAACACGCCGAAGTTCACCGGCGCCGTGCCGCCCGACGCCGGCGAGCTGCTGGAGGAGCTGATCGTGTTCGGCACGCCAGCCGAGGCGCGCCGCCGCCTGGCGCGCTGGCACGAGGCCGGGGCCGCGCTGCCGGTGCTGCTGCTGCGGCCGAACCTGAGTCCCGAGGAGCTGGAGTTCACGCTGGACGCCCTGCGGCCGGTCGACGGCGGGGCGTGAGGAGCGCGTCATGGAACAGGGCAAGGTGACGGGGCGCGACCGCGTGACGGCCGCCTACAAGGGGGGGTTCGCCGACGTGGTGCCGGCCTACCCGATCGCCGGCTCGTTCGCCGGCTGTCTCGACGGCCTGTCGATCGAGGAATACTGCACGAACCCCAAGAAGGCCGTCAAGGCGATGCTCAATTATTACGAGCGATATCAGCCGGATATCATGATCGCCTTCAACGATCTCGCGAAGGAGGTCGAGGCCCTCGGCTGCCGGGTGAAGTACTCCGATTACGTGGTGCCCTCCATCGACCGCCACGTCCTGCAGGAGGACAAGGCCGTGCTGGCGCGCCTGGAGGTGCCCGATCCGTACAAGGACGGGCGGCTGCCGGCCTTCCTCGAGCAGTGCGAGGCCCTGTCGGCTGCGAAGTTTCCGGCCGGGCTGGGCGCCGTGCTGGTGGGGCCGTGGACCATCGCCATGCTGCTGCGCAACCCCGAGCTGATGTGCCTGGACACCATCGACGACCCCGAGTTCGTCCACGACCTGATGCGCTTCTCCACGGAGTACGCCAAGCGGTTCGGCGATGCCGTCCTGAAGACGCGGATCGGCCTCAGCTACACGGACCCGACGGCGTCCTGCTCCCTGGTCGGCCCCGAGACGTATCGAGAGTTCATCAAGCCGTACCACCAGGACATGGTGAACTACTTCAGGGCCAGGAAGGTCGGCACGACCATCCACATCTGCGGGACCACCCACCAGATCCACGAGGACCTGGTGGACGTCGGCTTCGTCGCCATCACCATCGACCTCGACCAGCAGGCCGATCCCGCGCTCAAGGTGGATCAGCTCGACAAGCTGGTGACCCTGGGCAACGCGCGCGGCGTGGTGGGCATCGGCAACGTGGATGCGACCATCTTCGAGCGGGCGACGAAGGCGGAGATCGAGGCCGAGGTGAAGCGCTGCATCGACACGGTCGGCAAGCGCTCGCGCTTCGTGCTCTCGACCTCCTGCGAGCTGCCTCCCCGGGCCAACCCGGACTGCGTGCGGTGGTTCATGGAGGCTGCGCGGGAGTACGGCCGGGTCGACCGCATTCTCGCGTCCTGAGCAGGGCAGCCGGCGATCGCCTGCGCAGCCTCGGCCGCGCCTGGGCTCGGGCCTTCACGGACGTTCCTCGCGGGGATGCTGGCTTCGACATCCTGAGGTCTCACCGACGCCACGACGGAAGGCCGCCGAGCCTCGGGTTTTTCCGATCGATGGCTTCGAGACAACGTATTGGACGGCGTGTGGACCGCGCGGGTATGAGAGAGCCGTGCAGCTGCACGCCTCCGCGAGCCGGTGGCCGTTGCTCGGGCTGCTGACCAGTCTGTACGGGGCAGGGAGCGGTCTGGCGCTCGCCCACGCCGGTCGAACCTCGACGTAGCGGAAGGGAGGGGCGGACACATGCCCAGCCAACTATCGCGTGAGACCATGGCGGCCCAGGCGCTCGGCGGAGTCGATCCGGCGTTCGGCGCCGTGTCGCCGCCCATCCACCCCTCAACCATCTACGAGGTCGGCGTCGACGGCACCCCCCGGGGGGGCATCGCCTATACGCGCGCGGACAATCCCACCTACGATCACGCCGAGCACCTCCTCGCCGCGCTCGAGGGGGGCGAGTCGTGCATGCTCTTCGCCTCCGGCAGCGCCGCCGCCATCGCCGTCTTCCAGTCGCTCCTGCCCGGTGATCACGTCGTGGTGGCGCGCATCCTCTACTGGGGTGTCCGCAAGTGGCTGGCCGAGTTCGGCGTGACCTGGGGGCTCGACGTCGAGTTCGTGGACACGGGCGACGTGGCCGCCGTGCAGGCGGCGCTCCGTCCCGGTCGGACGCGACTGCTGTGGCTGGAGACCCCCGCCAATCCGACCTGGGACGTCGCCGACATCGCTGCCCTGGCCCGGGTCGCCCACGCGGCCGACGCGCGCCTGGTCGTGGACAACACCGTCGCGACGCCGGTGCTCACGCGCCCCATCGAGCTCGGTGCGGATCTGGTCGTCCACTCGGCGACGAAGTACCTCAACGGCCACAGCGACGTCCTGGCCGGGGCGCTCGTCACCGGCCGCCGCGACCCGTTCTGGGAGCGCATTCGAGCGTGGCGCCGCGAGGCCGGTTCCATTCCGGGTCCGTTCGAGGCCTGGCTCCTGCAGCGGGGTATGCGAACGCTGTTTCTCCGCGTCTGCCGAGCGTCGGAGACGGCCCTGCTCATCGCCCGCCACTTCGAGAAGCATCCGGCCCTGACGGCGTTGCTCTATCCGGGGCTGCCGTCGCACCCGGGCCACGCGATCGCCGCCCGGCAGATGGCCGGCGGGTTCGGCGGAATGCTGTCCCTGCGGGTCGCGGGTGGCGAGGCGGGCGCCATGGCCGTCCTGGGCGGGGTGAGCGTATTCAAGCGGACGACGTCACTGGGCGGCGTCGAGAGCCTCGTCGAGCACCGTCGCAGCACCGAGGGCGCCTCCTCGCCGGTGCCTGAGGATCTGCTGCGACTGTCGATCGGCCTCGAGGCGCCGCCGGACTTGATCGCCGATCTCGAGGCCGCGCTGGGCCGCGTCACCCCCGGGACCGGCGCGCTCCGCTCGACCATGGGCGCCCCGGCACCCTCGTCGCCCGAGTCAGAGTCCGTGAACGAATCGCCGGGGATCGAGGAGCGCCCCGGCTTTGCCGGGGCGCG
>DASTOJ010000311.1:0-2344 GCA_035762565.1 Candidatus Methylomirabilota bacterium | reverse complement strand
CCCCGCGCCCCAGGCGTCGACCAGCGTGACCCGGTGACCCGCGCGCCGGAGATGCAGCGCGGTCCAGCCGCCGAATGCGCCGGCTCCCACCACCGCCACGTGCAGAGTCAGGCCGCCTCCCGAAGCGCCTCGGCATCCCGGCGCTGCGCCCGCCAGTAGACGAGCCCGCCCAGCAGCAGGAACGCAATCGCGCCGCCCACGACCTTGAGCCAGAAGACCCAGGGCTCGGGCGTCCCCGGCGGCGGAATGCACGCTACGACCATTGCAAGCAGCGTGACGACGAGGCCGCTGAGGCCCGTGATTCTGGCGAGCATCCTGCTCCCTCCCTCTCCCACCCTCTCCCGCCCTCTCCCGCCCCTCAGGTAGCAGAGAAAGAGGTACACGTAGGGCACGAAGTACACGAGCAGCATCGTGTCCAGCAGGATCAGGTACGCCTTCTCGACCGTCGTGCCGCGTCCCATCACCGAGGTCAGGAGGAAGACGGTGGAAAGCGACGCCTGCACGAGGATCGCGACGTAGGGCGTGCCCCAGCGAGGATGGATGCGCGCGAAAGCCGGTGGCGCGTACCGGTCGAGCCCCACGGCGAACGCGACGCGCGCCGAGCCGCTGAGCCAGGCGCCGACGGCGCCCAGCACGTTGAGCGTGATCGCCAGCGCGGCGAACGGCACCACCCAGGCGAGCGGCGGGAGGTCGCGCACGCCGGCCGCAATCCCCTGCAGGATCGCCGTGACGACGTTGAGCTGGTCCGGTGGGACCGTCCAGAGGAGCGCCGCCGTGCCGAGCACGTAGACGCCCATGATGATCGGGGCGGTCACGAGCACCGCCCGCGGCAGCGTGCGCCGTGGATCCTTCACCTCGCCGGCGAGCGTGGCGGACAGCTCGAGTCCCGCGTAGGCGAAGGCAATGGACGCCCAGAAGTTGAGTCGGCCGATGTTGTCCAGGTTGGGAACGAGCGTGGTCGAGTTGATTGGCGTCGCCGGCTCCCGCATGAAGAATGCGTAGAGGCCGAGGGCGACGACGAGCCCGGCGGGGATGAATGCCGCCGTGCCACCGACGTTCTGAAGCCAGCGGCCCGTACGCAAGCCGACGACGTTGACGGCGACTGCGAGCCACATGCCGACGAGCGTCACCGGCAGCACGTAGGTCCACCGGTCACCCAGCCCGCTCTCGCCGGCGCCGAAAGCCCACGGCGCGATCGAGGCCACGAACAGCAGCAGGCTGGGATAGTAGAGGACGTTGTTGATCCAGTAGCACCAGCCGCAGAGGAAGCCGTGCCCCTCGCCGAAGGCGCGCCGCGTCCAGCGGTAGATCCCGCCCTCCTCGGGATGGCGGGCGGCGAGCTCGGCGACCGCGAGCCCCTGCGGGACGAAGAAGCAGAGCCCCGCGATCACCCAGAGCACCAGACTGCTCGGTCCGGCGGCTGCGGAGGTGGCCAGCCACCGGATGCTCATCACGGCGACGATGTTGAAGAGGACGAGATCCCGCAGCGTGAGTGTGCGGGCGAGCGCCGGCGCGTCGGCGGCGCGGTCGGTCATCCGCGCCGGATCATCCCTTGAGGTAGAGCCGCTCGGGATCGAGCACGTCGCGGAGCAGACGGAGCGCGTCGGGAGTCGGCGGCTCCACGCAGCCGAGCGTGCCGCGCACCCGAAGGGCCCAGCCGACGCCCGCCCTCACCTCGTCCACGGTCACGCCGGGGTAGAGGGCGGCCAGCGCGAGCTCGCCGTCCGGGTCGGCCTCGAGGATCGCCTTGTCGGTAATGACCTTGACCGGACCTGCGCCGGGCATCCCGAGCTCGCGCCGGGTGCCGCCCCGCGCCACGTGCCCCGGACTGGTGATGAAATCGACGGTGGCCGGGAAGGCGCGGGGATTGAGCCGGCTGATCACCAGCGTGCGCCGTGCGTGGATCGCCATCTCGGCGGCACCGCCGCTGCCCGGAAGGCGGACCGCCGGTTTCTCGTACGAGCCGATGACCGTCGTGTTGATGTTGCCGTAGCGGTCCACCTGCGCGCCGCCGAGAAAGCCGACCTCGATCCGTCCGTTCTGGAGGAAGCACTGGAAGACGTCGGCCATGCTGCACACCATGAGCGAGCCGGTCACCAGCGCCGGATCGCCGATCGACACCGGGAGCCGCTCCGGTACGGCGCCCACCGCGCCCGACTCGTAGATGAGCACGAGATTCGGCGCGTGCGTCGCGCGCGCGAGGTTGCAGGCCAGGTTTGGTAGCCCGATGCCGACGAAGACGACCTCGCCGTCGCGCAGCTCACTGGCGGCTACGGCTGCCATCATTTCGCCCGAGGTGTAGCCGGACGGGCGGACGGGCGGGCCGGCGGACGGTGCTGCCCGG
>DASTOJ010000310.1:0-47952 GCA_035762565.1 Candidatus Methylomirabilota bacterium | reverse complement strand
CGGTCGAACTTGTCGGTGTGGACGGCGACCGTGGGCACGCCGTACCCCGTCTCGAGCGTCATCGCGTGCGCGGCGACCGCCGGCGCGCAGGTGCTTCAGTGGCCGACGCCGAGGATGGCGGCGTGCCCCCTCGACTTGATCTCCTCCCAGGTGGCGGGGTCGTCGTGCAGGTAGACGCTGGAGATCCGCTTGACCACGGCGCGCACGCCCGGCAGGTGCCGGGCGAGCCACGCCTGCATCTGTCCCAGGAAGACGTCGGAGTCGTCGAACCGGCAGTCGACCAGGTACACCGTCTTGCCCTCGAGGGTCTCCAGCCGCGGGGCCGGCGGCTTGCGGGTGACCCTGGGTGGAAAGCCGACCGGGTTCAGGACCGTGAGCATCGTCGTCGCCCTCCTGGCGCGCTCACACTAGCACAGCGCTCCGCTACAATGCCGCGGGAGGTGGCTTCCGATGCCCTGTGATCCCGCCCTGTTCGAGACCATCCCGATCTTCTCGCTGCTCGACGCCGACGAGCGGGCGGTGCTCGCCGAGCAGGTCGAGCCGCGGCGCTTCACGCCCCTGCAACGCATCTATCGGACGGGCGAGACCGGGGGCAAGGCGTACGTCGTGCTCAGCGGCAAGGTCCAGGTGGCCGTCATCGACGAGGACAACCAGGAGGTTGTCATCGACACGCCGACCACCGGCGAGATGTTCGGCCTCGCCTCGATGCTGGCCGCCACCGACCATCTGACCACCGCGACGGCGCTGGAGGAGACGACGGCGATCGAGATCGACCGCAACGACCTCACCGCGCTGGTGCAGCGCAAGCCGCTGGCGGGGCTCGACATCCTGACGATGATCGGCCGTCACTTCCGCGCGGCCCAGGAGCTGGTGAGGGCGCGCGCGACTCGCAACCCCAACGAGGTGATCGAGGAGCGGCTGACCTTCGGCGACCGCCTCGCCGACTCGGTGGCCCGGTTCGGCGGCTCGTGGTCGTTCATCATGGCCTTCGGCTTCGTGCTGGTGGTCTACGCCGGCGTGAACGTGGTGCTCGCCACCCGCGCCTGGGACCCTTACCCGTTCATCCTGCTCAACCTGTTCCTGTCGATGCTCGCCTCCGTGCAGGCCCCCGTGATCATGATGAGCCAGAACCGCCAGGACGCCAAAGACCGCCTGCGCAGCGAGCTGGACTTCGCCGTCAACCGCAAGGCCGAGTCCGAGATCATCCAGCTCGCCGCCAAGCTCAACCGCATCGAAGACCGCCTCGCCGACCTCGACCGCTCACCCCGCTGACACGCGGGCCGGGCGGGGCGGGGGCGGTGGGTGGGGTCTCCGGACCACGGGTTCGGGAGACCGCATCGACGTGTGGGCGGCTGGATTCCATCAATGCGTGGCGCACGGTCTGGGGCGGCGGGGAACGGGTCCGGTGACCCCACCCACCACCCCCGCCCCGCCCGGCCCGCTGCCCGCGAGGTGAACGGCCCGCGGTTCGTTCACCGCGAACCTAGGACCAGCGTCCCCTGGATCAAAGCCGGCGCGCTTGAGGCCGGCGGTGACGTTTTCGGGGGCAGCCTTCGCGGTGAACGGCAAGGCCGAGTCGGAGATCATCCAGCCGACCGCCAAGCTCAGCCGAATCGCCGACGGTCTGGACGACCTCGACCGCGCGCGACGCCCCTGAGCGCGGGCCGGGCGGGGCGGTTGTGTGGGGTGGGGTCTGCAGGACCCGTTCCCCGCCGCCTCAGACCGTGCGCCACGCACTGAAGGAATCCAGCCGCCCACATGTCGATGCGGCCCCCCAAGCCCGTGGTCTCGCAGACCCCACCCCACACGACCGCCCCGCCCGGCCCGCTGCACGGGATGGCGCGGGCGGTCGAATACGGTACTAGACGCCGGCGAGCTTGAGGACGGCGCCGATGTTCTCGGGGGCGGGCTTGCGGGCGCCGCGCTCGACCTCGTGCATCACGTCCACCACCGCGGCCGAGACGGGTGCGGGCACACCCTTGGCGCGGCCCTGGGCGACCACGTGGCCGTTCATGTAGTCGATCTCGGTGGGGCGGCCCTTGGTGACGTCCTGGGCCATCGAGGCCTTCCAGTTCCGGGTGGACGCGGACTTGGGCGTCAGCATCTCATCGAGCGCTTGATAGGTCTCTCGGCGTCCGGCGTCGGCCCAGCGCTCGGCGGTCTCGCCGTTGAACTTGGGGATCGTGTAGCCGAGCGCCAGCCCCACGCGCGCCGACTCGGCGGCCAGGTGAATGGTGATCGCGCGGCCGACCTCGCTGCCGGCGATCTCGACCGAGCCCAGGCCGGACATGCCCTGGACCGGGTTGCCCATGGCGTTGGCGCAGAGCTTGGACCAGCGCTCGCCCCAGAGGTTGTCCGTGGTCAGGGAGCCGTCGACGACCGCGAGCATCTCGGCCACTTCCTGGGCGCGCGGGGTGACCCGGCCGTCGTGCTCGCCCACGCGGAAGACGTCGTGGCCCTTGTTGCCGCCCCGCTCCATGCCGCGCTCGACCTCGCCGGGCCGCCAGCAGGCCACGCCGATCTTGGACATGATGAGGCCCAGCGAGCGACCGGCGCCGGCGACCGCGGCCACGCGCGGGTCGGGCCAGCAGTTCTGCGAGGAGACGACGACGCCCTCCGGCGAGAGGTGGCGGACGGCGAGCTGGGTGGCCCACTCCGTGTCGTAGACCTTCATGGCCACGAACGCGACGTCGAAGTCGCGCGGCAGGCGCTGGGCCTCGTGCAGGTGCACGGCCCGGGGCCGGGCGGTGAAGGGGTCGTGGGGCCCGGTGACCGCGATGCCCTGGCGGTTGATCGTGTCGACCTGCTCGGCCCACGCGTCGACCAGGGTGACCGTGTGGCCGGCGCGCGACAGGAACGCGCCGAGATAGCTGCCGATGGCGCCGGCTCCGACGAACAGGATCTTCTTGCTCACCTGGACCTCCCCGGAAGCGATTGGCGGGCATTATCGCGCGTCCCCGGCGCCCGCGCGAGCCCCGCCGGGGCCCACCAGTTCCAGCGCCCCAGCAGGCGCATGGTGGCCGGCACCAGCAGCGCCCGCACGACCGTGGCGTCGACGAGGACCGCGATCCCCATGCCGATGCCCATGGCCTTGATCATCGTCACCGAGTTGGCGACGCCGAAGCCGAAGAACACGCCGGCCATGATGAGCGCCGCCCCCGTGATGAGCCGGCCGGTGTGGGCGAGGCTCTCGGCCACCGCCAGCGCGTTGTCGCCGGTGCGCCGCCACTCCTCGTACGTGCGGCTGAGCAGCAGCACCTCGTAGTCCATCGACAGGCCGTAGACGATGCAGAACATGATGAGCGGAATCGGAATCTCGATCGGCCCCGGCGTGAAGTCGAGCCAGCGGGCCAGGTGGCCCTCCTGGAAGATCCACACCAGCGCGCCGTACGAGGCGGTGATCGACAAGAGATTCATCACGATGGCCTTGACCGGCAGCAGCACCGAGCGCAGGAGCAGGAACAGCGCCAGGTAGGTCGCGAGCGCGATGAAGCCGACCGCCGCCGGCGTCGCGTTGCGGATGACCTGGATGAAGTCCAGGTCGAACGCCGTGGGCCCGGTCACCAGCAGCTCGGCGTCCACGGGCGGGTGCTCGCGCCGGATCCGGCGCACCAGCTCCCGCGCTTCCTCGCTCGACGGCGGCAGGCTCGCCTGGGCGGCCAGGATCACGACCCGCTCGCCGGCCATCTGCTTGAAGGCGAAGTCGAGGCCGGGCGGGCGGAAGGCGGCCGGCACCGCGGCGATCTGCGCGTACTGCTCGGGGGTGAGGCCGGGCGCCAGGTCCACGATGCTGTCCACGCGCCGCACGCCGGGCTGAGCGGCGATCCAGCGGCTCAAGCCGAAGAGCTGCCGGATGCGCGACGCCACCAGCGGGCTGCCCTCGCGATGGTGGAGCACGAGCACGATGGGCGTGGTGCCGGCGTCCGGGAACTCGCGCTGGAGCACCTCGGTGGCGCGCCGGGATTCCATCGCCGGCGGCAGCGTGGTCGCGTCGCCGGTGCCGAGCCGGATGCGCTGCAGCGGCAGGCCGGCCGCCACCAGCACCAGCACGACGGGCACCACCACCGGCCACGGCCGGGCCATCACGAAGCCGGCCATCCGGTGCCAGAACCGCGAGTCGGGCCGCCCGTCGGCCTGGCCCACGAACGGCACCCGCAGCGCGTTCACGCGCGGCCCCAGGATAGCCAGCAGCGCCGGGAGGAACGTGAGGCTGTAGACGACGGCGGCGCCGACCACGATCATGCCGGCCCAGCCCAGCGAGCTGACTGTGTTCATGCGCAGCAGCGTGAGGCTGGCGAGGCCGATGCCCACGGTGAGCCCGGCGAAGACGACGGCATTGCCCGCCGTGGCCAGCGAGCGCGCCAGCGCCTCGGCGGGCGGGTGCGCGCGCAGCTCGCCGCGATAGCGGCTGACGACGAAGAGCGAGTAGTCGATGGCCACGCCGAGACCGACCATGCTGACGATGTCGCCGGCGTAAGCCGACACCGGGGTAAGCCGGGCGAGCAGCCCGGTGCCGGCCAGGCCGAGCGCCACCGCCAGCACGCCGACGAGCAGCGGCAGCACGGCTGCGACGGCGGAGCCGAAGACGAACAGCAGCAACCCCAGCACGAGCGGCAACACCACCAGCTCCGAGCGGCGCAGGTCGCGATGCGTCACCTGGCTGAAGTCGTGGTTCGTGGCGGCCGGACCCACCGCCAGCACCTCGAGCGTGTCGGAGCGCACCTTGTCGCGAACGGCGGAGTAGAGCCCGGAGGGCAGACCACCGAAGGTCATCGAGGCGAAGGCCGGCGCCCGGCCGTGCAGCTCGACTTCCGCGTAGGTGCGCCGCCCGTCGCGCGAGAGCCACACGGGATCGGGCGGTGACCGGTCCCACGCCGTGCGGACGCGGGCCACGTGCGCGTCCGTCCGCAGGGGGGCCAGCGCCTGCTCGACGGCCTGGCGGAACACCGGATCGGTGACCGGCAGCGTGGGATGGCTGAGGACGAGGCCGATCGTGGGAGGGCGGCCGGGCAGCTCGCGGTCCATCAGCTCGACGGCCCGGACGGCCTCGGTGGCCGGCGGCGTCACCTGCCGTTCGAGGTCGCTGCCCCGCAGCAAGAGCCAGGCGGCTGGCAGCAGCGGAAGCAGCGAGAGCAGCAGGAGCGGCCAACGAAAGCGGTGAGCCAGGTAACCCCACGCGGCGAGCAGAGACAGCCTCCTCGGTGAAGTCGCGCCTCGAACGTCTGTAGGCTATGATACCGGCCCGCATCCGGAATCTCGGCGGAATGCCGACGGCTTTGCGTGGCCACGGCCGTCCCGGCGAGCCTGCCCCGAGGAGGGCACGATGAGCAGCGGCAACGGCGGCAGCGCGCAGGGTGTGCGGCAGGTGGCGTGGTTCGACTGCCCCGGGGGCGGGCAGGTGGTGGTCGACGGCCGCGTGGCCTGCATCGCCCACATGAAGGCCCCCCACGGCACGACGCTGGTGGACGTCAGTGACCCCGGGGCGCCGCGGCAGCTGGCCCACCTCGAGGTGCCGCCGGGCACTCATTCCCACAAGGTGCGGGCGGTCGACGGCCTCATGCTGGTGAACCGCGAGGGCCACGGCGCCCAGCCGGCGGGGGCCGGCAGCGGCGGGCTCGGAATCCACGACATCTCGAACCCGGCGCGGCCGCGCGAGATCACCTTCTGGCGGTCGGGCGGCCTCGGCGTGCACCGCTTCACCTTCGACGGCCGCTACGCCTACATCTCACCGGAGATGGAGGGCTACGTCGGCAACATCGTGATGATCCTCGACCTGGCCGACCCGGGCCGGCCGCAGGAGATCGGGCGCTGGTGGATGCCGGGGCAGTGGGTGGCCGGAGGCGAGACGCCCTCGTGGAAGGGGCGGCAGCACCGCTGTCACCATCCCATCCGCCTCGGCAATCGCCTCTACGTGAGCTACTGGCACGGCGGCTTCGTGATCCTCGACGTCGAGGACCTGGGGAAGCCCACGTTCGTCTCCGGGCTCGACTGGAGTCCGCCCTTCATCACGCCGACGCACACCGCGCTGCCGGTGCCGTTCCCGTTGCAGGGCCGGCGCGTGATGGTGGTGGCCGACGAGGACGTGGCCAAGCTCGAGCCGGGGCCGCCGTCGTTCCTGTGGCTGGTGGACATCACTGACGAGCGGCGTCCGGTGCCGTTCGCGAGCTTCCAGGTGGCCGGCGTGGACGGCACTCCGCAGCCGGACTTCACCGGCTGTCACCAGCCGGTCGAGACGATCACGAGCACGGAGATCCCGGTGGCGTGGTTCGCCCACGGCCTGCGCATCGTGGACATCGCGCAGCCGCACGCCCCGCGCGAGGTGGGGCACTTCCAGCCCGCGCCCCCCACCGGTCACGAGCGCCCGTGCAGCAACGACGTATTCGTCGACGACCGCGGCCTGATCTACCTCATCGACCGGGGGCGCGGATTGCACATCCTCGAGCGCGTGTAGGCGGCGAGTGCTGGTGCCCTGACGCGGGCGTAAGTCTTACACGGATGTTTCCCGGATTTGCTTCGTCCCGGCCATGGCGCAGGGCTTGCTCCAGCAGGCCTGCATGGATCCCCGTGGCTTCCTCCAACCGGCCGCGCTGGGCGGCATCTACGTACTGCTCATCGGCGAAGACGCCGAAACTCGAGCGACCCTGCGCGAGATCCTGCGCTATTGCGGTGCGCTCGTCCAGGAGGCGCGCTCGGTTTCTCACGCCCGGAACATCATGAACGAAACCGTTCCGCGGATCCTGGTGCTCGTCCTGCGGACACCGGCCGAGTCCGCGTGGGAGATGGTTCGCGTGCTCCGCGCCGTGCATCCCGACGATGGAGGCAAGATCCCGATCGTCGGAGTGGGCCCGCGGACGCTGGCCGGCACGGCGCGCGTGAACGGGCTCGATGGTTACGTCGCGGAGCCGGTTGCGGCCGACGCGCTCTGTCGAATGGTGGCCGAGCTGACGAGTTAGGTCTGGCAACCTTCTTGCACCGCGCGTCGGACGCGAATGGGGCACGGGATTCCGGGTGGACCGCTGGTCGGCGTTCACGTCCTCGTCATCGACGACAGCGAGGACAGCCGCGACCTGTTCGTATCGGTGCTGCAGTACGCCGGGGCTCTCGTGTCCGTCGCGGAGAGCGCGGATCAAGCCCTCCGGGTGCTCGATCGCGTCCTCCCCGATGTCGTCGTCACCGACATCGCGATGCCGGGACACGACGGCTACTGGCTGATCGCGCAGCTGCGCAAGCGCGACGCCAGGACGGGGAATGGCGTCCCGGTCGTGGCGGTGACGGCGCACGCCGAACGCCATCCCAGCCAGTTCGCGTCGGCGGGCTTCCGGGGTCACCTTCGCAAGCCCGTCGATCCGGACGAGCTCTGCCGTCTCATCGAGGGCCTCGTCCGACGGCGGGCCTGACCGCGCATTCCCAAGGCGCCGGCCTTCCGGTACGATAGGCCGACTGGTCGTCCCGGGAGGCCCGAATGCCCGAATCGATTCCCGCGTCGCTCATCATCGACACGCTCAAGGACTTGTTCCGCGAGGCGCGCGCGGCCCGCACGGCCGAAGGCTGGGGCCGCCCGCCGTCCGACCACCTGGGCTGGATCCTCAGCGTGCCCGACACCCACCAGAAGACCGTGCTGGCCGCCCTCGACAAGGACGAGGCGATCCGCGTGCTGACCTGCGCCACCGAGGACGAGGCCACCACCATTGCGGCCGGCCTGCACGCCGGCGGCGAGCCGGTCGCCCTCATGATCCAGCACGCCGGGCTCTACGCCTCGATCAACACGCTGCGCGGCGTGGCCATGGACGGCAAGGTCCCGATGTTCTACATGATCGGGCTGTTGCAGCGCGAGAAGGACAAGGACCCCAAGGAGTCGCGCCACTCGATGGTGCGCTTCTGCGAGCCGCTGCTGGACACCTTCGGGGTGCCGCACGCGCGGCTGGAGGGGCCCGACGACGTGCATCTGATCGCCGAGTACTACCGGCTGAGCCGGCAGCGGCGCGGTCCCGCCGCGGTCCTCGTCGGCCTGGAGACCGCCTGATGGCCATGAAGCCCGAGGACGTGCTGCGCATCGTCGCCGCCGGCCGCGGTAACGCGATCTGCGTGCCGACCATGACGACCTCGCCGGCCTGGCGGGACATCGCCCCCGACGATCTTTCGGCCGGCTGCGTGGGGTTCATGGGCGGCGCCTCGTCGCTCGGCCTCGGCCTGGCCCTGGCGCGGCCCGAGCGCCGCGTGATCGTGTTCGACGGCGACGGCTCGCTGCTGATGCAGCTCGGCTCGCTGGCGACGATCGCGGGCGCCCGGCCGCGCAATCTCGTGCACCTGCTCTTCAAGAACGGGGTCTACCACACCTCCGGCTCGCAGGAGATCCCCGGCGGCCTCACCGTGGACTTCGTCACCATGGCCCGGGGCGCGGGCTATCGCACGGCCCTGGCCATCGGCGAGCTCGAGGATTTCAAGCGCCGCTTCCCCGGCTTCCTGACCGCCGAGGGCCCCATCTTCGTGGAGCTGCACACCACGCTCGCCGAGCAGACGCCGATGACCGCCCGCGGCGGCTCGCCCTTCCACGAGCAGATCGGCCGCCTGCGCGCGAAGCTGCTGGCCGCCGCCTCGTGATCCGTTCGACAACTGAGTGGATAGCTCACGCCGGGCGATGCTGGTCCTCGCTCTCGCGATGCTGTCGAGCGGCGCCTGTGCCACAACCCCGGACAGGCCAAGCACGGCGGCCGACGCCTGGGCCGGCGCCGAGCGATGGGTCCCGAAAGGCGCGACGAATCCGCCGATCGTAATCCTGCTGCACGGGTGCACAGGCATCGGTCCGGGCCTTCGGAACTGGGGCCGTGTCCTGCGCGATGCCGGCTACCTCGTGATCGCGCCGGACTCCTTCGCCCGGCGCGACCGGGCCCAATGGTGCAACCCTCGCACGCACACCACCCCGCCCGAGCATCGAGCGAAGGCTCAGGGCCTCCGAGCTGAAGAGATCGCCTACGCTCTGACGCGTGTGCGCGAGATGGCGCCGCCGAAGGCGATCCTGATGGGACACTCCGAGGGAGGCATCGCCACCGGGCGGAACACCGGCGGCTGGGACGCCTATGTCGTCTCCGGATACTCCTGTCGCGTGCTCCGCATCCCCGCCGAGAGCCCGACGTTGCTACTGAGCTACGAGACCGACCCGTGGGTGGTGGGAGGCGGAACGAACGAGTGCCCCGCCGCCGCCGCATCGCGCCCCCACACGAAGGCCTACACGGCGCCCGGACACGGGCACGACCTTGGCTTCGACACGAAGGCCCACGCGGCCGTCTTGGGCTTTCTGAACGGTCTCGTGCGCTGACCCCGCCGCCGTGTCAGCAGCCGCAGCCTGACCCTCCCGCGATGCGGCGGCGCTCGACCAGCTCCACGCGGACGTCGTCGGGCGCGCGCAGGAACGCGATGCGCGGGCCGTTGGGCACCTGGATCGGGCCCTCCAGCAGCGGCGCGCCGAGCTTCGTGAGCCGCGCGATGTCCGCCTCGATGTCCTCGGTGTCGAAGCCGAAGTGCTCGAGGCCGTGATGGGCGGAGGCGTCACCGGGGCCGAGCTTCTCGTTCGTGCGCGCCCCCGAGACGTTCACGGCCAGGCCACCGTCCTCGCTCAGGCAACGGACGAAGCGATCGCCGAACACGCGCGTCTCGTCGCTCACGATCTTGAACGCGAACGCCTTCTCGTACCACTCGGCCGTCTTGCGGGGGTCGGACGCTTTCAGGTGGATGTGGTTGATGCGAAAGGCCATCGTGGCGCTCCTCTCGAGGAAATGACGTCGGGGGCCAAGCTTACCGCAGGTCGTGGATCTCAGTGCTGCTGAGACAGGCCTGCGGCCTCCACTTGCTCCCTCAGCCCATGCATCGACGGCAGCCGGTTCTTTGCCGCGAGGTCTGCGAGCCGCCGGGACCCCGGGCCTCCAGGAGCTGAAGCTGGACTCCCGACGAGCGGGTCGCGGCCTTCACGTCTCGTACCGCGAGCACGTTTCCCGGGTTGGCCGGGTTCGCGAGCACCGCCACGCGGCGGACCGTGGGCACGGTCTCCTTGAGCAGCTCGACCCCTTTGCCGATGAACTCGAGGTTGACGCTCCAGGCCAACCCTGTGACGTTTCCGCCCGGCCGCGCGAGGCTCGCGACGAGTCCGAGCTCAACAGGTTGGCTGGGGATGGTAGAGGTGTCGCGATGCTCCGGATCAGGCGGGGGCTGGGGTGCGGTGATACACGGCGCGGCGCCGCAGGGTAACACCTTAGACGCCGCCTGGAGCGATGGCGGTCTTCACGCCGCGGCCGGCCGTGGCGTGGGCGAAGGCCTCCTCGATGCGCTCCAGCGGAAAGCGCTCGGTCACCAGGCGCTTGACCCGGAGCTTGGCCATCAGCGGCAGCGTGCGGCGGAAGGCGGTGCCGCGACCGTAGGCGCCGTGGATGCGGATCTCACGGAAGTGCACGTCGTAGAGGTCCAGCGGCAGGCGGCTACCCCTGGGATTGACGCCCACCAGCTGCAGGACACCCGTGGGCTTCACCAGCGTGAGCGCCTCGGCGACCAGCTCGGGCTTGCCGACCGCCTCGCAGACGACGTCGGCGCCGAGGCCCCGGGTGAGCTCCATGGTGCGCTCGCGCAGACTCTCCCGTGTCGGATCTATCGCGGCGTGGGCGCCCAGACGGCGGGCCGTCTCGCGGCGCTCCTCGAGCGGATCGGAGAGGACGAGGCGCCTGGCGCCGCGCCGGCGGGCGAGCACCATCGTGAGGAGTCCCATGATCCCGCCGCCGATGACGAGCACGGTGGCGCCGGGCGGCATGCGGAACATCTCGAGGTTGGCGAGACAGCACGACGCCGGCTCGGTCAGGGCGGCGGTCACGGGATCGAGACCCTTCGGCAGGGGGTGCACGCACTTGGCCGGGAGCGCCACGCGCTCGGCGAAGCCGCCCACGCGGGTCGCGCCCGGGCACTGGCTCACGCGACCGAGCTTGCACGCCGGACACTTCCCACAGCCATACGAGGGCTCGCATGCGACAGGCCGGCCGATGAGCCGCCGGCTGACCCCCCGCCCCACCTCGCGCACGACGCCGGTGTACTCGTGGCCGAGCACCAGCGGCGGCGTCCACGGGAAGAGTCCCTGCGTCGCGTGGACGTCGGTGCCGCAGATGCCGGCGGTGTGGACGTCGACGACGACGCCGCCGGGCGTGGCGACGGGCGGGGGAACGTCGTCGAGAGTGAAGCGCGCGCCGCCGCGCCAGGTGGCGACCTTCATCAGGCGGCTCAGCGACCCCGGAAGACCGGTGGGCGCTTCTCGATGAACGCCCGGATGCCCTCGCGGGCGTCCTCGGTCTCGAAGCAGATGTTCTGCGCGGCCGTCTCGCCTTCCAGGGCGGATCTGAGATCTCGCTCGGCGTTGGCGTAGAGCGAGTGCTTGGCCAGGCGGATGGCCACCGGCGGGCCGGCCGCGATCGCGCGGGCGAGCGCGTGCACCGCCGGCATCAGCTCCTCGGGCGCCACCACCTGGCTGACGATGCCGAGGCGGAGCGCCTCGGCGGCGTCGATCACCCCGCCGGTGAAGATCAGCTCGGCGGCCTTGGCCATGCCGACCACGCGGGGCAGAAAGTAGGTGCCGCCCCAGTCGGGGTGCAGGCCGCGCTTGACGAAGGCCTGGGAGAATTTCGCCGCGGTGGAGGCGATGCGGATGTCGCAGCCGAGCGCCAGGTTCATGCCGGCGCCGGCCGCCGCCCCGTTCACCGCGGCGATGATCGGCTGCGGCGCGTCCCGCATCGCCAGCAGCGTGCGATCCCGGCCGGGGGCGATCTTCTCGAGCAACGGCCGCTCGCGCTTGCCCTCCTTGGCCTCGTTCATCGCCTTCACGTCGCCGCCGGCGCAGAAGCCCTTGCCGGCCCCGGTGATGACCATGACGCGGACCTCGGGGTCGGCGGCGGAGCGGGTGATCGCGTCGTGCAGGTCGTCGCGCAGCGTGCCGCCCAGCGCGTTGAGGCGGTCGGGGCGGTTGAGCGTGAGCGTGGCGATGCCGTCCTTCACCTCGTGGAGCAGGCACTCGTAGGTCATGGGTTCCTCTCGCCGGTCAGGCCGTGAACTCTCGCAGCACCCGGCCCGGCCGGCCGCAGTCGGGCCGTACTCCGCGCGCGTCAACCGTCCGCACGCCGTTGACCCGGACACCGTGCACGCCCACGGCCGGCGTGTCCAGGCGGCTGGCGCCGGTGGGCAGGTCGTTCACGCGCCGCTCGGGGCCGCGCCCGACCGTCGCGGGGTCGAACAGGAGCAGGTCGGCCCGGGCACGCCGCTTCTCCTATCCGTGCATGACGAGGCCGCCGTCGACGCTGAGCGCCTGGCCGGTCATGTAGGCGGCCCGGGGCGAGCACAGGAAGGCGATCACGCTGGCCACGTCCTCCGGGCGCTCCATGCGCCCGAGCGGAACGGACTCGACGCGCCGCCGGGTGAACTCCTCCGGCGTCTGGCCGAGGAGCGCGCCCTGCTCGCGGGCGACCTTCGTCCACATGTCCGTCTCCACGAAGCCGGGACACACGCAGTTCACGCGGATGCCGTCGGCGGCGTGGGCGAGTGCCAGGCTCTTCGTCATGCTGATGACGGCGGCCTTGCTCGCGTTGTAAGGCAGGTTGGTGCGGCTGCCGATCTTGCCCGCCATCGAGGCGAGGCTGACGATGCTGCCGCGCTTCTGCGCCAGCATGGTGGGCAGCACCGCCTGGCTGGCGAAGAACACCGCCTTGGCGTTGATGTCCATGATGGCGTCCCAGTGCTCCTCGGTCACGTCGAGGGTGGCCGCCGCCCGGTAGATGCCGGCGTTGTTGACGAGGATGTCGATGCGCCCGAGCTCGGCGCGCGCGCGCTCCACCATCGCGGCCAGGTCGGCCCGCCTGGTCACGTCGATCGCGACGACGAGCGCGCGGCGTCCGAGGTCCTTCACCATGGCCGCCGTCTTGTCGGCGCCGCCCTGGTCCAGCTCGGCCACCACGACGTTGGCACCCATCCGGGCCAGCTCGAGCGCCGTCGCGCGTCCGATCCCGCGTCCCGCCCCGGTGACGATCGCCACCTGTCCCTGCAGCTCCATGGCTGGCCTCCCTCGCGCCCCGGCTCGCGCGCGAAGCCTACCACAACACCGCAACGCTGATGAACCGCGCCGCTACAATACGGCGTACATCGTGTAGGCGACGTGCTCGCGCGTCCGCCGGCCGATGCCGACGGCCAGCAGGCGGTTCAGCCAGGCATAGCGATCCGACGCCGTTTCGAAGAGGGGCGCGGTGCGGAAGTAATAGTCGGACGGATCGACGGGGTCGCCGGCGAGGAGGCGGGCCATGACCCCCGGCCCCGTGCCCCGCAGCCGCGGGCCCTCGAACGTCCCGCCGGTGACGCGGACGATGCGCCGGTGGCCGGCGGGCGTCAGGCCGAGATCGTCGACCTCAGCGGTCATGACGACGTCGTAGAGGTACTCGGTCCGCACCCCGGCACGGGCATCCGCCGACATCATGTCCCTTCTGCCCGGGGAGGACGGCGCCGGAGCGTGGGCACGCTCCGGCGCCGTCGGAGGAAAGGGCTGCGGATCCGCTACTTCTTGGCCAGCCGCTGCTCGAGCAGCAGCTTCACCTCGTTGGCGGCCGCGCGCCACAGCGCGTTGCCGGGCTCCTCGTAAGCGGCCTGAACCTGCTTGCGGAACTCGGCCATCGCCGCGTCCTGCTGCTCCTTGGGCACGCCGTCCATGGTCTTCGAGCGGATCTGCGTGGCCTTGGTGGTGGCGGCGTGGGCACGCTCCAGCCAGCGGCCGATCTCGTTCCAGTCCTTGTCGAAGAAGACGACGACGGGGATGGACTGGTAGCCGTTGTTCAGGAACGTGTCGCGCAGGTCCGGGTTCTGGTCACGGAGGAACACGCGCAGCTCGGCGCCGGGGAGCGCCTCGACGATGTGGGCGATGAGCGGCGAGTTGCGGTGGACGTCGCCGCACCAGTTCTCGGCCAGCATCATGACGTACTTGACGCCGGTGACGCCGCCGAAGAACTTGCGCTCCTCGTCGCTCAGGTTCGATTTGGCGTAGTTGGCCTCGGTGCGGGCCTGGGTGTCGCCCATCTGGGCCATGTAGTCCTTCCAGGTCAGGCCTTTGCTGAACCGCGCGTCGTCCAGGGGGATTCTCAGTTGCGCCATGTCGTCTTCTCCTCCGATGGATGTGGAACCCGGTCGTGGACCGTGTCGGGGCCATTTATACACCGAAAACAAACTCTCGTCGCGCGTGCGTCCGTCCGCCCACCGGTGGCCGGTCGGGGCGGGAGCGCGATGCCTTCGAATTTCAGTCGGCAGCCGGCCCCGCCCTTCTCCCACAGCGTCTCCCGCGACACGAGCCGAGGCGCGAGGTAGACGCGGTCGAGACCAATGTCGGGGCCGAGCAGGGCGGCGACGACATGACGTTCGGCGCGCGGGTCGCCCCCCTGGGTGATGAAGTAGGTCCGACCCTGTGGGTTCGTACCGGCCTCGCCGTTCAGGAAGTTCATCACATCGCGATCCCATGGACGCGCGGGGTGTAGAAACCGCGCCGGTAGCCGGACCACGTCGAGGCCGGCGTCTTGAAGATCGGCCAGCGTCCGAGCTTCGTAGCGCGCGAATCGCTCCGTGTACTTCCAGAGCTTCGCAAGCGTCGCTTCCAGGTCCCGGCCCGCCTCCTGCCAGCGCTTGACGTCGCTGCGATAGTCCTCATCACGGCGCCCACTGTCGGGCGCCGGCCTCCAGCGTTCGTGGTCCTCCCAAAGCCAGCGACTCTGCAGACGGAATGCCTCGACGGCGTCGTTGAGGATGACGGTCCCCGGCCGCAGCAGCGTCATCGCCATGTCGAGGTGGAACACGCCCGGCTGCTCGACGAGGAAAAGCCGTGCCGGCGTCACGCCCAGATCCTTCGCCATTGTCGCCACGGTTTCGGCCTCGCCCACCGGCCGCCGCAAATGGCGCTCGAGCACCGCCCGGGAGACGGCCGCACTGTCCCGCCCCACGAGCGCATACGGCTCGCCGCCGGGCAGCGTACCCAGCAGCACGTTGCCACCCTCGAGGTAAGTGAGAGCCTCGCGGAGCGGGGCGCGACGGGCCACGGCGAGCGCCGCTGCGACCTCGTGACCGGCGTCTCGCTCGACGATCCCTTGCAGCATGAACATGGTGTCCGGGTACTGGCGCCGCATCTGAAGGGGCAGCTCGCCCGGGGGTTCGCCGGACACGGTGGGAAACTGAGCCAGGGCTTCGATCTCTCCAGAAGCGACGTCGGGATAGAACCGTCGCACGCGCTCGACGACGAGTGTGCGCCGCAGCAATGAGCGATCGCCGACACGGGGAGTCATGCGGAAGCCGCCCCGTACTTCGATCTCGAGCACATCCTCCGTCCAGATGTAGTGCCGGCCGGGAAGCTCGATCACGGCCAGATTGGGAATGCGCAGGTACGGTGCCCACTTGCTGCCCGCTGGGACACGTGCGACGGCAGTGAACCCTTCCAGCTCGCCGATCCGGGCCGCGACCTCCGCAAAGACCGCGTCCGCGTAGTGCTCGACGGCGACGTGAACGACGTATGCCCGTCGGGTCAGGTCCTCCGGGACGAGGCGGGACGCCGAGGGTGCGCTTCCGACGTCCGCCAGGACGGCGGTGCGGGCGGCGCCAGCACGGCGAAGAGCCACGCTGACGTCGCCCTGCGCCACCGGGCGCAGGGCGACGTCCGGGCGGGCGGCGCCACGCGGTGGGGGGAGAGGGCGCTCCACGAGGTCGCCGAGCCGAGTGCGCTCGTAGAGCCGGATCATGATGTCGTCCGCCTCCAGCGCCAAGACGCTGCCAGGCACCGCGAGGATGCCGAGCAGGACGGCGAGGCCTGCGGCAGCAAGCACCTGAAGCGAGAGCGGTCGCGATTCGGCACGGACCTGTGCCATCTCACTTCTCCGTGATCGGCGAGCGGCAAAGCGTGTGCCACGCCGGGAATGCCCTCCGGCGCGAGGATGAGCGGTCAGCATCGGGAACAGTGCCTGACTGCCGGCATCCTGCCCGACTTGTCAGCGGAGGACCGCCCGGCGATCACGCACCGCGATCGCCGAAGCAGTGCTGGACCAGATCACGTGATACAAGTAGTCACGTGCGTCCGTCCGCCCGCCGGTGGCTGGTCGTCGCCGCGCTGTTCGTCGTGACCTACGGGATCTCGACGCCTCTCGCCGCCTACGGCGTGTTCCTGCCCGTGCTCGCCGAGAGCTTCGGGTGGAGCCGCGGGGCCATCTCGACGGCGCTGTCCATCAACCTGCTCCTCGGGGGCCTGGCCGGGTGGGCCATCGGTGCGCTGGCCGACCGCCACGGGCCACGGGTCATCCTCGTCGTGACCGTGGCGGTGGCCGGTGTCGCCTTCGCGATGGTCTCGGTGGTCGACGCACTGTGGCAGCTCTACGTGTTCGTGGGCGTGCTGGGCGGGGTGGGGATGTCGAGCTTCTACCTCCTGGCGGCCTCGACCGTGACGCACTGGTTCGACGAGCGCCGCGGGCTGGCGCTGGCGCTCGTCCTCGTCGGGTTCAACCTCGGCTACATCTCGGCCGGCCCGCTGGCGGCGTGGCTCATCGCCGAGACGGGCTGGCGCACAGCCTACGCGCTGCTGGGCGGCGGTTGCGGGCTGGTCACGCTGCTGGCCGCGCTGACCGTGCGGGCGCCCCGTCCGGCCGAGACGCCCCAGCTGCGCCGGCCCACCGCCGCGGTCGGGGCCGCGCCCGACGGGTTCGCGCCCGGCATGACGCTGCGGGCGGCGCTCGTGGACCCGCGCCAGTGGTATCTGAACGTGTCCTGGTTCTTGCTGGGCGGCCTGGCGCTGATGATCTCGGTCCACGCCGTGCCGTTCGCCCGCGACCAGGGCATCAGCCTGGCGACGGCCTCGCTGTCGCTGACGGCGTACGGCGTGGGCGCGGTGAGCGGGCGGTTGGCTTCGGGGATGGTGTCCGACCGGGTCGGCGCGCACACGACCATCCGCATCGGCTTCGTGCTGCAGGCGGTCGCGCTGGCCGCCCTGCTGTGGGTGCCCTCGCGTGAGGCGCTGCTCGGTTCGCTGGCCGTGTTCGGCGTCGGCTTCGCGGCGGCGGATACGATGATCACCAAGGTCATCCCCGACGTGTTCGGGGTGCGGGCGATCGGCGCCATCATGGGCGTCCTCGCGCTGGGGTGGCGCTGCGGGGCCGCGCTGGGGCCGGCCGCCGCGGGGTTCCTCTACGACACGACGGGCTCCTACGCGATCCCGTTCGGCGCCGCACCGGTCGCCGTGCTGCTCGCGTGGGGGCTGTTCGCGCTGGCCACGTCGCACTCACGACGATAGGAGACCGAGCCATGGACTGCTGCGCCCACGAGGGACCCGAGGGTGGGGACGCCCGGTTCGAGATCAAGCAGGTGGCGGACGGCGTGCACGTGGCGGTGGCGGCGCCGGCCTACAAGGTGAACTGCAACACCGCCATCATCGAGAACGACGACGGGGTGATGGTCGTCGACACCCACTCCAAGCCGTCGGCGGCACGGGTGATCGTCGAGCGGCTGCGCGAGCTGACGAGCAAGCCGGTCCGCTACGTCGTCAACACGCACTTCCACTGGGACCACTGGCATGGCAACGAGGTCTACCCGGCCGCGTACCCGAACGCCGAGATCGTGACGAACCAGATCACGCGCGAGGCGATGGTGCGCAAGGGCCTCAAGCGCATCCAGGACCACGTCCGGCTGTCGCCCCCGGAGATCGCGCGCCTGCGAGGGGCGGTCGCCGCGGCCGGCCCCGGCGCCGAGCGCGGGCGGCTGGAGCGGGAGCTGGCCCTGGCCGAATCGTACCTCGCCGAGGTGAAGGCGCTGAGACCGGCGCTGCCGACGATCGCGTTCGAGCAGACGATGAAGCTCTACCGGCGCGACCGCGAGATCCAGCTCCTGCACCTCGGGCGCGCGCACACCGAGGGCGACGTGTTCGTCTACCTGCCGACGGAGAAGGTGGTCGTCACGGGCGACGCCGTCATCGGCTGGACGCCCTACATGGGCGACGGCTACCCGGAGGAGTGGGTGGCGACGCTGGACCGCCTGGCCCAGCTCGATTTCACGCACATCATCATGGGCCACGGCGACGTGGCCGGCCGCGACTGGCTGCGGACGTTCCGCGCCTACATCCACGACATGGTGGAGGCCGTGCGCCGGGAGGCGGCGACCGGCGCCACGCTCGACGAGGTCAAGCAGCGCGTCACCGCGACGCTGGCCGCGGCGCACGAGCCGGCGTTCTCGGCCTACGCGGACTACCGGCCGTGGCGGGCGGGCATGCTCGGCAACATCGAGCGGACGTTCGCGATGGTGAGCTGAGCGTCGTCGCTCGGCTGGCCCGCCGGGCGGCGACCGTATCAGATCCGGGGCATTGACCGGTCACGATCAGGATCGTAGTCTCGCAGGCATGGAGTATCCGGTCCGGACCCGCCAGTGGACCCGGGCGGAGTACGATCGGCTGATCGAGGTCGGCGTTTTCCAGCCGGGCGATCCGGTCGAGCTGCTCGGTGGTGAGCTCGTGGTCGCCGAGCCCCAGAGCAGCCCGCACTACACGGCGATCTGTCTCGCGGCGGAAGCGCTGAAGGCGGCGTTCGGAGACGGGTGGGTGGTCCGCCAGCAGGGTCCGATCGCACTCGACGAGCAGTCAGAACCTGAGCCGGACGTGGCGGTGGTGCGCGGACGTCTGCGCGACTACCGCGGCGAGCATCCGGCGCGCCCCGTCCTGGTGGTCGAGGTGGCGCTGTCGCGCCTGACGCTCGACCGCGACCACAAGGGCAGCCTCTACGCGCGCGCCGGCCTGGACGAGTACTGGATCGTCAACCTCGTCGACCGCGTGCTCGAAGTCTACCGCCAGCCGGTGACCGACGCCGCCGCGGCGTTCGGCTGGCGCTACGCCTCCGGCCAGACGCTGGGTCCGGGGGCCGCGATCGCCCCGCGCGCCGCCCCGAACGCCGCCGTTCGCGTCGCCGACCTGCTCCCGTAGACTACGGCCGCGCGGCGGCGCCGGTCAATCCAGCGGATCGACCGGGTCGGGACCGATCGACTCGATGGCGGCGCCGGCGCCCCGGACGGCGGCGACCTCCACCTCGACCACCAGCTCCGAGCGCGCCAGGCCCGCGATGCGGCAGCCGAGCGAGACCGGGTGGCTCGTCGCGAACGGCGCCGGTCCCTGGCCGTACGGGCGGTTCTGCTGAGCGCCCGCGACCGTGAAGGTGCGGCGCCGCACCACGTCGTCGAGCGTGGCGCCGGCCTGCCCGAGGGCCCACCCGATCGTGTCGATGGCGAGGTCGTACTGGCGCGCCCAGTCGCCCGGAGCCTGCACGTCGCCCCTGGAGGACACGGACGTGCAGCCGCTGACCCAGATGGCGTCGCCGACCACGACGGCGCGGGCGTAGCCGCGCGGCTTCTCGCGCAGATGCTCGGTGTAGATGTCACGGCGCTTCGGGGCGGCGCCCAGCACGGCTTCGGCCTCGATCTCGACCAGGAGCTCCGGGCGGACCAGCGCCGGGACGCCGAGCAGGGTGGAGACGGGTCGCACGTCGCCCAGGGCGTCGACGAACGCGCGCGTGTAGTCGCCGGCCCGCCCGAGGTCGGTGAGGAACGTCTTCGTGTAGACGAGGTCGCCGGGCGTGCCGCCCGCCTCCGCCAGCGCGCGGAAGACCGTGTCCATGGCCGCGCGCGTCTGCCGATACATGTCGCCGGGGCCCTCGACGCCGCCCGCCGTGAGCGCGGTCGAGCCCGAGATGAAGACGCGCTCGCCGACGCGGACGGCGCGCGAGTAGGCGTAGACGTTCTCGAGGGGGCCGCCCGAGGAGATCCGCTGGGCCGAGTCCCGGGCGCCGTCCACGGCGTCCAGCTCGATCTCGATGAGCTGGGTGGGGCGGGCCAGGCCGTCGACCTGCACCAGCGTCGCCGCCGGCCGGACGTCGCGGAAGTACCGGGCCAGCGCGCGACCCGCCGCGTCCGCCACGCGGATGTCGGTCACGTAGATCCGGCTGCGGACCACGTCGTCCAGCCGGCCGCCGGCCTTGCCCATGCTCCACTCGGCGATGCGCATGATCGCGTCGACCTGGCGGGCCACCTCGCCCTCGCCGCGGACGTTGCCCTGGCGGTCGATGGCCGTGGTCCCGGATTGGAGGACGGTGTCGCCGACGCGCAGCGCGCGCGAGTAGTGGCCGAGGGACTCCAGCGGGCGGCCCGAGGCGACGTTCACGCGGCGTGGAGGTGTCATGGCGAGGGATGCCTGCCTCCTCAGCGCCTCGGCCTTGCGACGTTCGGTGTTGGCCACGGCCTGGGCGCGGGCCAGGATGACTTGCGCGCGCTTGTACACGGGGACGTCGACCATCTTGCCGTCGAGGTTGACGGAGGCTGTGCCGCGGCGGACGCCGTCCTCGAAGGCCTCCACGACCCGCTGCGCGTACTCCACCTTGGCGGGATCGGGAGTGAACACGCGATTCAAGACGGTCACCTGGTCGGGATGGATGCAGCCGGCGCCCTCGCAGCCGAGCTGGCGTGCCCGCTGGGCGGCCTGCTCGAAGACGGCGAGGTCGCGGAACCCCGCGATGCTGCCGACGAGGCCCGTGGGCTGCACGCCGACTGCCTTGCAGATCGTCACCAGGGCGGCGACCGGGTAGAGCAGCTCGAGGCCGTCGGCCGAGGGCTCGACGCCCAGCTCCAGGCAGTAGTCCTCGACGCCGATGCTCATGGTGGCGATCCGGTCACTGGATCGCGCGATCTCCTCGGCGGCCAGGAACCCGCGTGGCGTCTCGATGGCGAGCGACAGGCACACGTGGCCGGGCGTGAGACCGCGCGCGCGCTCGAGCCGCTCGATCTGGGCGACGATGTCGCGGATCTGCGCCGCCGATTCCGCCTTGGGGATTGCCAGGCCATCGAGCCCCGGATGCACCGCGGCGTCGATGTCGTCGTGGAGCAGGGTGGCGTCGTTGTTCACGCGGACCAGCACCTCGGCGCCGCCCCGGGCGGCGAGGGCCAGGGAACCCTGGACCAGCTTCCGTGCGCTCGCCTTCTCCTGCGACGGCACGGAGTCCTCGAGGTCGAGGACGATGGCGTCGGCGCCTCGCGTGTAGGCCTTCTCCACGAAGCGCGGGACGTTGACGGGGAGGATCAGCGACGAGCGGCGGGCGCGGGGGGTGGCCATGGTCAGCTCGCGTCGTGGCCCCTCGCGGTCCGGCTCGAACGGGTGCTCGGGGATGGGCATCGGCGCCTCCGAGAGGGGAGTCTACAACGGCAGGCCCGAGGACACCCGCTCGTGACGACCGGTCCCGGGCTCCGGGCGGCCTGGTAGCGCGGGGGCCGCTGTAGGGGTTTTCCCTGACTGGTGGCCGGCGGCGGGACGAGATATAGAGCTGGGCGGGCTTCGTCGCGCCCCTCGCCGACGGAGTCACCCGGGTGCGCTCGATCACCGGTGTGTCCATCGCCGCGTGGGGCGGGAGGTCTTCGATGACGAAGGGCTGGTTGCTCGCGTTGGTCGTCGCGTTCGGGCTCGTCGGCTGCGCTGGCTTGCGACAGTTCCCGCAGGTGACGACGGACCACGACGCCACGCTGCGCGAGCTGGACCTCGACTATGCGAAGACGATCGACCTGATCTACGGCAAGGATGACACTCCCAAAGCGGTTGGCGACGGCACGCAGGCGCGCCTGCTCCGAAATCGAATGATGGAACGGCGCATGGCGGTCATCGACGCGTATTTCAAGGAGTTCCAGGCCGGGCTGGTCAAGGAGAATGTGCGAGCCGATTTCTTGATCGCCCTGGTGGGTGTCGGGGTAGGCGGCGCCGGCGCGCTGGTGTCGGAGACGGCCAGCCAGATCCTCTCCGCGGTGTCGGGCGGGCTCGCCGGCGGCCAGGCAGCCTACAGCAAGGCCGTGCTCTACGACAAGGCGATGTCCGCACTGATCGCGCAGATGCAAGCCAGCCGCAAGGTCATCGCGGGGCAGATCTTTCAGCGGTGGGCGCTGGACATCGACAAGTATCCGATGTGGATGGCCCGAACGGACCTCGACGCCTACTACTTCGCGGGCTCGCTGCCGGGAGCGATCCTGTCGACGGCCGCCGACGCCGGGGTCAAGGAAAGGCAAGCCGAGAACGAGCTCGACAAGATCCGCACGAGCACGTTCAGCGCCGACCAGTCCGGCGATGCGCTGCAGAAGTTCTGGATGCCCCAGTGGGTGTCCGGCACCGACGATCCGGAGAAGCTGAGGGTCGATGCGTCACGGCAGAAGCTCCTGGAGAGGTGGCTCGAGGACAACGGCCTGCCCCAGGTCTCTATCCAGCTGTTCATTCGGGGCGCGCACTTCGCCGAGCTGCGCAAGAAGGCCGTGAGCGATCTGAAGATCCCTCTCGAGTGACAGAGGAGGATTGCGATGAGCCCGGAGGGAACGCAAACGTTGAAGGACGTGCCCAAGAGCGAGGTGGCCACGGTCGTCGCGGGCTTCAAGGCCCAGGGCGCCTCCCCGGTCGAGACGAAGGAGCAGCCCGACGGCCGCTTCACGGTGATCGCGACCTTCCCCAGCTCGGGGGGTGGGGGCGCGTAAACCGCCAGAGTCCCGTCGAGTTCAACGGCGTTGGGAACAGGCTCCCGCGCCCGGTGTCTCGGGCGTCGCGGTGAGGACGAATACCACGACCACCAGCATCGACAGCCCGATCACGACCGTCAGGAACAGGGTGAAGTTCTGCTGATGCGTGCGCGCGGCGCCGAGCACGGCCAGCAGCACCGCCGTGCCGAGCAGACTAGTCCAGCGAAGCAGCGGGCGCAGGGGCGATCTCCGGGGCTCGGCGCGCGGACTGCAGGCCCCAGACGAGGGCCAGGAGGGCGAGTCCGACCACGTCGGCGGCGGCGCTCGGCACCACGAACAGGATGCCGGCGGCCAGCAACAGGGCCCGGTCGAACGGTGTCGCGCGGCTGCGCAGCCAGCCCTGCAGGCCGGCGGCCAGGCACACGACGCCGAAGGCGGCCCGGGCCAGGGCCAGCACGATCTCCGGCCACGAGCCGATCATGAGGAGCGCAGGCTGGTACACGAACATGAAGGGCACGATGAAGAGCACGGCCCCCAGGCGCATCGCCTGCCAGGCGGTGGCCATCGGCGGCGAGCCGGCGATGGCGGCCGCCGCGAACGGTGACAGGCACGTCGGCGGCGTGAGGTCGGAGGTCACGCCCATGTAGAAGATGAACATGTGGGCGGCCATCTTCGGCACGCCCATCTGCACGAGCCCAGGCGCCACGATGATCGCCAGCGTGAGGTAGACGGCCGTGGTCGGCAGCGAGAGGCCCAGGAGGAGGGCGGCGACCGTCGTGTAGATCAGCGCCAGCCAGAGCTGCCCGCCGGAGAGGTTCATCAGCATGTAAGAGAACTTCATGCCGATGCCCGACAGGAAGAGGCAGCCGATGATCAGCCCGGCCGCCGCCACCGCCATGGCCACCGTCACGCCGGCCCGGGCCCCGCTCTCGAAGGCCTTGAGCAGGCGCACGGGCCCGAGGGCCGAGCGCCGGCGCACGAAGCTCACGAGGAACGTCGTGCCGACCGCCATCAGCGCGGCCATCTCCTCGCTGAACCCGTAGTAGAGGTAGCCGATGAGGGCCACGAGCGGCAGCAGGAGATAACCGTCCACCCGGAGCGTCTGGCCGAGTCGCGGCATCTCGTCGCGCGGCACCTTCCGCAGGCCCAGGCGCTTGGCCTCCAGGTGCACGGTGACGAACACGCAGCCGAAGTAGAGGATGGCCGGGATGGTGGCGGCCAGCGCAATCTTCCGGAAGGGCACGCCCACGAAGTCGGCCATGATGAACGCCGCGGCGGCCATGATCGGCGGCATGATCTGGCCGCCGATCGAGGCGACGGCCTCCACGGCGCCCGCGAACGTGGCGCCGTAGCCGATCCGCTTCATCATCGGGATCGTGAAGACGCCGTCCATCATGACGTTGGCGACGCCGCTGCCCGAGATGGTGCCGAGCATCGCGCTCGAGAACACCGAGACCTTGGCGGGCCCGCCGGTCATTCGCCCGGCCAGCGCCGTGGCCAGGCGCACGAAGAAGTCGCCGATGCCGGTCATCGACAGGAACGCCGCGAAGATGATGAACAGGATCAGCACCGAGCTCATGATCCCGACCGGGATGCCGTAGAGCCCCTCCTCCTTGCCGAAGAAGCTCTCCACCATCGACGTCCACGTGTTGGGCGGCCCGTAGAGGATCCACACGAACTTGTCGGCCTGCCACGTCTGCAAGAGGAAGAAGATCGCGGTGAGCGTGAGGCCCCAGCCCACCGTGCGCCGCGCCGCCTCCAGCACGGTGAGGATGAGCAGCGTGCCGACCGCGACGTCGGTGGTCGTCACGCTGTAGCCGGGGTCGACGAAGCGGTTGAGGCTCACGAGCGTGTAGAGCTGCGCCCCCAGCGCGATGCCGATGAAGGCGGCGTCGACCAGGAACGGCCAGCCGAGCGGATCGCTGAAGTGCCGGCGGCCGAACGGAAAGAAGAGAAAGGCCAGGATGACCATGAAGGCCAGGTGCGTGGAGCGGTGCGCGTGCACCTCCGTCTGGCCGTAGTAGGTCGAGTAGAAGTGGAACAGGCTCAGCGCCATCGAGAGGACGACGATCGCCGCGGCGAGGACGGTCTGCGGGCCGCGGCGGCGCTGGAGGAGCCAGTCGACCGCCGACGGCCCGCTGGCGATCTCGGGGTCGGTGACCGTGACGGCCACGCGCTACCTCGCGACGCCGACCTCCTTGTAGTACCGCACGGCGCCGGGGTGGAACGGGATGGTGGCGTGCTCCATGGCCATCCTCACGTCGGCCTGGTTCAGGCCCGGCGCGATCTCATGGATGTCCTTGATCTTCTCCCACCAGAGCTTGGTGATCCGGTAGACCAGCTCGTCGGAGAGCCCGGCGTCGACGATCATCTGCTGCAGGAAGGCGGGCGAGGGCAGATCCTGCTCGAGGACCCCGTAGAGACCCTTCCCCACCGTGCTCTTGATGAGCCCGGGCATCGTGACCATCGTCTTGTCGATGGCGTCGGCGGGGAACCCGATCACCCGGAGGCCGGCCGCCTGCTGCACGGCCATGAGGTCGGGAAAGTTGACCTGGGCCGGGATGAAGATGGCGTCCACGTTCTTGTCCTGCAGGGCCTTGGACCGGTCGGCGATCGACGTGTAGCTGATGGTGCCGCCCTCGGCCTTGAACTTGTCGACCGGCATGCCGGCCGAGGCCATGAGCGCCTCGACCAGCTCGGTCGTGCCCCAGCCCCGATCGCCGGGGACGATCCGCTTGCCCTTGATGTCGGCGAGGCTCTTGATAGGGCTGTCCTTGAGCACGATCAGGGCGACGGTCACCGGCCGGCCCAGGTTGCTGGCGATCAGCCGCACGTTCTTGAACGGGGTGGGGTAGTGCTTGCTCTCGCCTTTGTAGCCCTGCTCGGGGTAGGGCGTCAGCGCGAAGGCGATCTGGGCCTCGCCCTTCCCGATCCGGGTGACGTTCACGACGCCGCCGCCGATGACGGTGCTGGACGCGACCTCCGGCAGCGCGGCGGGAATCATCGTCGAGAACTTGGCGCCGGCCCGAAACCAGTCCCCGCCGGCGCTGGAGACGCCGATCTTGAGGAACTTGATCTCGGGTTTCCACTGGGCGCCGGCAGGGGCGAGCGGGGCGAGCGCGAAGACGAGGACGAGGGCCAGTGCGAACGTCTTCCTCATGACGAATCCTCCCCGGGACGGGCCGATTCAGGCTTGCGTGCCCCGGAGACTGTCCGACGTTGCGCTGGCTGTCAAGAGGGTCCTCCTGTCAGGACAGGAGGAGCACCCGGTCACACCGCCCCGTCGCGGTGGAGGGCCGCGATCTCGTCCCGGGAGTAGCCCAGCTCCCCGAGCACCTCGTCGGTGTGCTCGCCGAGATCGGGCGAGGCCGTGCGCACGGCGCCCGGCGTGCGCGACAGCGTGACCGGCAGATTCTGGACCTGCTGCTCGCCGAGCCGCGGGTGGCGGATCTTCGTGGCCAGCTGCAGGTGGCGGATCTGCTCGTCCTCGAAGACCTCCTTCACGTCGAGGATCGGGCCGCAGGGGACGCCGGCCTTGTTCAGGATGTCCACCCACTGCGCGCTCGTCCGCGTGACCGTCGCCTTCTCCAGCTCCGCGTTGCAGGCCTGGCGGTTCTTCGAGCGGTCCTGCGGCGTCTTGAAGCGCGGGTCGTCGACGAGGTGCCTGACGTCGAGCGCCTCGCACAGGCGGCGGTACATGTGCTGGCCGGAGGCCGCGATGTTCATGTAGCCGTCGGAGGTCTTGAAGACACCGGTCGGGATGCCGGTGGGATGGTCGTTGCCCGCCTGGGGCGGGATCTCCCGGCCGATGAGCCACCGCGTCGTCTGGAAGTCGAGCATCCGCACCATCGCCTCCAGCAGCGAGGTGTGCACCCACTGTCCCTTGCCCGAGCGCTCGCGCTCCAGGAGCGCGACGAGCACGCCGTGGGCGAGGAACATGCCGGCGGTGAGGTCGGCGACGGGGATGCCCACGCGCACCGGACCCTGGCCGGGCAGCCCGGTCACCGACATGAGGCCGCCGAGGCCCTGGGCGATCTGGTCGTAGCCGGGACGATCGCGATAAGGGCCGGTCTGGCCGAAGCCGGAGATGCTGGCGTAGACCAGCCGGGGGTTGACCTGGCTCAGCGTGTCGTAGTCGATGCCGAGCCGGTGCTTGACGTCGGGCCGGAAGTTCTCGACGAGGACATCTGACCTGGCGACCAGCCGCTTGAGGATCTCGACGCCCCGGGGGTGCTTGAGGTCCAGCGTCATCGAGCGCTTGTTGCGGTGGAGGTTCTGGAAGTCGAACTCGTCGCGCGTGAAGTCCTCCTGCTCGCGGGACTCCACCTTGACGACCCGGGCGCCCATCTCGGCGAGCTGGCGCACGCAGGTGGGACCCGACCGCGCGCGGGTGAGGTCGACGACACTGTAGGGCTCGAGCGGCAGGCTCATCGGGCGTCTCCGTTGTTCAGGGTCGGTTGAGCGATCGGTGCTCCATAGTGTTGCCGTCGCGCCGGTGCGTCAAGCCGGAATCACGCCAGTGGGCGCTCGTTCTACCGCTCGACGCGAGCCCTCGCCGGCCCTGACGGGTCGCCGGCCGTGTGCTAGGCTCGCGGCCATGAACATCACCGTGCTCGACGACTGGCAGGACACGGTCCGCACCCTCCCGAGCTTCCGGAAGGTCGCCGGCCACCCGGTGACGATCTGGAACGACCACACCAAGGACGTCGACGTCCTGGCCAAGCGGCTGGCCGACACCGAGGCGCTCTGCCTGATCCGCGAGCGCACGCCGATCCGCGCGCCGCTGCTGGAGCGGCTCGACCGGCTGCGGATCATCAGCCAGGTGGGCGTGTTCCCGCACGTGGACGTGGAGGCGTGCACCCGCCGCGGCGTGATCATGGCGTCGCCGGCCGGCGCCGGCGGGGGGCCGTCGTACGCGACCGCGGAGCTGACGTGGGGGATGGTCATCGGCGCCTTCCGGCGCATTCCCCAGGAAGCGGCCGCGCTCAAGGCCGGCCGGTGGCAGGCGCATCCCATCGGGATCGGGCTGCGCGGCAAGACGCTCGGCATCTGGGGCTACGGCAAAATCGGCGCGGTCGTCGCCGGCTACGGGCGTGCGTTCGGCATGAAGGTCCTGGCCTGGGGACGCGAGGCCTCGCTGGCCGCAGCCCGCGCCGCCGGCGACACGCCTGCGGCCAGCAAGGAGGCGCTGCTGGAACAATCCGACGTGGTCTCGCTCCACCTGCGGCTCGTCGACGCCACGCGGGGCATGGTCACGGCCGCCGACCTCGCCCGGATGAAGCCGACCGCGCTCTTCGTCAATACGAGCCGCGCCGGCCTGGTGGTGCCCGGCGCCCTGGAGGCGGCGCTGCGCGCGGGGCGGCCCGGCCTGGCAGCGGTGGACGTCTTCGAGGAGGAGCCGGTGCCCCCGGGCGGCCACCCGCTGCTGGCGCTCGACACCGTGCTCGCCCTGCCGCACCTCGGCTACGTCGAGCGCGACGGGCTCGAGCACCAGTTCGGCACGATCTTCGACCAGATCCTCGCCTACGCCGGCGGCAAGCCGATCAACGTCCAGAACCCGGCCGTCCTGAAAGGGTAGCGGGGGAGCTCGCCTCCGGGGAGCCGGCCGTGTACTTCGATCGGCGGTTGGGGGCCCTCACGCGCGGCGTGCGCCTCCGCATCGCGGCCACCATCGTCGTCGGCCTGGCCGCGGTCGGTGCCGGCATCGCGCGGCTCGTCCTGCTCGGCTGGCTGCTGGCCCGCGTGCTGGCGGGCGAGCCGCTCGCTGCGCTCCTGCCCCTGGTGGCGCTGACGGCGGCCGCCGTCGCGGTGCGCAGCGCGCTCGACTATGCGCGCACGATGATGGCCCACCACACGGCCGCCCGCGTGCAAGCGCACTTGCGGCGGACGCTGTACGAGCACATCGTCACGCTCGGGCCCGCCCACTTCAGCGGCGCCCGCACCGCCGACGTCATGCTGGCGCTGGTCGAGGGCGTGCAGCAGCTCGAGGTCTACTTCGGCCAGTACCTGCCGCAGCTCTTCGTCGCCGCACTGACGCCGGTGCTGATCTTCGGCTTCGTCGCCTTCCTGGACCTTCCCGTGGCGGTCGTCATGCTGGCGGCGGCGCTCGTCATCCTGTTCGCCCCGGCGCTCTGGCACCGATGGGACAGCCAGGCCAGCCTCGCGCGGAACCACGCCTACAAGGCGTTCGGCGCCGACTTCCTCGACGCGGTGCAGGGGCTGGCCACGCTCAAGGCGTTCGGCCAGAGCGGCGAGCGCGCGCGCCGGCTGGAGGAACGCGCTCGCGCGCTGTTCCAGAGCACCATGTGGGTGCTCGGCACCAACACGCTGGCGCGGGGCATCACCGACACCGGCATCGCCGTCGGCGCCGCCGCCGCGCTCGCCGTCGGCGCCTGGCGGGTGGAGTCGGGCGCGATGTCGCTGCCGGCGCTGCTGATCGTCCTCATGCTGGGGGTCGAGGTCTTCCGGCCGCTGCGCGAGCTGCGGATCCTGCTGCACCAGGGGATGCTCGGCCTGTCCGCGGCCCGCGGCATCTTCGCGCTGCTCGACGCGGTCCCGCTGGTGCGCGACCGGGCGCCGGGGCCGGAGCCGGCCGCCGCCGGCGTGGTCTTCGACGACGTGACGTTCACGTATCCGGGCACGGCCCAGCCCGTGCACGCCGGCCTCAGCTTCGCCGTACCGCCGGGCGGGCGGGTCGGAATCGTGGGCGCGAGCGGCTCGGGCAAGTCGACGATCGCCCGATTGCTGTTGCGCTTCCACGACGTCGACGGCGGGCGTGTCACCATCGGTGGCCGCGACCTGCGCGCGCTGAGCCTCGCCCAGATCCGCGGGCGCATCGCGGTGGTGAGCCAGGACACCTGGCTCTTCCACGGGACCGTCGAGGACAACATCCGGATGGGGCGGCCGGAGGCCACGTCCGACGAGCTGCAGGCCGCCGCCCGCGCGGCCAACGCCGAGGAGTTCATCCAGCGCCTGCCCCAGGGCTACGCCACGATCGTGGGCGAGCGCGGAGTGCGGCTGTCGGGCGGGCAGCGCCAGCGTATCGCCATCGCCCGGGCGCTCCTGCGCGACGCGCCGATCCTGGTGCTGGACGAGGCGCTGTCGTCGGTGGACGCCGAGAGCGAGGCGCTCATCCAGGCCGCGCTCGACCGGCTGATGGTGGGCCGCACCACGCTGGTGTTCGCGCACCGGCTGTCCAGCGTGGTCGGCGCCGACACGATCCTGGTGCTCGACCACGGGCGCGTCGTCGAGCGCGGCACCCACGGCGAGCTGCTGGCGGGCGGCGGGATCTACGCCCACCTCATGGCCGCGCAGGCGCGGGATGGAGCCGGCCCCGGCGGGGTCGCCGCCAGCGCGCTCGTCTCGGCGGCAGGCAACGGGGACGGCGCCGCCGGGGCTGAGGCCGCCGCCGAGGACACCGGCGACGCCATCGTGGCCGCCGGGGAGATCGGCTGGCGCGCCGTCCTCCGCACGTTGCTCGCCAAGACGCGGGGGTATCGCGGCCGGCTCACGCTGACCTTCGGGCTCGGCGTCGCGCGCGTCGCCGCCCTCCTCGGGATCGGCGCGCTCAGCGCGCTGGTCGTCCGCGCCGTCACGCGGGGCGAGCCGGCCGGCGGACTGCTGGCCGCGCTGTTCCTCGTGGCGCCCCTGGTGGGCGCGCTGCACTGGGTGGAATCGTGGCTGGCCCACGACGTCGCCTACCGGCTCCTCACCGACATGCGGCTGGCCGTGTTCCGCAAGCTCGACGCGCTGGCGCCCGCCTACCTCACGCGGCGGCGCAGCGGCGACCTGGCCGGCGTGGCCACCCACGACGTGGAGCTGATCGAGTACTTCTTCGCCCACACGGTGACGCCGGCGCTGGTCGCCGTGCTGGTGCCCGCCGCCGTCCTGGCCACCCTGGCGGCGTTCGCGCCGCTGCTCGCGCTCGTGCTGGTGCCCTTCCTCCTCTACGTCGCGCTCGTCCCCGTGCTCGGGCGCGCGCGGATCGACCGCCTCGGCTCCCGCGCGCGCGAGGCTTCCGGCGACCTCAACGCCCACGTGGTGGACACCGTGCAGGGCCTGGGCGAGATCGTGGCCTACGGCCGGATGCGCGCCTGGGGCGAGGCGCTGGCCGCGAAGGCCCGGCGCTTCCACGGCCTGCGCCTGCCCTTCCTGCGCGACCTGGCGCGACAGAGCGCGCTGCAGGAGACCGCCACCGGCCTCGGGGGCCTCGCGGTCACGGGGGTCGGCGCCTGGCTCGTGCAGCAGGGGCGACTGGAGGCCGGCGCGCTGCCGCTGCTCACGCTGCTGGCGCTCTCCGCCTTCGTGCCGCTGTGGGAGGTCGCGCAGGTGGGGCGGCAGCTGGCCGACACGCTCGGCGCGGCGCGCCGCCTGCACGCCGTCGAGGCCGAGCCGGTGCCGGTCGCCGACGGCCCCGGCGTGCGGGCGCCCCTGGTCGGCGCTGCGGCCGTCGAGCTGGCGCACGTGAGCTTCACGTATCCGGGCCGCACGCGCCCGGCCCTGGACGACGTGTCGCTCCGCGTGCCGGTCGGCGGCACGATCGCCCTGGTCGGGCCGTCGGGCGCCGGCAAGACCACGGTGGCGAACCTGGTGCTCCGCTTCTGGGACCCGCAGGCGGGCGCCGTCCGGCTGCTCGGTCACGACCTGCGCGACTACACGCTCGACGACCTGCGCCGGCGGATCGCGCTGGTGGCCCAGGACACCTATCTGTTCAACGACACGCTCCGCGCGAACATCGTGCTGGCGCGCCCGGGCGCCGGCGAGTCGGCCCTGGCCGACGCGATCGAGCGGGCGGCGCTGAGCGAGGTGATCGCCGCGCTCCCGGCCGGTCTCGACACCATGGTGGGCGAGCGCGGCGCCCGGCTCTCGGGGGGCCAGCGCCAGCGTGTGGCCATCGCGCGCGCGTTCCTCAAGAACGCCCCGGTCCTGGTCCTCGACGAGGCGACGTCGCACCTGGACGCCGTGAGCGAGCTGATGGTGCGCGACGCGCTGGAGCTGCTGGCCCGCGACCGCACCACCGTCGTCATCGCCCACCGCCTGTCGACCGTGCGCGACGCCGACGCGATCGTGGTGTTCGACGAGGGGCGGGTGGTGGAGGTCGGCGGCCACGCGACGCTGCTGGCGCGCGGCGGGCTCTACGCCCACCTGGTCGCGCGCCAGCTGGCGGCGGGCGCCGCCGTGGCCTCGTAGGGGCACCGGGCGCCGAACGGGCAGGAGGCCCGGGCACAGGTGGCTCGGGCGCGGCGATGGGGGCCCGGGGGCGAAGGACGAGGCGCGCGGAGAACTACGTTCACGCCGTCCGGTCGTGCAACAATCGAGGCGATGTCGCGGTCCGTCTTCGGCTGGTTTCTTACGGTCGTCGGGATCCTGTGGGGCATCTACGGCGGCGGCCAGTTCCTGGTCGGCGCCGTTCGCGCTATCAGCGAACCCGAGCGTACGGCCCCGTTCGTCTTGGCCCTCACTGGAGCCCTCATCTTCGGCCTGGGCGCCCTCGTCGCCTGGGGCGGCCGGCGCCTTCGCAGATCCAGAGGCCGCGCAGTCGCCGTCGGCATCAAGGTCTGACTCGCGCTCGCGCACCACGGTGGGCCGCCTGATCCTCGTCGAGGGGTGGACGCGGCGGGGGACATGCGCGCGTTCCGCTGCGACGGCCCGCGCCTGTCGTGGGGCCGCCCCGCCGACGTCTTCAGGCGCCTGGCGGCGTGAGGGCACCGCGCCGTCGCGCTACGGCAGCAGCTCGGCGACGGTGATCGACGCAGCTGGCAAGGCGAGCGGCGAGACCCGGTCGTCGGACGCGAGCGTGCTCGCGAGCCCGTAGCGGGCCCCGAACGGCGCCGCGAAGTCGGCGATCGGGTCACGGTAGACCTCGAGGCGCCGGTCCGAGATGTTCACGATCCAGTAATCCGCGACGCGCGCCCGCGCATACAGGCTACCCTTGTGCTGGCGATCGAAGCGCAGCCGCGAGAGCGCGACCTCGACGATCAACACCGGACGCTCGGGGTGCGCGTCGCGATAGTCACGGGGATCGCCCGGCACGACGGACACGTCGGGCTCCGGCTCCGACTCGTCGTCGAGGGCGACCGGCATCTGGGCTCGCACGAACCACCCTGTGCCGAAGGCCGCGGTGAGGACCCGGTGCACCAGCGCGATCGCGGTGGCGTGGGGGCTGTACTGCGGCTCCTTGAAGATCATCTGACCGCCGAGGAGCTCGATGCGATCGTCGGGCCCGAACACCTCGGCCTCGACCAGCCGATCGTATTCGGCCCGCTTCAGCTTCCGCGCCCGCACGCCGACGTCGTCCATCGGCGCCATCCTAAGCTCGGGCGGCGGCGGCGACAACGTCCAGGATATCGGACGGTGACTTGGACACGCCCCAGGTCCAGCGGCCGAACCCACCGTGCTCGGTGACGGCATGAATCCACTCGTGCAGGGCGGCCCGCTTGGCCTGGTTCTGCGGTGAATCCAGACCCTTGACCTCGAGGACCAGGGTGGTGCCCGTCTTGAGGCGGACGAGGAAGTCGGGCCGGTACTTCCGTACGACGCCGTCGAAGACGTAGGCGATCTCGAACCCGAGATGGTCGTTCTTCACCCACGCGTCCACCTGGGGATGGCGGTCGAGCGCGAACGCCTCGCTCGCCTCCCACGTGCTGTCGAGGACGCAGCGGTTGACGTGGGAGCGCGCGGTGTCGGCCCACGGGCGGCCGGTGTACCAGGGCAGCATGTCGCCGGTGCTGCGGAGCGGGCGTTCGCCGTCGAAGACCGGCGTGAGCGCCTGCGTGTTCTCGTGCCGGATCGCGCCCCACAGGTGCCTGACGATCCGGCTCATGCTGAGCGTCAGCAATATCCGGCGGCGGCGATCGTCCTGGCTGAACAGCGCGGGCGAGATGGCCAGGCGATCCGAGGCGAGAAACTCCTCGACCAGCCTCACCACTTGCGCGAGCAGCACCTCCCGGCTTCCCGCCCAGGTCGGCGCCATCTGATCGAAGACGTCGCGGGCCGCCTCGAAGACCAGGCGCTGCATGCGGAAGCGCCGCGCGAGGTCGTCCAGGTCGATCTCGGTGATCCGGCTCACGTCCGGCTTGCCCTCGACCACCGGCGCCAGGCCGGCGATCGTCGCCGTCTCGGCCGCCTCCAGGCGAAGCACGGGCACCTCGGGCCAGTGGAGCGCCAGCCGGGGCGCCCACGTGTGCTCGATCCGGATGACGCTGGGCCACGTGATCTCGAAGTGCAGCCGGTCGGGGAGGGCCTCGATCCGGGACTTGGGCGCCGGCGGCGGCGGCACCACGTCGTCGCCGCCCTCGTGCGGCAGGAAGGTGAACGGGATGCCGAAGATGTTCACGTACTCGGCCTTGAAGAGACCGTTGGGCTCCAGCTCGTACGAGGTGCGGCGCAGGCCGCGGCCGACGACCTGCTCGCACAGGAGCTGGCTGCTGAACGCGCGCAGGCCCATGATGTGCGTCACCGTCCGCGCGTCCCAGCCTTCCGTCAGCATCCCGACCGAGATCACGTTCTGCACGCGCTCGCCCGGCTTCCCGGGCTGCCCCACGGTGTCCACCTGGATCCGCAGGCGCTCCGCCTGCTGCTCCTTCGTCAGCTTCCGCACGGGCCGATCGTCGTCGTCCTCTTCGGCCTGGTCCACCGGCGCGTCGATGGCCTCGTCGTCGTCGTCCACCCGGGCCTCGGCCTTCTCGAGCACCCTGGAGTCGATGTGCAGCGTGCGGTCCGGCACCGCCAGCTCGTCGATGTGCACCTTGCCGGTGACGAAGGCGTGATGCACGCGGGCGGCGGTCTCCGTGCGGTTGGCCACCGTGATCATCACCGGCGGCGTCGGCTGCCTCGCCTCGGCCCAGCGCCGCGCCGTCTCCAGCCAGTCCTTGCCGAGCAGGTAGTAGCCGTTCATCACGAGGTCGGGCAGGGGCACGTGGGGCTCGGCCTTCTGGCCCAGGTCGTCCCGGACGTGCTGGTAGATGTGATAGAGCTTCGACCGGTAGGTCGCCGCCGCCGGCAGGCCGTCGTCGCGCACCACGACCCGCGGCGTCTTCACCAGCCCGGACTCGATGGCGTCGTTCAGGCTGAAGTCGCTGACGATCCAGTCGAACAGCGCCTCCTCGGTGCTCTCGCGGCCCGAGGGCGCGAAGGGCGTCGCCGAGAAGTCGTAGCAGCCCAGGACCCCGCGGCTCCGGTGGATGCGGTCGAGCCCGCCGATCCAGCGCGTGGCCTCCTCGATGTCCGCCTTCGCCACCCCGCGGACCTTCGATCCGGCCGGGAGCCGCCAGGCGTGGTGCGCCTCGTCGTTGATGACGAGCAGGTTGGAGGCCGAGGCCATCCGGCCGAGCACTTCCTTGACGTAGGCGGCGTCGCTCTTGGCGCCGCGCTTGTCCACGCTGCGGCGCCGGGCGAGCTGATCGTCGCTCTCCCAGTTGAGCGCGTGCCAGTTGCGGACGAGCACCTGGCCCTGCCGGAGCCGCTCGCGGAGCGCCGCCGGCACCATGTCGAACCGCTCGTAGTAGTTGCCGGGATCGGAGGGCTCCAGCACGGCCAGCCGCTTGCGGACGGTGAGGCCGGGCGCGATCACGAGCACGTGCCTGGAGAATCGCGGGTCTTGCGGGTTGGCGATCCGGTTGAGGATGTGCCAGGCGATGGCCATGGCCATGACCAGGGTCTTGCCGGAGCCCGTCGCCATCTTGGCGCACAGGCGGGTAAAGGGCCCTCCGTCGCCGGGCACCTCGAAGCCCTGTCGCTCACCGGCCGGCGCCTCGGTCAGCCAGATCAGCGTCTCGATCGCCTCGAGCTGGCAGAAGAAGAACCGGCGGGCCTCGAACAGCTCGGGATCGCGCCAGTGCTGGAGCAGGCCCGCGGTCGTGCCGGTGACGCCGGGGTACCCGGCCTCGCGCCACGCTCGGATCCGCGGCCGGATGCGGTTGACGAGCGGCAGCTCCTTGAAGACCCCGGGGTCGTCGAACGACTTCGAGCCCGGCGTGGCGACCACGTAGCCGGCCGGGCGCCGGCCGTCCTCCAGGCTGAACGTGCGGCTCTCGCGCTCGTAGCGCCAGTGGCGGTCCGGCTCCTCGTAGGGGGAGCAGACGATGAGCTGGTCGATGGTGCCGGGCATCAGCCGGTCTCGCTCGACAGAGCCAGCTCAAGCGCGGCCACCAGCGGAGGGAAATGCTCGGCGACCGTGTCCCACACGACCTCATAGTCGATGCGATCGTATCCATGAGCGATGAAGTTTCGGGTCGCGATCGCGTCCGTCCAGGGGATATTCGAGTGACGAGCGCGACCCTCAACAGAGACGCGGCTGGCGGCCTCGCCGACGACGAGAACGAGGTGAGTCAGCGCGAGCTGCAGCATCCGGTCTGCCCGCATCTCCGCTCGGACCCGGCCGGCCATCATTGCCACTGCCTCGCGGGCGTGCTCCAGCATCTGGTGCATCGGCAGCCGATCGTCATGCTCCGACATACAGTGGCTCGGCTTGGCCCAGTACCTTGTCGCGCAGGAACGGGTGAAGCGATTTCGACACGTGAAGATCGACCTTGCGCCCCAGGAGAGCGGAGAGGTCCTCCTCGACCTGTGAGAGCGTGAAGTACGTGTAACGCTGCTCTGGCTCGAACTCCACCAGCACGTCGATGTCGCTGTCAGCTCGAAAGTCCTCGCGGAGCACGGAACCGAACAGCGCCAGCCACCGGATGTGACGGCGCCGGCAGAGCTGGGCGATCTGCTCGTGCGGGATCGGAATACGCGCGCGGCTGGACGTCACGGCAGGGGGATGATCTTGAGGCTCTCGATGCCGCGGTCGTCCACGATCTTGACGGCCACGCGCTTGTGGGGGCCCGGCCCGAAGGGCAGGGAGGTCGTGCCCCTGTACGCCTCGATGCGCTCGGGGTCGATCTCGGCCTTGAGGTTGCGGGCCAGCCGCGCCCAGCCGCCGCCCTCGTCGGCCATGGGGAAGAAGACCTGGCGGGGAAAGAGGCTGCGGCCGTCGTAATCGGGGTCGAGCAGCCAGAGGCGATGCGGCCGGTGTCGCCCGACTCGATCTGGCCCGTCTTGGTGTTGTAGTAAGTCGAAGCCGTGCACCTGGACCTCGAGCGTGCCCTTGTGCTCGCCCTTCTTGATGGCGCGGACCTCGACGTCGGGCTGCCCCATGAGCCAGAAGGACTCGTTGCTGGCGCGCTTCTTCTTGAGGTCTTCCGTCAGCAGATCCGGATTCATGTGGACCTTCAGGAACAGCATGCCTGTCTTCTCGCGGGTCAGCTCGTCGATGTCCTTCGCCGCCTCCGGGTCGAACTGGAACGCGGCGAACACGATGAGGCCCGGCCGCGGGTTGAGCGTGCGCGCCTCCTCCCAGGCCAGCTCGACCTGCCGCTGCTCCAGCGGGGCGTGCTCGGGCCCGAACGAGACGACCACCCGCTCGATCGCGCGCGCGGCGCCCGGCTTCGGCTCGCTGACGCGATCGGAGCCGCGCTCGTTGAGCCGCGTCTCGGCGTCCGCGTGCAGCCAGCGGGTGCCGGCCAGGGGCTCGACCCGGCTGAACAGGATCATCTGGTTGTTCTTGCCGCGGATGCCGGTCTTGAGCAGCTCCGCCCGCCACTCGGCCTGGCGTAGCGTCTCGCCGGACCGCGCCACGGAGGCGTCGGCCGGCTGCGGCCCGCCATTCTCGCTCACCGGGCGCACCGTCGGAGCCGGCACCGCCTCGACCGTGAACGGCCCGGTGACACGCACCTTGTCATTGTCGATCTTCGGCTGGTCGTAGAGCGTCTCTTGCCCCGGCGGCTCGTCGTTCGCGATGCTCTTGAGCGTGACGTGGGGGACGGTCTTGTACCTGAACCCGCTGCTCACACCCTCGGCCGGATGGGCCAGCTCGTAGTAGTCGAACACCGCGGTCATCAGCCGCTGCTTGGCGAGCGTGACGGCGACGCGCGAGGTGTCGCAGGTGATCCAGCGCCGGCCCCATTGCTCGGCGACGAGCGCGCTAGTGCCAGAACCACAAGTCGGATCAAATACGAGGTCTCCCGAATCAGTCGTCATCAAAATGCACCGCGCGATGACTCGCGGGTTCGTCTGCACTGCATAGACTTTGGCTTCGCCGAACCCACTCGTGCGAGTGTCATCCCAAATATCGATGAGGGGTCTGTACGGAAAATCGTCAAGATACCGAACAAAGCACAAAGTGTTCCCGATTGGCATTAGGCGTCTGCCTTGAGCAACGCCTTCATCCCTGCCAAATTCGTCTTCCAGCCACCTGCTTTGGGCTTAAACGGCGTCCCATCAACCGAGAACGAGAAAGTTGTTGTCTCTCCGCCCGTCTGGGAAGTCAGAGGATTAGGCCTGAAAGGCCTTGATCCGGTGGGGAGCGAGTCTGGCGACAAGGTTTCCTCACGAGTCATCTGCCGTCTCGTGCCGTCTGCCAGCTCGATCCATCGTAGGTTTTGATCGTCTCTAACACCCCGTGGCAGGTAGAGACGACGAACCTTTACCGAAGGCCGAGACTTGGCGTACCAAAGCAGGTAATCCGCAGTCTGAGGAATCGTCTCGACATAGCCCGAAGGGCTGCCAGCACCAGTGGTCTTCCGAAAGACGAGCAGCGGCATTCGGTTCTCTGGCCCGAACGTCTCATCCATCAACTCCCGAACGTGATGCAGATTCTCGTCCGAGATCTGCACGAAGCAGGAGCCGCTGTCGTGGAGGAGCTCACTCGCGAGCAAGAGCCGATCGCGGAGGTAGGTGAGGTAAGAGTGGATTCCTAGCTCCCACGTGTCGCGGAAAGCCCTGATCATCTCGGGCTCTTGGGTCAGATCCTCGTCGCTCCCGTCCTTCACGTCGCGCTTGTTGACGAAGGGTTGGAAGTTGGAGCCGTAGCGGATGCCGTAGGGCGGGTCGATGTAGACCATCTGGACCTTGCCGGCCATGCCCTCCTTTTCCAGCAGGGAGTTCATGACCAGCAGGGAGTCGCCGGCGATCAGGCGGTTCGACCAGGCGTGCGCGTGCTGGTAGAAGTCGATCGCCTCGCGCAGCGGAGGGTTCTCGGCCGCCGACTCGAAGAGCGAGCCCTGGACGGCGGCCGGCGCGCCGTTGCGGCGGCGGACGGCCTCGATGACGGTCTTGGGATCGATCCGCTCGTGGACGTGCAGCGAGACGGTTGAGATCTGGAACGACGTGTGCTCGGCTTTGCCGGCCCAGGTCAGCGTGGGGTCAAGGTGTGGGTCGTAGGCGTACTGCTTCTTCGGAGCCTCGCGGTCGCTGTCGGAGGTGACGAGCCCAACCGGCGGGTTGTTCTTTCGCCGGTGGGTCTCGTACTGGTACTGCTCGATGGGCCGCGTGCCCGCGGCCGGCTTCTCCGTCGACTTCCGGGACCGCGCCATGACCCCTCCCTCTAACCCGGCGGGATCGGTCGTCCGTTCGTGACACTCTATCCGATTGGCCGTGAAAATCGAGTGCCTTGCGGGCGGGACAACTGCCGTGGACCATCCTGCCCCTCCTGCCCGCCGGGTAGCTGCATCAGAACGGAGACGTTGACACCAGGAGGACTTGCCGAGGTACGGTCGTTTGGGTGCTCACGATCTCGGAACTGACGGCATCGCGCGTGCGCGCACTCTGTCGAACGCTGGACTGGCCGGGGTTCCCGAGCACGGGAGGCGAGTTCCAGGCGTATCGAAGCTTTCAAACCCATGAACTGGATGTGCTCCTGCGCCTTTCGGGCCAGGAAACCCGTATCAAGCGGAACCACTTCGGGCCGTGGAGCGCCGTGTCCGCCTGGAAGGTGGAGTCGCGTCACAATGTCGACGTTGCGCACACAGTGGATGCGGCGGCCATGGTTCAGGCGGCGGGGGAGTTGTTGGAAGTCCTATGATGGCACCCGCGCTCAGAGGGTATCGCGACCTCGAAATGCAGGTCGCTGCGGAAAGGGGTGGCTTCACGCTCTTCGCGCTGTTCATGCGCGAGGAGGTACCTGATCGCTGGGACTTGATCGTTTCGGCTCCGTGGATTGGCGGCGACAGTAGAGGCGCGGTGGACTATTTCGTGAGCGTCATCAAGTCGCGACTCGGCGATGATCACCTCATCAGGCTTTCGCGGATCGTGGTTGCTGATCCCGACGCCCCCGGCATTCAGGCGCTCAACGCCGAGGTCGAGGTCGAGCACGGAGCCGTTGAAATCCGGGAGTACGAGTTCTTCGGCGTTTCGTCAAGCTCGCGTACATCATCACCTCCAAGCGCGTTCCGGCTCCGGCGGCGGCGTAGGGCCGGCGCCGGAGGACAGGATGGAGGGTCATCCGCGCTAAAAGAGCACCGTTGTGCCCTCCAAAGGTAAGAGTTTTCTCACGCACGGCGCAAGTACGTAGAAATACTCGGTGGCGCAGGACTTGCCGCAGTGTGTTCCTCGGTGGCGTCTGACCAGCACATCGGGGACGTGATGCAGCCTGACGACCAGGGTCGAGCGAGCGTCGAGCCGACCGCGCTCGCGGTCGCGCCGCGGCTGCGCGGGTACCCGATTCGCGGGCCCGAGCAATTGCCACGATTCGATTCCGCTCGGCCTCGGAACCGCCCGAGACGCTCGGCCCGGGCCCATCGGGCCGGCCTCGTCCTCATCGTGGACGACTCCCGGACCACCCGGGAGATGTATGCCGAGTATCTCAACCATCGCGGCTTCTGGACAGTCACCGCCCCTGACGGCGAAGCATCGCTCCCGTTGGCCTTCAACCTCAAGCCTGACGTGATCGTCATGGACCTCGCCATGCCGCGTCTTGACGGCGTCACGGCGATTCGGCGTCTCAGGCAGCATCCTCGCACCCGCCAGGTCCCGGTGATCATGCTCACCGGTTATCCCCTGAAGGCGATCGAGGATGGCGCGCTGGAAGCCGGGGCCACCGTGTTCCTCACCAAGCCGTGCCTGCCGGAAGAGCTGGAGCGTCACGTGAACGAGCTGCGTGGGCGGAAAGAAGCATGAACCTTCTCGCGCACCGCATCCTCGGCGCCGTCCACCAGAACTCCCCGCACGTGCTCTGCTTCGCCTGCCTGGCCGCCCAGCAGGGGCTGAAGGAGCATGACGTGCGCGCGGCCGCCTTGGTGCTGGTCGTCCGCGCCGACCTCGAGCTCGTGCAGCAAGTCTGCTCAGCCTGCCGGCGCCCGGACGAAGTGCTCATCTCCCAGCGAGCCGCATAGCGCCGACCTGCGCTGGCTGCTTCAGCCCCTCGAGGACTGTACCGATTCGGCCACGTGCCTCAAGGCCTGGATATTGACACTGAAACGACCGCCCGATAGGGTCGGGCTATGGGCCGAGTGATTCAGCTCCGCGATGTTCCTGACCACAGGCTGAAGGCGCGGGCGGCCAGGGAAGGCCTCTCGCTCTCGCTGAACGACCCACGATGGCCGAGATGCTCGAGCGGCTTGCGCGCCTTGAGCCCATCGACCCGCAGGAGCCGACGGCCAAGGTCGTTCGCGAGGGACGCGACAGTCGATCAACTCATGAGTCTCGCGGATCTGGTCAGCGCCGGGCGGTCGTTGCCCTCCGCTGCGCCATGTCCGAGGGCGCGCCGTCGGAGCCGGACTCGCTCCGGATGTGGCTCGGCGCGCCGCCGCCGACTCGGCTCACCGCCGGCCCACCCCCTCGGGGGGATGGGGGGCTCGCGCGAGCCACATGCGGAGCGAGTCCACGGCGACAGGCGCGTCATCGGAGGCGCGGCGGGGGGCAGCGACCGCCCGGCGCTACCCAGATCCGCGAGGCTCATTAGCGCCGAACGCCCACGTGCCGAAGCAGGACATCGGGCTGAGTCGCGAGGTCCGCCGGCGTCGCCTCCCTCACGGTCCGGCCGCTCTCGATCAGGATCACCCGGTCGGCGACAGCAAGCACGGCGTCGACCTTCTGCTCCACGAGCAGGACGCCCACGCCCCGTGCCTTGAGCGCGGCGATCGTTTCGAGCAGACGGTCGACGAGGGTCGGCATCAGCCCCTCGGTCGGCTCGTCCATCAGGAGGAACGTGGGACGCGCGCAGAGGGCGCGCGCCATGGCCAGCATCTGCTGCTCGCCGCCCGACAACGTCTTGGCCTGCTGGCGCAGGCGCTGGCCGAGTACCGGAAAGAGCTCGAGCACGGGCCCGAGCGCTTCCGCGCCGCCGCCGCGCACGAGCAGGCCGAGTTTCAGATTCTCCTCGACGGTGAGATATGGAAACAGCCGGCGGCCCTGGGGAATCCAGGCGATCCCTCGTCGAGGGATCTCGTGGGGGGGCAGCCGGCCGAGATCCGTGCCGTCGAGGGTGATGCGACCGGAGCGGGGGCGCAGCAGCCCCATGATCGTCCGGAGCGTCGTGGTCTTGCCGGCGCCGTTGCGGCCGAGGAGTCCGAGGATGGTACCGGCCGCCACCTCGAGGGAAACACTCCTCAGGATGTGGACGTCCCCGTAATAGCAGTTGACGCCGTCGAGACGGAGGCTCAAGGCGTCGACCGCGAGCGCCGTCCGAGGTACGCGCGCTGGACTTCGGGATGCGTCTCGATCTCGCGCGGCGCGCCCTCGGCGATGACGCGGCCGTGGTCCATCACCGTGATCCGGCCGGCCAGCTCCAGGACCACCGCAATGTTGTGCTCGATCAAGAGGACCGTCGCTCGCTCGGCGATGTTCCGCACCAGCCGGCAGAGGGCGTCGATCTCGCCCATGGCCAGCCCTTGCGTCGGCTCATCCAGGATCAGGAGCGCCGGCTCGAGCGCGAGCGCCATGGCGATCTCGAGTAGACGCTGATGCCCATAGGCGAGGACCGCGGCGGGCCGGTCGGCGAGGTCGGCGAGCCCCACGCTCTCGAGCGCCGCGTCGACCTCGTGCGTCAATCGCTGCCGGTCGAGCATCACCCAGTCGGCGAGACGACGAAGGTGTCGGCGCTGGGCCGCGAGCAGGACGTTGTCTCGGACCGAGAGGCGCCGGTACACGCTGGTGATCTGGAAGGTGTAGACGATGCCGATCCCGACCCGGTCCCAGGGACCGAGGCCGGTCACGTCGCGACCGGCGAAGAGGACCCGCCCCGCCGTCGGGGACAGCCGGCCGCTGATGAGCCCGACCAGCGTGGTCTTGCCGGCGCCGTTCGGCCCGATGAGCGCCCGGACCTCACCCCGCGCGAGGCGGAAGTCGACGCCGCTCACCGCCTCGAGCCCGCCGAAGCGCTTGACGATCGCGCGCGTCTCTAGAATTGGCGTCACGGCAGCCATCGAGCCCACCGCGTCCGGATTCCTCCCACCACCCCGGCCGGCGCCCACAGCACCGCGGCGACGAGCACCGCGCCCACGACGATGAGGTAGGCGTCGGTGATCCCGCTCGCCACGTCGACCGCGTAGGTCATGAGCAGCGTGCCGATCAGCGGGCCGAGCGTGGTGCCGGCACCGCCCAGCAAGGTCCACAGCAGCGGATAGATCGAGTAGAGCACCCCGGCGAAGGTCGAGCCGACGTAGCCGAACAGCAGGGTGTAGGTGACGCCGGCCAGACCCGAGGTGAGCCCGGAGGCCAGCACCGCGACAAGCCGCAGCCGGTACGTGTTGTATCCCAAGAGCTGTGTGCGCTCCTCGTTCTCGCGCAGCGCGACCAGGGCGCGACCGAGCGGCGACCTCACGAGCGCGAGGCTCCCCAGCAGGCACACCGCGAGGACGGCCAGGGCCGCGTTGTACTTGACGGCGGGTCGGGCGAGGTCGAGTCGCCAATCGCCGAGTGTCACGTTGAGCCCGGCCAGGGCGAACCCCTGCTCGCCCAGGGTGATCTCGTTGAAGTAGAGCGTGGCCAGGTAGAAGGCCTGGGCCAGCATCAGCGTCACGATCAGGAAGGCGGGGCCGACGGTCCGGAGGGTGACCACGCCGACCACGAAGGCGGCGGCCAGCGCCCCCACGACGCCGACGAGGAAGCCGGCGGCCACGCCGAAGCCCCAGTGCTGGATGGTGAGGCCGGCGCCGTACATGCCGGCCGCGAAGAAGGTCGCGTGCCCCAGGCTCATGAGCCCCGTGTAGCCGAGGAGGAGGTTGTAGCCGATCGCGTAGGCCGCCAGCACCATGATCCGCGCGACCATGCCGTGATGGAAGGGCGGCAGCAGGAACTGGAGCGCGCCGAGCAGCCCCAGCACCCCCAGATGGAGCGCCAGCACGGCGCGCCCGCCCTCCATCACGCGGCTTCCTCGCCGAAGAGGCCCCGCCCCCGGACGGCCAGCACCAGCGCGACGAGCAGCGTGGCGACGATCTTGGCGAGCGTCGGCGAGAACAGGACCGAGATGACGCCGTCGGAGAGGCCGACCACGAGCGCGGCCACCACCGTGCCCCGGAGGCTCCCCAGCCCGCCCAGGATCACGACCACGAAGGACATGAGCAGCGCATCGAGGCCCATCAGGTAGTGCGCCTGCTGCACCGGCACGATGAGCGCGCCGGCCAGGGCGGTGAGCCCGCCGCCCACGCCGAACGCGAGCGTGTAGACACGCTCCACGGGGACGGCGAAGGTCTGCGCCATCTCGCGATCCTGCTGGGTCGCCCGGAGGTACAGCCCGAGGGTCGTCCGCGAGAGCACCAGCCAGGCCAGCACGAGCAGAAGTCCGGCGACGGCCGCGACGACGAGCTTGTAGCCCGAGTAGCCGAACCAGGGAAAGTCGATCCGGAAGTAGATCGGCGCGGCCACCGGGCGGGCGTACGGCCCGTAGGTCATCAGCACGACCTGCTCGAGGATGTAGAGAAGCCCGATCGTCGCCACGATCGTGCTCTCGGGCTCGTAGCCGATCCGGCGCAGCACCAGCCGGTCGGCCAGGATCGCCACCGCCCCCACCACGACGGGCGCAGCCAGCAGCGCGGCCAGGAAGCTCCCGGTCGCCGTGGACACCCACCAGGTGACGACCGCGCCCAGCATGAAGAACGCCCCGTGCGCGACGTTGACGATGCGCATCACGCCGAACACGAGGCTGAGCCCGAGGGCGGTGAGCGCGAGGACGAACGCGCCCACCAGGCCCTCGAGGAGGGCGAGGAAGAGGTGCGGGCCGAAGTCCACCTACAAGGGCTGCTTCGTGTAGTCGGCCTCGGGCGGATACATGGAGTCCTCGATCGCGGTCCGGTGGACGACCTCCAGCCGGCGCTTCTGGACCCGGGAGATCACCTGCTGACCGAAGACCTGGTGGAGACTTCCCACGAACCGCTTCGGCCCCTGCGGGTGCTCGAGGCCCTCGCCGAACGACTGGATGCCCTCCAGGGTCTCGATCAGCGCCTTGTAGTCTGCCGGCCCCGGCTTCTTGTAGCCGCTCTTCTCGACGGCTTGCTTGATCACGTAGAGCGTCTCCCAGCAGCCGAACATGTGGGAGAAGGTCGAGACGTCCTTGGGGTCGTTCAGGCTGGCCCCGGCCTCGTTGACGCCGACCCGCTCTCGATAGGTGCGGACGTGGGTGGGTGTGTTGGGGCCGGCGTAGCGGGGAAACGCCTCCCAGAAGTAGGTGCCTTCGAGGAAATCGAGGCCGGGGCTGGCGAGGTCGACGCCCTCCAGCGAGTCGATGAACCCGAAGATCTGGGGTCGCCGCGTCCCGAAGTGCTCGCCCATCTCCTTCACGAAGGTCAGCACGCCCGGGCCCACCATCACGTGGTACAGCACCTCGGTGTCGGCGGGCACGCGCGGAAAGTACTTGGTGAACGACGTCTCCGTCGGGGGAATGGGGACGAGGGCCCGGATCGTCCCGCCCTGCGCGGTGGCCACGCGGCTGAAGAAGTCGCGGTGGTCGTGGCCGAAGGCATAGTCGGGAAAGATCAGGGTGGCCTTCTTGCCCAGGTTCTTGAGGATCCAGGGCGCCACCGCCGTCACCTGCGCGCGCACGTCGGTGATGCCGGGCTGGAAGACGTAGCGGTTCAACTTGCCGGAGGCGACGTGGTAACCCTCGCTGACCACGAGGTACGGAACCTTGAGCTCACCCGCGCGGGGCGCCGAGCCGATGACGACGTGGGAGAACAGCGTGCCAAAGATCAGATCGACCTTGTGCCGGGTGGCGAGCTTCTCGACCACCTCGGCTCCGCGCTTGGGGTCGGTGCCGTCGTCCTCCGCGACGATCTCGACTTGCCGCCCGGCGATGCCGCCCTTCTCGTTGATGAGCTTCACCGCCGCCATCGTCGTCCGCTCGTACCAGCGGCCGTAGACGGCCCCGATGCCGGTCCGGTGGACCTGGAAGCCGAGCCGGAGCGGGCTCGATCCGGTCTGGGCCAGCGCGCGCGGCGCCGTCGGGTCGGGCAGGGCCGCGCCAGCCGTCAGGACGGCCCCGGCCGCCAGGAATCGCCGCCGGGAGATCCCCACCGCTCGCTCAGCGTCGTGACCCATGGCGCCTCCTCCTCGTTGTCGCGGTTCGCATCGTACGCCGCTCCCCCGCGGGATGCCCTGGTCTATTAGCACGCCTGGCGTGTCCACTCAACCGCGCTCATCCGGCCGAGGGAGTCGACAGGAGCCAGAGGCCGAGGACGGTGTAGCCGATCATCAGGAGCAGCAGCGGCAGCTGGCCCGCCACCACGGTCCGGCGCGCCGTATGCCGGACGGCCAGCGCGTGGGCCACGACGACGCCCGCCACGTGGGCGGCGACGATCAGGCCGACCTGGGCGTGCCAGACGGCGTACACGCGCGCGGAATCCGAGAGGAACGACGTCACGACGTGGAGGCCGCCAGTCCCCAGGAGGTTCCAGCCCCGGGCGAAGGGGTCCGACGCGGCCCGAAGCGCCCACTGGACGTCGACCAGGAACACCGGCAAATAGTGGGCGAAGTGGTAGCCGCAGACGATGGGGACCATCGCCAGGGCGAAGACGCCGAGCAGCCGACCGGGCCCCGCCCGTAGTCCCCCGAGCTGCGCGCCGAGCGCCACCGCCCCCACGAATGCGCCGCCGAGCACGGCGAAGGCGCCGAGGAGGCCGAGCGTGTTGGGGAGCATGAGCGCGGTGCGCCCCGGGTAGGCGAGCGGGTTCACGCCGACGAGGGCCAGCCAGGAAAAGGTGCGCGAGAGCCCGTCGAACGAGACCGCGGACAGCACGAGGAGGGCGAAGGCGACGCCGCTCGCGTCGAAGGCCTCGGCGCGGAGGAGGTTGAGCGCGGGCGCGGTGACCTCGAGGCCCGACGAGCGCAGGGCGAACGGTGACACGCGCGAGACCATCCGGAAAAACACGGAGAACGTCTCCGCCCGCCCGAGCCACTCGGGCCCGAAGAGGAGCACGGCCAGGACGTGCCCGAGCACATAGCCGGCCACGACGCCGGCGAGGGTCGCCGGGTCCAGCGGCGCCGGATAGATCAGCTCGAACCACGCGAACAGGGCGAGGCCCGCGACAGCCGGCCAGGACGCCGCCCGCGGCGGATACCGGAGCGGCGGACGCCGGCCCCACGTCGCGAGCGGTCCCCCCGAGGTCAGCAGGCGGTGGAGGCCGATCCAGGGGTTCACGTGCGCCCACCAGTTGCCCAGGGCCGCGTGGAGGTACGTGAAGCCGATCCACCAGACCGCCCAGACGAAGAGCGGGAGCGGGTTGGCCAGGGGATCGCGGCTTCCCTCGACCCCCGCCACGACGAGGGCGACGACGCCGGCCAGCATCACCAGGCTCGTCCCGGTCGCGAGCCCTTCCGGAAGGCGGATGACCATGCAGCGCACGTGGAGCGCGTCCAACCGCACGAAGACGCTGGACGGAATCAGCGCCACCAGGACGAAGGACGCGGCGACCGCGATCGCGGCGCCGGTCAGGTAGAGATGGGTGGGCAGGAGTTGGATGAACGCGGAGCCGCCCGCGTGGGCCTCCGCGAGGGCCGGCCACGCAGCCGAGCTGATAGCGACGGCCGCCGGCGCGAGTCTAATCCAGCAGCGCCTTGCGCTGGCCGCCGTCGAGCGTGATGAGCGCGCCGTTCATGAAGCTGGCCCGGTCGGAGGCAACGAACACCACGACGTTGGCCACCTCCTCGGGCGTGCAGATCCGGCCGAGCGGGATGCTGCGCTCGGCCCGCTTCTGCGCCTCGTCCACCGGAATCTTGCGGACCCTGGCGATGCCGTCGATCAGGAAGTCCCACCGTTCCGTCGCGACGGGACCCGGGTTGACGGCGTTGATGCAGATGTTCTGCTTGCCGTACTGCTCGGCCAGGGCCACCGTGACCGCGAGGTCGGCGGCGTTGGCCGCGCTCGGCGTCAGCTCGATGCCGATGGGTTTCACGCCGTCGTTGCCGACCACGTTGACGATGCGGCCGCCGCCCTGCCTGAGCATGTGGGGGATGACCGCCTTCATGCAGCGGACGTAGCCCATGAACTTGAGCTGCAGCGCCGTCGCCCAGTCCTCCTCGGTGAGGTCCAGCAGCAGCCCGCCCGGCGCGGCGCCGGCGTTGTTGACGAGGATGTCGATGCGCCCGAAGCGGCCGGCGGTGGCGTCGACGATCCGCTTGACGTCCGCCTCGCGCGTGAGGTCGCCGGCGACGCTG
>DASTOJ010000309.1:0-5299 GCA_035762565.1 Candidatus Methylomirabilota bacterium | reverse complement strand
CCCGAGCCCCCTACGGGGGATGGGGGGGCCGAGCGAGCCGAGCCCGGAGCGAGTTACGGCGACAGGCGAGCCATGCGGGCGCGCCCGCGGCCCCCGCACTCACCCTCCGGTGTCACCGCGGTCCACGCGAGGCGCCGGCGTGCCGCTGAGCGCGTTCCTCACGCTGGCGGCGGCGGTGTTCGCCATCGGCCTCTTCGGCGTGCTCACCCGGCGCAACGCCGTCGGCATCCTGCTCGGCATCGAGCTGATGCTCAACGCGGTCAACATCAACCTGGTCGCCTTCGCGCGGTTCCACGCCGACCTGGGGGGGATGGTCTTCACCCTGTTCACGATCGCGATCACCGTGGCCGAGGTGGCGGTGGGGCTGGCCATCGTCATCGTGATCTTCCGGGTCCGGCGCACCGTCGAGGCCGACCACCTGGACCTCCTGCGCGGATGACGCTCCGGGTCGGCTCGCCCACGCTGGCGCTGCTGGTGCTGGGGCTGCCGTTTGCCAGCTTCCTGCTGCTGGCGCTGGTGCGGCCGCTGCGCCGCGCGGCCCCGGCGGCCGCCGGGGTGAGCATCGCGGCCATCGGCGGCGCGCTGGTCGCCGCCCTGCTGGCGTTCGCCGGCGCCCGCCCGCGCGCGCCGCTCCAGTCGCCGTCCACCACGTGGTCGTGGATCCCCGCCGACGGCGGGCCCATGGCCACGGTGGGGGTCATGGTGGACGAGCTGAGCCTGACGATGCTCGTGCTGGTCACGCTGATCTCGTTCCTGGTCCAGGTCTACTCGTGGGCGTACCTGGCCGACGAGCCGCGCCCCTCCCTCGGGCGCTACTACACCTACCAGTCGCTGTTCGCGTTCTCGATGCTGGGGCTGGCGCTGGCGCCGACCTTCATCCAGATGTTCGTCTTCTGGGAGCTGGTCGGCCTCTGCTCGTACCTCCTGATCGGCTACTGGTATGACCGGCCCGCTGCGGCCCGCGCCGCCGTCAAGGCGTTCTGGATCACCAAGCTCGGCGACCTCGGCTTCGTGGCCGGCATCGTCATGCTGTGGGCGAGCGCCGGCACCTTCGACTTCGTGGAGCTGTTCCGGCTGGTGACGCGGGGCACGCTGACCGGCGAGCACCTGTCGCTGATCATGTTCCTCATCTATCTGGGCGCGGTCGGCAAGTCGGCCCAGTTCCCGCTGCACGTGTGGCTGCCCGACGCCATGGAGGGCCCCACGCCCGTCTCCGCCCTGATCCACGCCGCCACCATGGTGACGGCCGGCGTGTTCATGGTGACCCGCGCGTTTCCCCTCTTCGAGCGGACGCCCGATGTCCTCGCGCTCATCGCCTGGGTGGGAGCCTTCACGGCGCTGCTGGCCGCGAGCATGGCCTGCGTCGAGAACGACATCAAGCGCGTGCTGGCCTACTCGACGATCTCGCAGCTCGGCTACATGATGGCGGCGGCCGGCGCCGGCGAGCCGTCGGCGGGGTTCGCCCATCTCTTCGCCCACGGCATCTTCAAAGCGCTGCTGTTCCTCGGCGCCGGCGTCGTCATCCACGTCTTCCACACCAATGACGTCTTCCGCATGGGTGGTCTCCGCAACCGCCCGTGGATCTGGCTGCCGTTCCTGGTCGCCACGCTGGCCCTGGCCGGCGTGTGGCCGCTGCCCGGCTTCTTCACCAAGGAGGCCATTCTGGCCGGCGTGCTGGAGGGACGCTTCCGGGTGCCGTTCCTGATGCTGGTCGTCACGGCGTTCCTCACCGCCTTCTACATGTTCCGCGTGGTGTTCCTCGCCTTCTTCGCCCGCCCGCACCCGGGCGACCACGCGCACCACGACGTGCCCACGCTGATGGACTGGGTGTGCCGGCTGCTGGCCGCGCTCACGCTGGCCCTCGGGCTGCGCCTGGCGTTCGGCGGGCACCACGCCGAGGGGCCGGCGTGGCTGCCGTGGCTGTCGCTCGGCGTGGCCGGCGCCGGCATCGGGCTGGCGTGGGCGATGTACCAGCGGGGCCGGGTGGACCCGGACCGGGTGGCGGCCGCGCTCCGTCCGCTCGACTGGCTGGCTCGCCGGCGGTACCTCCTCGACGCCGTCTTCGCCGCGCTGTATCGCTGGGTCCTGCTCGCCCTCGCGCGGCTGGTCGGCTGGGTCGACCGCTATCTCGTGGACGGCGTGCTCAACGTGCTGAGCGCGTGGACGCTGCGGGCGGGCGACCGGCTGCGCCGGCTGCAGACCGGCCTGCCCCAGGACTACGTCTACGGCGTGGCGCTCGGCGCGCTGGCGCTGTTCGTGCTCGCGCAGTGGAGGCTGCGGTGACGGCATGATCCCGTTCCCGGTGCTGTCCATCATCACGTGGGCGCCGTTCGTGGGCGCCCTGCTGATCATGTTCACCGCGCGGCACCACCCGCTCGCGGTGCGCCTGATCGCACTGGTGACCACGGCGCTGTCCACCGTGCTCTCGGTCTTCATCTTCGTGGTGTACGACCAGGAGGCGGCCGGCTTCCAGTTCTACGAGAAGGTGCCGCTGGTGCCGCCACTGGGCATCGCCTACGAGGTGGCCGTCGACGGCATGAGCCTCATGATGGTGCTGCTCACCTCCGTCATCATCTTCGCCGGCGTCTTCGCCTCGTGGACGGTGACCACGCGCAGCCAGGAGTTCTACGCGCTGCTGCTGGCGCTGGTGACGGGGGTATACGGCGTCTTCGTCTCGCTCGACCTCTTCGTCTTCTTCCTCTTCTACGAGCTGGCCGTGCTGCCGATGTACCTGCTGATCGGCATCTGGGGCTCGTCGGGCGAGGTCCGGCCCCGGGGCATCTTCGGCTGGGCCTTCCGCGAGACGGGAGTGGGGACGAAGGAGTACGCGGCGATGAAGCTCACCCTCTACCTGCTGTTCGGCTCCGCCTTCATCCTGGTGGGGATCTTTGCCCTCTACGCCGGGGCCGGCGCCGGCTCCTTCTCGTTCCGCGAGCTGGAGGCCAGCACCTTCGACCCGCGGCTGCAGTTCTGGGTCTTCCTGGCCTTCTACGTCGGCTTCGGGATCCTGGCCGGCATCTGGCCGCTGCACACCTGGTCGCCGGACGGCCACGCCTCGGCCCCGACGGCGGTGTCGATGCTCCACGCCGGCGTGCTGATGAAGCTCGGCGCCTACGGCGTCGTGCGCCTGGGCATGGGGCTGCTGCCCGACGGCGCCGTCGAGCTGGCCTGGCTCGTCGGCGGCATCGCCTGCATCAACGTGGTCTACGGCGCGCTCTCGGCCATGGCCCAGACCGACCTCAAGTACGTGATCGCCTACTCGTCGGTCTCGCACATGGGCCTGGTCATGCTGGGCGCCGCCACCCTTACCCAGGCCGGCCTCAACGGCGCGGTGTTCCAGATGTTCGCCCACGGCGTGATGACGGGCCTGTTCTTCGCGCTGGTCGGCCTGGTCTATGAAAAATCGCACTCGCGGGAGATCTTCAGGATGGGCGGCTTCGGCCGCACCATGCCCGGCATCGCGACCGCGTTCACGGTCGGCGGTCTTTCATCGCTCGGACTGCCGGCCACGTCCGGTTTCATCGCCGAGATCCTGACCTTCATGGGCGCCTGGCGCTCGGCCCATCCCTGGTGGCTGGTGCCGGCCGTGGCCGGCACGTTCCTCACCGCCGTGTACGTCCTGCGCGTCACCAAGCAGATCTTCTGGGGGCCACCCTCGCCGCAGTTCCACGATCTCGTCGACGCCCGCGGCCCCGAGTGGGTCGCGCTGGTGCTGCTCACGGGGGTGATCGTGCTGTTCGGCATGGTCCCCGCGCTCGCCATCGCGCCGGTGGACACGGCCACGGTGCCGCTGCTGATCCGGCTGGTGCGGCCGTGAGCGCGCTGGCGCCGTTCATCCTCGAGCTGGGGCTCGGCCTGCTCCTGGTGGGCGTCTTCGTGGCCGGCCTGCTCGCCCGCGGCGACGACCGGCGCGGCATCGCCTGGCTGGCCACCGCCGGCGTCCTGGTGCTCGGCGTCGTGGCGATGTTCGTCCAGCCGGCCGGGGCCGGGCTCGGCGGCATGTTCGTGCAGGACGGGCTGGCGATCTTCGCCAAGCGCGTGTTCCTGGCCGCGACGTTCATCGGCCTGCTGGCCGGGCTGTCGCTGACGGAGCGCGTGTTCGCGCGCCGGGCGGCCGAGTATCACGTGCTCGTGCTCGCCTCGCTGCTCGGCATGCTGGTGCTGGCGTCCGCGCGCGACCTGATCGTGTTGTTCCTGGCCTTCGAGCTGATGTCGATCCCCCTCTACGTGCTGGCCGGCTTCCTCAAGCAGGACGCCGGCGCGGTGGAGGCCTCGCTCAAGTTCTTCCTGGTCGGCTCCGTCTCCTCCGCCGTCATGGTGTACGGGCTGTCGTTCGTGTACGGCGCGGTCGGGACGACCGATCTGGCGAGGATCGCGGCTCTCGCCGGCGTCGCCGGCCCCCTGCTGACACTGGGGCTGGTCGCGACGCTCGTGGGATTCGCGTTCAAGATCGCCGCCTTCCCGTTCCACATGTGGGTGCCCGACACGTACGAGGCGGCCTCGACGCCGTTCGTCGCCTGGCTGAGCGTCGCCCCCAAGGCGGCGGGCTTCGTGGCGATCTTCCGGGTGTACTTCGAGGGCGCCGGCGAGGGCGCCGCGGTCTGGATGCCGGTGGCAGCGGTGCTGGCGACCATGACAATGCTGGCCGGCAACCTCATGGCGCTGCCCCAGCGGAACACCAAGCGGCTGCTCGCCTACTCCGGCATCGCGCAGATCGGCTACATGCTGGTCGGCCTGGCCGCGACCTCGGCGGCCGGCACCGCGATGGTGCTCTTCTACCTGGTCGCGTACGTCTTCGGCAACATGGGGGCCTTCCTCGTCGTCGAGGCGCTGGCTCGCGCGGAGGGCTCGGAGGCGACCACCGCGTTCCGGGGCCTGGCCCAGCGCTCGCCCCTCCTGGCGCTGGCCATGCTCCTCTTCTTGCTCTCGCTGGGCGGCATCCCGTTCGTGGCCGGCTTCTGGGCCAAGCTCTACGTCTTCTGGGCGGCGGCCGAGCGGGGCCTCTACTGGCTCGTGCTGCTGGGCGCGCTGCTGACCGTGGTCGCCCTCTTCTATTATCTGCTGGTGGCCAAGCGCATGTACATCGAGCCCCCGGAACGCCCCGGGCGCGTGCCGGTGGCGCCGACGCTGGCCGTCTCCGTGGCGCTCTGCGCGCTGGGCGTGGTGCTGCTCGGGATCTATCCGGCGGCGGTCGTCATGGCGGCACTCCGGGTGGCGGCGCCGCTGTTCTGATCTCGGGCCTCATCGGCCCCTTCCAGGGTCCTCGCCTGGCACCGCGCCTCCTTCTGGCACGCGCTTC
>DASTOJ010000308.1:0-30394 GCA_035762565.1 Candidatus Methylomirabilota bacterium | reverse complement strand
CGCCAGCAGATAGGCGCTGAGCGCGCCGCCGGCCAGCGCGGCGCGGGCGAGGCGCTGGCGCGTCGTGTCGGCCTGCAGCGCGCTCACGAGCGCCAGGATGGTGAGCGCGGTCAGCAGGGCCTCGGCCACGTGATGGTCGGTGAAGCCGAGCACCGAGCGGGCCAGGAGCTGGCCCGGCGCGATCGCCAGCAGGCCCGCGGCCAGCAGCGCCGCGCGCTCGTCGAACAGCCGCCGGCCGATGGCGTACACCGGGAGCGTGACCAGCGCGCCCAGGACGGGCGGGGCGAGCGCGCCCACCGCGTCCACCGTGCGCGGCGACGGCGCCCCGAGCCCGATCAGCCAGGCCAGGCCGCCGACGGCGAGGTCGAAGAGCAGCGGCACCGCGACCGGCGGGGCGTCGGCGCCGAGGTAGGGATCGACGGTGGCCCGGTGGGGGAAGTTGCGCGCGAGGTTGTCGATGAGGCGCATGTGATACCAGGCGTCGCTGTCCTGGAAATTGACGCCGTGGCCGGTGAAGACCGCGTTGACGAGCCCCACCGTCCGGGCGAGGAACGCGGCCAGGGCGATGGCGGCCAGCGGCCACCAGCGCCCGAGCCGGGCCAGCCGCTCACGCATGCGCGAGCAGGACCTCCCGGGCCTCCGCTTCCCAGCCGTCGCGCCACGAGGCGCCGCGCGCCTCGTTCACGCCGGCGCGCAGCCGGTCGAGCCACGGCGTGCGCTCGGGGAATCCGGCCAGCAGCTCCAGCCACTGGCGGGCCAGCGCCTCGGCGTCGGCGAAGCGCAGGCCGGTGTCGTCGTGGCGGAGGACCTCGTCCAGGCACGGTCCGTAGTCGAGGGCGCAGACGGGCAGCCCGGCGCCCTGCAGGTCGGCGAGCTTCATGGGCAGGTCGAGACCCGACGCCGAGCGGTGCAGGCAGAGGCCGAGGTCGGCGGCGGCGAGGGCGCGCGGGTAGTCGCCGGGCTCGAGCCAGAGCGTGCGCACGTGCACGCGCCGGCCGGGCAGCCCGCGCGCGCCGGCCTCGAAGCGCTCGCGGAGCGCCCCCCGGCCCGTGAGCAGCACCACCACCTCGGGGAACGGGCGGTCCGCCGCCAGCGTCTCGAGCCGGCGGACTGCCTCGAGCAGCAGGTCGAAGTCCTCGTCGCGCGTCCACGAGGTCGGGCTCACGACGATCGCCGGCTCGCGCCCGGCGAGGCCGAGCGCCTCGAGGAGCCACCGGCGGGCCGCGCGTCGCGCCGCGGGCGGCAACGGCGCGAAGCGCGCGGCCGGCCGGTCGCGCAGGACGGCCACCCGCTCGATCCCGAAGCGGGCCGCCAGGTCGGCGCGGAGCGCCTCCGACACGCACAGGTGGGCGTCGGCCCGGCGGCCGAGCGCGCCCTCGTACCAGCGGGCGGCGGCCACGATCGGGTGGCGGGCGCCGACGCCGAGGGCCAGCACGGCCCAGCCGAGGTTGTGCCAGTCGATCACGAGCCGGGCCCTCCGCAGGCGCGCGGCCACGAGCGCGACCAGCAGCGCGGGCACGGCCGGCGGGTTCTGGACCAGGATGACGTCGGGCTTGCGTACGACCACCAGGAACAACCAGACTAGGCGCAGCGCCTGCGCGGCCACCCGCGCCGCGGCGGCCGGGAGCAGCAGCGCGCGCGGGCGCCGGCGCTCGCGCGCGGGAGGCAGCAGATGGCAGGTGATCCGCGGCTGGGCGGACAGCTCCGCGTGGAGCGCGCTGCCCGCGCACGCGATCACGTCGACGTCGACCTCGTGAGCCGCCAGCGCTTCCGCGTGGTACTGCATGCGGGGACTGCGCCCCAGATCGCCGAGGACGACCGTGGTCACTCGCATGAGCTCTGTGAGCCTCGAGGGACCTAACATAGCGCGTCGGCCGCTCCCGACCGAGCGCTCGCCGCGCCGGATCCTGATCGTGGTCGGACCCACCGCCGGTCACGTCTACCCCGCGCTCGCGATCGCCGACGCTTACCGCGCCGCGCATCCCGGCGCCGACGTGCGCTTCGCCGGGCCGCGCGCCGGCCCGGCCGCCCGCCTGCTCGCCGCGCGCGGGCTGACGCTGGAGCCCGTGGCGGGCTCGCAGCTGGTCAACGTGGGACTGGCCGGCCAGCTGGCGGCGGCGCCCAGAGTGCTCGCCGGGATGGCGCAAGCGCAACGGTTGCTGCGCGCGCACGGCTCGCGCCTCGTGCTGGGGCTCGGCGGTTACGCGTCCGGCGCCGTGTTGCTGGCCGCGCGAGCGCTCGGCGCCCGCGTGGCCATCCACGAGGCCAACGTGACGCCGGGCCTCGCCAACCGGCTGCTGGCGCCGTTCGTCCACCGCGTCTACCTGGGCACCACCGCCGCCGCGCCCGCGTTTCCGGCGGCGCGGCGCGTGGTGACCGGTCACCCGGTGCGGGCCGAGATCGCGGCGCTGGCCGCCGAGTCGCGGACGCCGCCGGCGCCCCATCGGGCCGCCCGCGTGCTGCTGCTGAGCGGCACGCGCGGCGCCGCGTTCCTGGCCGATCGGGCGCCCGGGCTGCTGGCAGGGGTCGAGCGGCGCGGTGTCGCCGTCGAGGCGCTGCACCAGACGGGCGAGGCGCGGGCCGACGACGTCGCGCACGCGTACCGGCGCGCGGGCGTGAAGGCCACGGTGGTGTCGTACCTGGAGGAGATCGCCAGCGCCTACCGCTGGGCCGACCTGGTCGTGGCGCGCGCCGGCGCCGGCACCATCGCCGAGACGGCGGCGGCGGGTGTCCCGGCGCTGCTGGTGCCGCTGGCGGACGCGGCCGGCGATCACCAGGCCGCGAACGCCGCGGCCGTGGCGGCGGCCGGCGCGGGGCTGGCCGCGCGCGAGGCGGAGTGGCGCAGCGAGCCGCTGGCCGGGCGGCTGGCCGTGCTGCTCGGCGACGCCGCGCAGTGGAGCGCCGCCGCCGCCGCCGCCCGTCATCGCGCTGTCCCCGACGCCGCGGCCCGGATCGTCGCCGACTGCGAGCGGCTGATGGCGGGACGCTGGTGAGCTACGCGCTGGTGCTCGCCGCGGCGAGCGTGCTCGCCCTGGTCCTCACGCCCGGCGCGCGTGCCCTGGGCCGGCGCCTGGGCATCGTCGACGTTCCCGGCCAGCGCAAGATGCACACGGGATCGGTGCCGCGCGTGGGCGGCGTCGGGGTGACGCTCGCCGCCGTGCTGGCGCTCGCCGGCGGCACGGCGGCGGGCGCCGCCGCCGTGCAAGGCTGGCTGCCGGCGCTCCTCGGCGGGCTCATCGTCTTCGCGGTCGGCCTCTGGGACGACCTGCGAGCGGTCCGGCCGGCGGTCAAGCTGCTGTTCCAGGCCGCCGGCGCCGGCGTGGCGGTGGCGCTCGGCGTGCGCATCGACCACGTGACGCTCTTCGGCACCACGCACGCGCTCGGCCTGCTGGCCGTCCCGCTCACGCTCGTGTGGATCGTGGGGCTCACCAACGCGTTCAATCTGATGGACGGCCTCGACGGCCTCGCCACCGGCCTGGCCATCATCGCGGCGGCGACCTGCGCGGCGGTCGCGATCTCCCGCGGCGACGCCCAGGGTGGGCTGCTGCTGGTCGCGCTGCTCGGCGCCCTGTGCGGCTTCCTGCCCTACAACTTCAATCCCGCGACGATCTTCCTGGGCGACTCCGGCAGCCTGGTGGTCGGCTACGTGCTGGCGGTGACCGCCATCACCGGCTGGCAGAAGGGCGCCACCGCGCTGGCGGTGGCGGTGCCGCTGCTGATCTTCGCGCTGCCGATCGCCGACACGGTGCTGTCGGTCGTCCGCCGCACGCGCGGCCTCGGCGTGGGCCACGTCTTCTCCGCCGACCGCGAGCACCTGCATCACCGCCTGCTCGGCCTCGGGCTGTCGCACCGGGGCGCCGTCCTGGTCCTGTACGTGGTGTCGCTGTCGCTCTCGCTGCTGGCACTGGCCACGATGCAGATCCCCTGACCACCGACCGTACAATGGACCCGGCGGCGGGCATGGCGCACGACCACGGTCACTCCCACGGGCACGAGCATCGCCACCAGCACGGCCACAGCCACGCCGGGTGATGGTCCACGTGGATCCGTACGGGCAGGGTGGCGAGCGGCACCACGGGATCGGCGAGCACGCGCACGAAGATATGCCGTCGCGCTCCCACGACTAGGGCGGGAGCCGTCGGCTTGCGCTTGGACGTCCGGGCAGGGAGACTGGGCCGCACGGACGGTCCAGGAGGGATCCATGAAGGTGGCGGTGGCGGGCAAGGGTGGCGCGGGCAAGACGACGATCGCCGGGACGCTGGCGCGCGTCATGGCCGATCGCGGGTACCGGGTGGTGGCGATCGACGACGACAGCAACCCGAACCTGGCCTTGACGGTCGGCGTCGACATGGCGTCGGCGGCGAAGTTCCCCGGCATCCCGCGCGACATGCTCGAGGAGCGGACCGACGCGGAGGGGACCAAGCGCCTGGAGCTGGCCGTGCCCGCCGAGGACTTCATCGACCGCTTCGGCGTCCCGGTCCGTGACCGGCTGACGCTGCTGGTCATGGGCCAGCCCAACCACGGCGGCTCCGGCTGACTGTGCCGTGCGCACGCCACCGTGCGTGGCGTGCTGGGCGGCCTCGTGGCCGGCACTTCGCGGATGACGATCGTGGACCTCGAGGCGGGGCTGGAGCACCTGAGCCGGGGGACGGCGCGTCATGTGGAGACGCTGCTCGTCGTCGGCGAGCCGTACTTCAAGTCGCTGGAAACGGCCAGCCGGTCGTTCGCGCTGGCCAGGGATCTCGGTATCGCGAACGTGCGCATGGTCGCCAACAAGGTGCGCACGCCGCGCGACGAGGAGACCGTGCGCGAGTTCGCCGCCCGGCACGCGCTGCCGATCGCGGCGGTCGTGCCGTACGACGAGGCGGTGGTCTCCGCGGACGAGCGGGGGATGGCGCTGATCGAGTACGAGCCGGCGGCGCCCAGTGTCGGGGCGATCCGCCGGCTCGCCGAGGAGTTGCTGGCCCCGAGCCCCGTATAAGTCGCGCGTCAGCGCCGCCTCGCGGCGGGCACCGATCCCTTGGCACGCGCCGCGCGCTCCTCGTTCAGGCCGTGCCCCGGGTACGGATGCGTCGCGATCCAGTGCCGCGCGATGTCGATCCGCCGGGTGATCCACACCCCGTCCTGCTTGCGCATGTAGTCCAGCAGCCGCTCGAGGCCGGCGGCCCGGGCGGGGTGGCCGATCAGGCGCATGTGCAGGCCGACCGACATCATCTTCGGGTGGCGCGCGCCCTCGCGCAGGAGCATGTCGAAGGCGTCCCGGACGAACGAGAACCACTGCTCGGACGTCCCCGTCCAGCCCGCGTACTTGCCGTCGTTGTTGGTGAGCGAGTACGGCAGCACGAGGTGGCCGCGGCCCTTCACCGTGGTCCAGTACGGCAGCTCGTCGTTGTAGGCGTCGGAGTCGTAGAGGAAGCCGCCCTCCTCGACCAGCAGCTCGCGCGTGTTGACGCTGGGGCCGTAGCGGCAGTACCAGCCGAGCGGCCGCTCGCCGATCGTCTCCTGGAACGAGGCGATCGCCTTGGCGATGTGCTGGCGCTCGGCCTGGCGCGTGAGGTCGAAGTGCTTGATCCAGCGCCAGCCGTGGCTGCACACGTCGAAGCCGGCCTTGCGGATGGCCCCGGCCGCCGGCGGGTTGCGCTCGAGGGCGAGCGCGCAGCCGAAGACGGTGAGCGGCAGGTTCCGCTCCTGGAACAGGCGCAGCAGCCGCCAGAAGCCGACCCGGCTGCCGTACTCGAACATCGTCTCGGCCGCCAGGTCGCGGCCCTTCACGCCCTGGTTCAGGCCGTGCGCCTCGGTGAGGCCGCTCTCGGAGTAGCCCTCGCCGTCCTGGACCGAGGGCTCCGAGCCCTCCTCGTAGTTGATGACGAAGTTGACGGCCAGCCGGGCGCCGTTGGGCCACTTGGGGTCCGGCGGGTTGGCTCCGTAGCCGATCAGGTCGCGGTCGTACGCTTTCGCCATGCGTGTCTCCTTGCTTCTCGCTCTGACAGCGGCCGGCCGCCGATGTCGTCGTGGGCAAGGTGCGAGCGTAACGCCGGCCCCCGGGCAGGTCAACGAGCGGTCCGGGTGCGATGCCCGAGGCCTCCCGTGAACGAGCGATCGGGTAAGATCAGGGCTCGAGCACGCTCCCGCTGAGAGCGGCCCAGTTTCCGATCCACAGGAGGGACCAGCCATGGCGACTGCCGACAAGACGGTGGAGGCGCTGCGCGGACAGCTTTCCGGCGAGGTGCTCGGGCCAGCCGATGCGGCCTACGAGGACGCGCGGCGCGTCTACAACGGCATGATCGACCGGCACCCGGCTCTCATCGCCCGCTGCCGCGGGGCCGCGGACGTCCAGGCGGCGGTCCGCTTCGGCCGCGAGCACGGGCTCGAGATCGCCGTCCGGGGCGGCGGGCACAACGTCGCCGGCAACGCCGCGTGCGACGGCGGCCTCGTGGTGGATCTCTCGCTCATGCGCGGGGTGCACGTCGATCCGCGCACCCGCCGCGCGCGGGCGCAGGGCGGCGCGACCTGGGGCGATTACAACCGCGAGACCCAGCTGCACGGCCTCGCCAGCACCGGCGGTGTGGTGTCGACGACCGGCATCGGAGGTCTCACCCTCGGCGGCGGGCTCGGTTGGCTGATGGGCAAGCACGGGCTCGCCGTCGACAACCTGCGCGCGCTCGAGGTCGTCCTGGCGTCCGGCGACGTCGTCCGGGCGAGCGCCGACGAGCACGCCGACCTCTTCTGGGCGACGCGCGGCGGTGGCGGCAACTTCGGGGTCGCGACCTGGTTCGAGTACGACGTGCACCCCGTCGGACCGCTGGTCGTGGCGGGGCTGGCGGCGCATCCCTTCGACCGGGCGCGCGACGTGCTGCGCTTCTACCGGGACTTCACGGCGTCACTGCCCGACGAGCTGACGGCCTTCGGGGGCCTCGTCCACGCGCCGGACGGGTCGGGCGCCAAGCTGGCGGCCGTCATCGTCTGTCACTCCGGCGACCTCGAGACCGGGGGCAAGGCGGTCGCGCCCGTCAAGCAGTTCGGCTCACCGGTGGTGGACGGGATCGCGCCGATGCCCTACTCGGCCGTGAACATGCTGTTCGACGCCGGGTTCCCGCGGGGCGCCCTGAACTACTGGAAGGCGAACTTCCTGGCGGGCCTGCCGGACGAGGCGATCGAGACGCTGATCGAGCAGTTCGCGGCGTGCCCCTCGCCCATGAGCGCGCTCTTCCTCGAGCACTTCCACGGTGCCGCGACCCGGGTGGCCGCCACGGCGACGGCGTTCCCTCACCGCGAGCCCGGTTACAACTTCCTCGTGGTGGGCGAGTGGACGGACCCGGCCGCCAGCAGCGCCAACGTGGGGTGGGTGCGCAAGGCCTACGCCGCGATGGCCCCGCACTTCGCGGCGGGCCGCTACGTCAACTACCTCAACGTGGACGACCTCAAGGAGCAGGCGTCCGTCCAGGCCGCCTTCGGCCCGAACGCGACGCGCCTGCGCGAGGTCAAGCGCCGCTACGATCCCGACAACCTCTTCCATCTCAACCAGAACGTGCGGCCCTGACGGTCAGTTCGGACCTCGACGGTGAACGGCGAGGCGAGCGTCGGAACGCCAGGCGCGGAATCTCGCGATACTCGTCCGCCGCCTCCTGGAACTCACCGGCCAGGGTGTGGTTGCCGGCGGCGAAGACGCCGCGGCCGCGATGTGAAGACCGTGCTCCACGGCCCAGCGCAGCATTCCATCCTGCTCGAGGCGGTCCGTGGTGACCGGAAGCCAGGACCGCCGTCAATCCAGAGGATTCGCTCGCAGAAGTTCACCGCCCGCCGAATTCGCCGGCCTCGAGGAATCGCTCGATCTCCTGCTGTGCGGACGCGGCAGCCCGGGGATCATGGCCAAGCGTGCCGAAGCGATATGTCGTGCTGGCGGATAACTCAGAAACGTCGAAGGCATGCTGTGCTCCTGAATAGAGCACGATCTTCACTGCGTTGGATGTGGCACTGCGCTTTACGACTTCTTCACACTCATCGCCGGGGGCCACATCATCGGCACCGGCAAGGAGCATCAGAACTGGCGTGGGATTCTTCCAGGGCCGAAGCCATCGGCACACGGGATAGTAGACGACGGCTCGGGAGAAACTCAGTTGGTCGGGGCCATGTTCTGCTAGAGCTGCGAGTATGGCACCGCCCCCATACGCCCAGCCAAGCGCACTGATGCGTGCGGGATCAACGAATGGTTGAGATTTGAGCCACGTGGCTGCCGCGACGACATCTTTGCCGGCGTCACTGCGACTGATCCGGCCACTGACGCAGCTCTTCAGGCCACGCCGGCCGAGATAGTCGGCAAAAAGGACCAAGTACCCCTGGCCACGCAGTTGCCCGGCTGTTCGCTCGTACGCCGTCGGAGCAACTGACGGAGCGAAGCCGCTACATCCTGACGCGAACACCACGGCCGGGTGCGGTCCCGCCCCTTGTGGTTGGAATATCCGGTAGTCCGGTGTCTGAGCGTACGCAAGGCCATTCGTCCCAAGCGCCACCGCACCTATTGCTACAACGGCAAGCACTATTGAGGTCTGCCTAAGCAATGGATAGCTGCCTCGCGCCACAAGCGTCATGGGTACCGCTCATCAACGAGCCCCAGGGCGGGATGGCATTATCAGCCCGCAGCGACGCTCAGCACTTGACAGGCCAGGTGAGGGCGAGACGCTCCTGAGGATAAATTCGCCCGGAGTCGAAACACCCCACCACGAACGGCTCAGGGTCCATAAAGCTCCAACGCACGTCTTTCTCGGGCACGACCCTTTGCAGATCGAAGTGAACGTGCTCATGCGACCCCCAGAGACCGCTCCGACCAATATATCCGACTACCTCCCCACGTTTGACCCGTTGACCGGTTGCCACGGCGCTCGCGGAGAGGTGGCAGTAGCCAGTATAGAATCGCGCGGCGTCGACCGACCCGTGGTCGATCACAACGCGGATACCGCACACCTCGTCCACGTGACCCGCGAGGACGACGATCCCATCGGATGACGCGATAACCGGCTGGCCATGGCGCCCTTCGATGTCTATGCCCGTGTGAACCGGGTCTCTCGGGTCTCGGGGTGCCGAGCTGCCGTCTGGTAACCGGACATGGGTATCTGCGTACTTCGAGAGAGTCGTCGGCCCTCGTACAATTCCGGCCAGCACGAGGCCAACCAAGACCACACTTGAAAGGACCGCAACGTTCCCTACCAACACTGGAAAGGACGATAGGACGAGCCGGTGCGCCGGTCAAGCGAGCCATTGGAAAGGTCTCAGTGCGCCCACGGCAGGTCCGAAGCGTGGATGCAGGACCAGAGGCGGTGCCGCGAGCGCCGCAGGCGATGGATCGCGGCGTCCAGTCGCTGCCGGAGATCGGCCAGGTTATCGGGCGCACCGTTGGCGAGCGCCTGGTCAGCCTGGGGCCCAGACGTACTCCACCGGGTTGAGTTCGGGCGCGTACGCCGGGAAGTAGTGGACGTGCAGGCGCGGGTGATCCGCGAGGAAGGTCTGAACCTCCCGGCGGCGGTGGATGGGGCCGCGATCCCAGAGCAGATCTATCGGGCCGCGCAGGTGACGGAGTAGGTGCTGGAGGAACGCGCGGATGTCGAGGCCGGTGAGAGGGACGGGATTGAACCGTCGACACCAGGATTTTCAGTCCCGCACCTCGACCGTGAACGGCGTGGCCAGGGTGCGGAACTCCTCGTCCGTCTTCGTCCCATCGCGCCACATGAAGACGGCGAAGCGCCCCGGCCGGTCGAGAATGGTGAGCGGGTGGTGCCAGGTGCCGGCGTGGTAGGTGACGCCCTGGCCCGGCCCGGCCAGGAAGGCGGCGGCCCGCGAGCCGTCGGGCCCGCCGTCGGCGCCGGAGGGCGCGACCACCACGAGCCAGCGCGAGACGTCGAGCGGCATGAAGCTCTGGGAGGAGAACTCGTGCCGCTCCATCACCTTGGCTTCCAGCGGCAGCCTCGGCAGGAACTTGGCGTGGGAGACCGACAGGCTCGCCCACGCGCCGGGCCGGGTGGAGCGGAGGCCCTCGTCGAAGTAGACGCGGCCGAAGTCTGGCGGCGGCGCCAGGACGTCGCCGTAGGGGGCGAAGTCGTCGGCGTTCAGGGGCTTGGCGACGATCGTCATCGATCTCTCCCCGGCTCAGTCGCGGAGCTGGCGGGTCAGGCCGACCACGCGCTCCATGACGAGCATCAGGCCCAGCACGGTGGCGATGAGGACGCCGGACACCGCGGCCACGCGCACGTCGAGCATGCTCTCCATCATCCCCCACATGCGGATGGGCAGCATGTCGCTGCGCGGGCCGGCCAGGAACAGCGAGACCGGCACGTTGTCGAGCGAGGCGACGAAGGCCAGGAAGGCGCCGGCGGCGATGCCCGGCGCGATGACCGGCAGCGTGACGCGCCGGAACGTGTAGAGCCAGCTCGCTCCGAGGCTGGCCGAGCTCTCCAGCAGCGCGGGGTCGAGCTGCGACATGCTGGCGGAGGTGGTGCGCAGCACGAACGGCGCCACCACCACGATGTGGCCGAGCATGATCAGCCCCAGCGACGGGCGAAACCCGAGGAACGTGAAGTACATCAGCGCCGCCAGCCCGAAGGCCAGCATCGGCAGGATCAGGGGCGACATGAAGAAGGTGTCGAGCGCGCGCGCCCACCGCCCCGGCCGGCGGGCCAGGGCGACGGAGGCCAGCGTGGCCAGCGCCGTCGCGCACACCATGGCGACGACCGCGACCTGCAGGCTGTTGAGGGCGGCGCGATGGATCTGGGCCGAGCGCACCGGGTCGAAGAGCAGCTGGTACCACTGGATCGAGAGCCCCGACGGCGGGAACTTGATCGAACGCCCCTCGGTGAACGAGGTCAGGAGCACGATCACGACGGGGCCGACCAGGATGAGGAACCCGATCCCGGCCAGGAGGCCCACGACGGCGGCGTAGCTGAGGTCGGTCGCCCGCCGCCGGGTGACAGCGGAGGCGGTGAGGGCAAGGGCGCGCGGCGGGGGGGCATGGGGGGCCACGTCAGGGCCCCCCATCTCAATAGGCCGACCGGCTGCGCCGGCCGAGAGTGGCGATGGCCGCCACCCCCAGCCCGACGGAGACCAGCAGCGTGAGGGCCGCCACCGAGGCCAGCGGCCAGTTGTAGACGACCAGCGACTGCTGCCAGATCAGCAGCGGCAGGTAGACCAGGCGGTTGCCCCCGATGACGAATTGCGAGATGAACGCCGTGGTCGAGCTGGCGAACACCAGCATGCACCCGGCGACGAGGCCGGGCAGGCTGAGCGGCAGCGTCACCCGCAGCAGCGTCCGCCACCGCGAGGCGCCGAGGCCGGCCGAGGCGTCGCGCAGGCTCGGGTCCATGCGCGACATCACGCTCAGCAGCGGCAGCAGCAGGAGAGGCATCTCGATCTGGGTGAGCGCGATGACCAGGCCGGGCTCCGTCTGCAGCAGGTTCAGGGGCGCCGGCGCCAGGCCGAGCCAGAGCACGGCCTGGTTGATGACGCCCTCACGGCCGAGGATCACGATCCAGGCGAACGTGCGCACCACGACCGAGGTGAGCAGGGGCAGGATCACCACGAACAGGATCACCCGCTGCCAGCGCGGGCCGGCCCCGAGGAAGACCAGCGCGATCGGGTAGCCGATGACCGCGGTGGCCACCACCGTGACGGCCCCCAGCTTCACCGTGTCGAGGATGACCTTCCAGGTGAACGGATCGCCGAGGAACTTCCCCCACTGGGCGAAGCCGAGGGTGGTGAGGCGCTCGTCGTCGAACGCGCTCACCATGATCAGCAGCGCCAGCGGCACCAGGAAGAACGCGGCGTAGGCCAGCGCGAGCGGCAGCGCCAGCTGCCACTCGGCCGGCCGGACCCTCACTTGGCGACCTCCTTGTTGAAGCGCGCGATCCAGGCGGCGCGCAGCGGGTTGATCTTGGACCAGTCGTGCCGGACGAACTTGGCCATCTCGTCGAGCGAGGCCATCGGCAGGTCCTTGGCCAGCTTCACGTCCCGGTTCACCGGGATGAAGTTGTTCGGCGGCTCCATCAGCGCCGCCTGCACCGGCGCCGTGATCACCGTGTCGAAGTACTTGTAGGCGTTCTCGCTCTCCTTCGAGCCCTTGGCGATGTGCATGGTCGTGAAGAACGCCACGGCGCCGCTCGCGGGCTTCACGAACTCGACGTCCACCCCGCGCCCGCGCAGCGTGGCCACGGTCTGCGTGTTGGTGTAGGTGATGTCGCACTGCCCCTGCTGGAACAGGGCCGGCATCGACGCCGGCGCCCCGATGGCCGCCACCTTGGGCAGCACCTTCCGGATCTCGACGAAGAAGGGCTCGGGGTTCGTCTCCGAGCCGCCGAACTGCTTGGCGATCTCGATGATCGACACCGTGCCGTACGTGGTCTGGAAGCCCGTCATGCCCAGGCGCGACACCCATGGCTCCTTCAGGAGGTCGGTCCAGCCCTTCGGCCGCGGCAGCTTCTTGGGGTTGTAGCCGATGCCGACGACCTGGGCGGCCACGGTGACGCCCCACTCGTCGGCCATGCCGGCCGGCAGCTTGCCGAGGTTCGGGAGGCGCTTGGCGTCGAACTTCTCGAACAGCCCGCGATCGATCCCGGTGACGCGCGGGCCGGGGTCGAGCACGAAGGCGTCGAACGGCGGCACCCCCCGCGCGGCCGACGCCTTGGCGATCTGGTCGACCGCGAAGAGCGGTGTCATCTCCAGGTCGACGTCGTGGGCCTTCTTGAGGGCAGGCGCCACGTGGGCGCGGTAGGCCTCCTCCCAGGTGCCGGGGTACATGGCCGCGGTGACCGACCCCTTGGCGTGCGCGTGACGGCCGAGCGCGAGCGCGCCGAGCGTGGTCGCGGCGCCGGCGAGGAACTGACGGCGGGTGGCGTGTGGGTGAGTCATGTCGTCTCCTTTTCGGGTTGGAACAGTCCGGGCCGGGCTCCCGCGCGCAGTCCGCACCAGGCCTCCCCGGTCATGTCCGCAGGAACGCCGAGCCGGGGCTCGACGAGCTTCAGCGTGACACCGTCGCGCGTCTCGAGGTCATACATGAGATTTGGCCCCAGCGGCACCGCCAGCCGCCGCTGCACGGGCCAGCGCTCCGCCCCGGGCTCGTCGTGGAGGCCGAGCTGCTCCGGCCGGGCCGAGAGCACCACCGGCGCGCCCGCAGGAAAGACGCGGTCGGCGGGCACGACCAGCCGCGCGCCGGCCGCCAGCTCGACGACCGTGGTGCCGTTCGAGGACTCCACGGCCTTCCCCGGGAGCAGGTTGGTCGTGCCGACGAAGCCGCTCACGAACAGCGTGGCGGGGTTGTCGTAGACCTGGGTCGGCGTGTCGAACTGCTCGACGCGCCCGTGGCTCATGACCGCGATGCGATCGGCGACGCTCATGGCCTCGTCCTGGTCGTGCGTCACCAGGATCGCCGTCAGCCCGAACTGCCGCTGCAGCCGCTTGAGCTCGATCTGCATGTCCAGCCGCAGCCCCTTGTCCAGCGCGCTGAACGGCTCGTCGAGCAGCAGCACCGTCGGCTCCACAGCCAGCGCCCGCGCGACCGCCACTCGTTGTTGTTGGCCCCCCGAGAGGTGGCGCGGCAGGCGATCACGCAGCCCGGTCAGCCGCACGACCTCGAGGAACCGCTCGACCGTGCGCCGGACCTCGGCGCGAGGGATGCCGCGCGCCTGGAGCCCGTAAGCGACGTTGTCGGCCGCCGTCATGTGGGGAAAGAGGGCGTAGTTCTGGAAGACGATCCCAACGTTGCGGAGGTTGGCCGGGAGGTGGTCGATGGGGCGCTCGTCGATGCGGACCGAGCCCGCGCTCTGGCGGACGAACCCCGCCACCACCCGTAGCAGCGTCGTCTTGCCGCAGCCGGAGGGGCCGAGCAACGCCACGATCTCGCCGGCGCGGATGGACAGGGAGACGTCGTCGACCGCGGTGACGTGGCCGTAGCGATGAGTCAGCGAGACGATGTCGAGCGTGTGGCCACGTGCGCCCGTCATGCCCCGGCTATCGACTGCGGCGTCTGTGGCGCAGCGCGCTCTCGGTGAATCGACACGCAAGGTCATTCGTGGCTTCGGGCGGGATTACAGCACGAGGCCGAGAAAGCCGCAAGCGGTCACGGCACCCTGGCGGGCCCTTTACCAGGAGTACTCGGTATGGGCCAGGCTCTGTCTCGCTCGATTCTAGAACGGCGCCTCCCAGTATTCGCGATCGACACGAGTCCGCGTTATGCGCGAGGAGTCGATCCAGCGAATGGAAAGGCGACGGCATCTTGCGACATGCTCCCGAATGACTCGTGTAGATCAAGTTGTCTATCTCCTGGCGCCGTCAGGTGCTCCCGCGTGCGCCGTGACCGGTTCGCGACACGCCTAGGTGGAGTGACTTCCCCTTTTTCGGGTCGTCGCAGCATCCGCGCGCAATCTCATGGTTGGATCGGGGACGGTCAGCGTCACGGCCGGCTCCACGGTGTTGTCGCTTTCGGCGGCGCAGGCGTTCAAGGAAGGGGCAACCGTCATCGTCGATTACGCGGGAACGCCACAGTACTTCACCGTCGACAGCGGTGCCACGACGACCTGGGTGGCCATGCAGGACGCCGCAAGCACGGCCTCCAACAAGAACTTCAAGACCTCGGACACCGGCACCGGTCGCAATCGAGGCACCGACGGTGTGATCGTCCCCAACGCCGCGCACTTCATGTACCGGGCGATCAAGGACGGCTCTGGCGCGGATGACTGGTACTTCTATTTCGACACGCTATTCCCCGAGAAAGGTCTCCACCCCTACACGAAGGATCAGTTCACGGGGAGCACGGTGCCGGCGGCCAAAGCGGTCCAGGCGGTCATCCCCGACGCGCTGACGCGCCTTCGCATTCTGGAGGGCATCGCTCGGGGGGGCGGCGGAGACACGCTCAACCCGGACAAGCGGCTCGACGATATCATCACGCGTCTCGTGGCGCTAGAGACGTGGGCAAACGGCCCCGGACACTTCGGCACGCCTCCGGCCGTGGGCTCGAGTGCGACCTACACGGTTGCCCAATTGCTTGATCTGGGTGACGCACTGTAGGGGCCTTCTCGACACAAGGGGGAGAGAGATCAATGGCGTCAGCCTCAGCGCGTAGACTCGTGGCCGGGAGCGGCAACGTTCAACTCGTCTACATGGCACCGAGGCCTATGCGGTTCGTTTTCACTCAGAACCAAGCCTTCAAGGAAGGCGCCACGCTCTTCGTTCTCGTGCCGGACGGGGGCGATGGCACCACGATGCGCGAGCGTTATACCATCGAGCGGGGCGGCGGGACACTCTGGCAAGCGCATCAGCACGGGCAGGGAAGCATCACAAGCGGAACCTACGGGTTCCGCACATCCGACCCAAGCAATTCAAGGCTGCGGAGGGCCGGGGGTGAAGGTACCGAGTACGTTCCGGGTGCCAAGCATTTCCTGTACGTCGCCCCCATCGCTGGCAGCGGCAACCCGGACTGGTACACGTACGTGGACACCTTGTTCCCGGAGAACGGTGTGCACCCATACACCAAGGATCACTGGACCGGCCAGATGTGGCTGACCAACAACGACGTCGTGACGACGGTTGGCAAGATGGTTCCCGACGCGGCCCACCGGGTCTCCGCTGTGGACTCTCTGCCGCCCGTACTTTCGAGGTAGCGCTGCAAGAATAGATCACTGCGTTGTTGGGGGATCCGCTCTATGAGGCAAAGGTCTGCTGCCAGTGCTGACGGCTTGAGGACCAGAGGTTCACGTGCGGCGTTCGGCTGTGACCGCGTTGTGACGAACATCTCCTTCGCTCTGCTGCTAGTCTTAGTGACAGTCCTCGCAAGGCCGAGCCACGCGGCTCAGTGCCGCGACTACGAGATTCAAGCTAACAGTGGGGCGCCCGCGCCGCTTGAGGGGAATCCGACTCACAAAGACCTCGTCGATGCCGTTGCCTGGACGATGCGCCACAAGCTCGCGCTTCCTCTTCCGGCGGCGCTCAGGGTGTACTTCTGTGCTGACGGTGCAGCGCTTGTCGAGGAGCTCAGCCAAATCGCCAGCTCATCTGGACCGGAGGCATGGTGGTCGTCGGCCGCTGCTGTCGCCATGGAAGGAGGTGTCGTCTTCCGCGATGACCGGCTTGCGCAAATGCAGCCGGCGACTCGTGCTGGACTCATGGCTCATGAATTAACGCACGTCAGCCAGTTGAAGCTAATGGCAGGCACGAGAGTCGGGCCTCCTTTGTGGCTCCTTGAGGGTCATGCGGAGTGGGTCAGGCTCAAAGTCTTGGGGCTCCTTGAACTTCGAACCGAGCCCGCATCGCGAGCCGAGATCGCAGAGCCGATAGTCGGCTCAAAAGACGTTGCCAAACGGTTCCCTGACCTCCGCATGCTCGAGAGCCAAGGACCCTGGTTGGCGCAGCTAGGTCGAATCGGCGACGCTGGCACCTACGGCCAAGCGTTCCTCGCGGTTGACTGGCTCATCGAGCGCTACGGGAGCAGCGCACTGTTGAAGTTCCTTGGACAGTTCGGGTCCCACGCCTCCAATCCTCGCGAACTCTGGCGGCGCAGCTTCCCAATCTCCTACGATTACTTCGTCGATGATTTTGGTACTCATCTGATGAAGAAGATCAGCCGATCAAGGCCTGTGAGCGGAGGGTGCCGAATGACTTGTGACCGATACGGATCGAACGCGATTTCAAGGCGGTCGGGAATCTCTGACGGTGAGCTTCCTCAATCTGCTCCGGTGGGATCGGGATCGCTCGGATTTCCTGCATGATGGACCGCCCGAAGTAGTTCGCCGTCCCCAAGCGCTGAACTGGCGCGCGGTGCGCGCGTAGTCCGTCCCGAGCGCTTCCAGCACGCCGGTGCGGGTGAGGCGCGTCGTCAGCGCCAGCTCGCCGGCGGCGAGGACGAGGGCGAGCAGCGCCAGGTGACGGAGCACGTCGAGCACGTAGCGCGGGTGGCGAAGACGTTGGGCACGCCATTGGTTCGTCCGACGGTGGGGGAACCTTTCCACGCGCGTCGCGCGATGCCGATTTGCTCTTGACCCGACTTTCCCTGAGGAATTAAGGTGCTGGCCTGGCGCAAAGGCGCGCTGCCGCTGTCTTCAACCGAGCAGACCGATGTGGTCGTAACGCGAGGAGTACCGCCATGGTGTCACCAACCAATCCCGAGTCGACCACCTTCACCATCGATACGCTGGGCCGCTACATCTGCAATGGGCTCGACGAGGCGCGCCGGAGCCTCAGCGAGGGAGGCCGGCCGTTCGACGTGATCATCGTCGGCGGGGGCTCGTTCGGTGCGATCGTTGCGGAACGGGTGCTGTTCGCCGATGCCACGCGGAGTCACCGCGTCCTGGTCCTCGAGGCGGGACCGCTGGCCATCCCCGAGCATGTCCAGAACCTGCCGACGATGGCCGACCCGCCCGTCTGGGGCAACGCCTGGCACACCTTCCTCGCCGGCGGGTTCCGCGGCCTGGCGTACTGCGTTGGCGGGCGCTCGATCTTCTGGGGCGGCTGGTCGCCGCAACCGCTCGACACGCCAGACGACACCGAGCTGCCTCGGGATCGGTGGCCGGACGCGCTGGTCGCAGAGCTCGACGGGCGCTACTTCGGGGAGGCGAGCGCGCAGATCGGCGTAGACGAGACCAACGACTTCCTGTACGGGCCGCTGCAGAACGCGCTGCGCCAGCAGGTGTTCGAGGCGATCACCGGTGGCGCTGTCCGCAACTCGATGGCGCCCGAGACGCTGCCCGATCACCCGGCCGTTCGTTTCAGCGCGCAGCCGCCCGGCGACAACGAACTGCTCGACTGGCTCGGACTGCCGCAGGGACGCGGCCCGGCTCCGAAGCGCGAGCTGCTGCTGAATCTCCTGAAGCTCGAAGCCCCGCTCGCCGTGCAGAGCCAGACCGATCCCGGACAGTTTCCGTTCAACAAGTTCAGCGCCGTGCCAGTCCTCACGGCCGCCGCGCGGTCGGCCGGCGTCGAGTCGGACCTCGTCGACGCGCGCAAGCGGTTGATGATCGTTCCGAACTGCCACGTCACCGCGCTGTCGACGACGAGTGAAGGCGGCCAGCTCCGCGTGACCGGGGTGCAGGTCTTCGGCCAGGACGAGATTCGGGTGGGGCGTGACGAGGCCGTGGTGCTCGCTCTCGGCACGATCGAGAATGCGCGGCTCGCGCTGATCTCGTTCGGCCAGAGCGGCGTGCCGAGCGCCGCCCAGATGGGCCAGAACCTCATGGCCCACATGCGCTCGAATCTGACGATCCGGGTCCGGCGGGAATCACTGAAGTATCTGGTGCCCGACGTCCGTGCGCTGCAAGTGGGCGCGCTCTTCGTCAAGGGCAAGGCCACCATCGCCGGCCGCCCGCACTACTTCCACCTGCAGATCACCGCGTCGGGGCTGGGCCCGACCGGCACCAATTCCGAGGCCGAGCTGTTCCGCAAGGTGCCGGACCTCGAGCACGTGACCGCGATGCGGGAAGCCGATGACTCCCACGTCGTCATCACCATCCGCGGCATCGGCGAGATGGAGTCCGGTAACGCCCAGAGCGCCGTGTCCCTGTCCACGACGCAGCAGGACTTCGGCCGGCCCAAGGCCTTCGTGGCGCTCGCCGACCCTCGCGACCTGCCGCCGGCGACGGCGAGCCCCCAGACGAGGAACGACCACGCGCTCTGGGAGGCGATGGACAATGCCATCGACGACGTCGCGATTGCGCTGGCCGGCGGTCGCGAGCTGACGGTCCTCATTCCCCCGCAGGGCGTGGTGACCGAGACGATCAAGCTGCCGGCCGGGGCGGCGGCCGCCGACGTCGCCGCGGCCTTCTCGCACCGCGCGCGCCGCGACGGCATGGGCACGACGCATCACGAGGCCGGCACGCTCAGCATGGGCACGGTCACGAACGAGGTCGGCCGCTTCAAGGACGTGGTCAACGCCTACGTGGCGGGACCGGCGCTCTTTCCCACTGTTGGGTCGCCGAACCCGATGTTGAGTGGCGTCGCGATCGCCCGGCGCACCGCCGATCACCTGCTCGCGACGCTGCCCCACCCGGTGGCGCCCGAATTGCCGTCGACGAGAGGCGTGACGCGCCGGTACCTCTTCGACGGGACCAGTCGCACGTTCGATCGCTGGCGGCGGATCGGGGGCGGCACGACGTTCACGCTGATCGACGGACAGATCGTCACGCTCGGTCAGGGCGACTTCTCGCTGCTCTACTACACGCTCGGCACCTTCGAGGACTTCGTCCTGCGGCTGAAGTTCATGGTTTCGAGCGTCGACGACAACTCCGGGGTGTTCGTGCGCTTCCGCGACCCGCTGCTGCGGCCAACGGCCGACATCCTGGCGCGGGACACCTTCCACGACATTCCCGGCAACAAGGCGTGGGTGGCGGTCTACTCCGGCTTCGAGGTGCAGATCGACGATCAGGCGCGTGGCGACTCGCGCATCGGCGAGCCCGATGGCCTCGACAAGAACCGCACGGGCGCGTTCTACAAGGTCCCGGCAGGCGACGGAAGCGAACCGCGGACGCAGGAGTACACCCGCGGACCGGTGCTGCAGCCGTGGCAGTGGTACCAGTACGAGATCGGAGCGCAGAGCAACGTGTACACGGTGAAGCTGGGGCCGGAGGGCGGCCCACTCGTGCAGACCACGGGCTTCAAGAATCTGGAGACCGGCCGGGGTATCGCGCCGAGGCAGGACCCGACCTACGGACACATCGGCCTGCAGGCGTACTCCGGCTCGAGAGTCGCGTTCCGGGAGGTCTGGATCGAAACGCGGTGATCGCGCGACCGTCGCAGCGGCGGAGACACGTCGTCTCCGCCGCCGCGACGGCGTCCGGGGTCAGAAGCTCGTCAGCCGCCCGGCCCGTGGATCCAGCAGGTCGTTCAACCTATCCCCCAGCAGATTCAACCCCAGCACCGCCAGTGCGATGGCCGCCCCCGGAAACAGCGCCATCCACCACGCCAGACGCAGGAACCGCTGTGCATTGTTCGCCAGGTACCCCCAGCTGATCGCGTGCGGGTCGCCCAGGCCGATGAACCCCAGCCCGGCCTCCATCAGGATCACGGTGCCCGCGTTCACCGACATCACGACCACCGCCGCCGGCAGCGCGTTGGGCAGCACGTGTCGCGCCAGCACCCGCGCGGCTGGCGCGCCAAGCGCGTGCGCCGCCTCCACGAACTCGCGCCGCGCGAGAGACAACGTCTCCGCCCGCACGACCCGGGCGATCGCCGGCCACGACGTGAGCCCGAGCACCAGCACCAAACGGTCGAGACCTGGCCCGAAGAGCGCGATGACCAGCACCGCCAGGAAGAACCGCGGCACGACCTGCACGAACTCCGTCAGCCGCATCAGGACGTCGTCGGTGGTGCCGGCCCGGTAGCCGGCGACGGCGCCGATTGACACGCCGATCGCCGAGGCCAGCACCGTGACGCTGAGCATCACCAGCAGCGACGTCCGCGCCCCGTGAACGATCCCCGCCAGCAGGTCGCGCCCGAGGTCGTCGGTCCCCAGCGTGTGGGCGCGGGAGGGCGGCGACAGGGGCGACCCGACGGATGCGAAGGGATCCACCGGCGCGATGGCCCCGGCGAAGACCGCGACGATCACCAGCGCGAGCGTCAGACCGATCCCGACGGTGCCGCCCGTGAGGCGCGTGTCAGTCGTAGCGAACGCGCGGGTCCAGCCAGGCATAGGCGACGTCGGTCAGGAGGTTGGCGGCGATGACGGCGAGGGAGACGAGCACGAACAGCCCCAGCAAGACAGGGATGTCGCGGGTGAGGATGGACGACAGCATGAGCTGGCCGAGGCCGGGCCAGGCGAAGACCACCTCCACGAGGGCGGCGCCCGTACACAGCATGCCGACCCGGCCGCCGATGACCGTGACCACCGGCAGCAGCGCGTTGCGCAGGGCGTGGCGGACGACGGCGCGCTCGGACAGGCCCTTGGCCCGCGCGGTGCGCGCGTAGTCCGTCCCGAGCCCCTCCAGCACGCCGGTGCGGGTGAGGCGCGTGGTCAGCGCCAGCTCGCCGGCGGCCAGGACGAGCGCCGGCAGCGCGAGGTGATGGAGCACGTCGAGCGCGTAGCGCCAGCCCGACCAGGACTGGTGCGGGTCGGTGATGCCCTGGACGGGGAACAGGCCCGTGCCGAGCGCCAGCGTGATCGCCGCGAGCTGGGCGAGCCAGAACGACGGCGTGGCGTGCCCCAGCAGCGCCGCCGTCCGCACGGCCAGGTCGGCCGGCCGATCGGCCCGCCGGGCGGCGAGGACGCCCAGCCACACGCCGATGATGCTCGACAGCGCCAGCGCGGTGCCCATCAGCAGCAGCGTCGCGGGCAGGCGCTCGCCCACGACGTGGGCGACCGGGCGGCCGTGCACGTACGACTGGCCGAGGTCGCCGCGCAGCACGTTCGTCACGTAGGTCAGGAGTTGCTCGGGCAGTGGGCGGTCGAGGCCGAACTTCGCCCGGATGAACGCATAGTAGGCCTCGTCGCCGTGCTCGCCGCCGAGGGCGACGACCGGGTCGCCGGGTGCTACGTGGATGACCACGAACGCCAGCAGGACGATGCCCGCCACCGCCGGGACGACTTGCAGGAGACGTCGCAGCAGGTAGCGCGGGCTCACGCGCGGCTACGACCGCTTACAGAAGGCGGCCTCCGCGAAGAGCCCGGTCCACGCCCGGAAGCCGCCGCAGCGCGCGGCCCAGGCGCGCGTCGTCGGCGTCTCCACCAGCCAGACGTAGGGCAGGTCCTGGGCGACGATCTCCTGGACCTGGCGGTAGAGCGGGCCGCGGCGGTCGCGCTCGACCGTGCGACTGGCCTGGTCGAAGAGCGCGTCGACCTTGTCGTTGCGGTAGGCGGCGGCGTTGGTGAACGGGGCGGGGCCGATCTGGGACGAGTGATACATGCGGCGCACGCCGATCTCCGGGTCGGGCCCGTTGCAGTAGGAGATGACGCTGGTGTCGAACGCGCGGTTCTTGAACACGGTGGGCGCGAACACCGACGGCTCCAGCGGGCGCTGGGTCACCTCGATCCCCACCGCGCCCAGGTGCTGGCGCATCAGCTCGCCGTACTTGGCGAACGCGGGGAAGTGCAGGAAGTCGATGGCCAGGGGCGTGCCGTCGGCGACGCCGGTCACGCCGCGGGCCACCCGCGTCGCCCCTTGCTTCTTCCAGCCGGCGGCGTCGAGCAGCCGCTCGGCCTCGGCGCGGTCGAAGCCCGGCAGGCTGAGCCCGCGGGCGTGGGCCCACGCCATCTCGCTGGAGATCGGGGCCGCCGCCACCCGGCCCTCGCCGAACAGGATCTGCCTGAGGAACGCGTCGCGGTCCAGCGCGTGCGCGACGGCGCGACGGACCCGCGCGTCCTTGAGGGCGGGGCGATCGAGGTTGAAGCTCACCGTCATGATGCAGTTCGATCCGCCCGGGTGATAGGACGTCTGCGCGGTCCGGAACCGGGCGTCGGCCTTCAGCCGGGCCTGGTGCGGACCGGGGACGCCCCAGAGGAAATCGACCTCGCCGTTCTCCAGCGCCAGCACCTGGGTGCCGGCGTCGGGGATGACGCGCATCACGATCTCGTCGAGGTACGGCAGCCCCGGCTTGAAGTACGACGCGTTGCGGGCCAGGCGGATCTCCGCGCCCTTGCGATACGACACCGCCTTGAACGCGCCGGTGCCGACGGGGTTGACGTTGGCGGGGCTCGTCTGCGGATCGCCGCCCTGGTAGACGTGGCGGGCGACGATGGGCGCCTCGGTGGCGTCGAGCTGCAGGAGCAGCGGCGCGTAGGGCTGCTTGAACCGGAAGACTACCGTGCGGTCATCGGGCGCGTCGATGCCGGCCAGCGCGCCGCCCATCGAGGCCTTGGTGCGCGCGTGGAACTTGAGGAGCACGTCCTCGAACGTGAACTTGACGTCGGCCGCGGTGAGGGGCTTGCCGTCGTGCCAGGTGACGCCGTCCCGCAGGCGGAAGCGGTAGACGGCGCCGCCCTGCTCGATCGTCCAGCTCTCGGCCAGGTCGGGCGTCGGATCGCCGCGCTCGTCCCGGCCGAGCAGGCCGTTGTAGATCAGCTCGGCGGCGGCGTGCGTGGCGCCGCTGGTCGTGATCGCCGGGTTGAGGTGGCCGGGGTCGGCGACGATGGCGACGACCAGGGTGCCCCCGCGCGGCGGGCTGTCCTGAGCCTCCGTCCCCGGCGAGATCCCCCACGCGATGGAGACGACGAGAAGGATCAAGACGGTGGTCCGGAGATGTCTACGCATATCAGCCTCTGGATGCGGGTGCGGTCGGTTCGAGCCCGGGCACCAGCTTCGAGGAATCGAAGTATTACCGACATCCGCAGCGGGCGCAACGGGACCGAAGGGGACGTTGAAAGTATGGGTGAGCCTTCGGTACTCTGCCACGCAGCCACCATGAAGGACGCCGTCTGCGGGATGGACGTCATTGCCGGAGAGGCGGGCGGCGGAAGCGCTGTGCACGCCGGGACGACGTACTGGTTCTGCAGCCGGAGTTGCCGGGAGAAGTTCGTCGCGGATCCCACCCGTTACGCCACGCCGCCCGTTTCGCCGGCGCCGGTACGGGCCCGCGCGCAGTGGACCTGCCCGATGCACCCGCAGATCGTCCGTGACGCGCCGGGGAGCTGCCCGATCTGCGGCATGGCCCTGGAGCCGCGGACCGCCGGCGTGGATGAGGGCCCCGATCCGGAGCTCGTCGACATGACCCGTCGGTTCTGGGTCGGTCTGTTGCTGACGCTGCCGCTGCTCGTCTTCGTGATGGGCGACATGCTCCCCGGCCAGCCGCTGCGACACCTCATCCCGGGGCGCATGTCGGCGTGGCTGCAGCTCGTCCTGGCGACGCCGGTGGTGCTGTGGGCGGGGTGGCCGTTCTTCGTGCGCGGCTGGGCCTCCATCGCCAGCCGCAGCCTCAACATGTTCACGCTGATCGCGCTCGGAACCGGGATGGCGTACGTCTACAGCGTGGTCGGCACGGTCGCGCCGGGCCTGTTCCCCGAGTCGTTTCGTGCTCACGGTGATGAGGTCGGCCTCTACTTCGAAGCGGCGGCCGTGATCACCGTGCTCGTCCTGCTCGGGCAGGTGCTGGAGCTCCGGGCCCGGAGCCAGACGAGTAGCGCGATCAGGGCCCTTTTGAATCTGGCGCCGCCGACGGCCCGGCGCGTTCGGCCCGACGGCTCGGACGAGGACGTGCCCCTGGAGGCCGTCCAGGTGGGTGATCTCCTGCGGGTCCGGCCAGGCGAACGGGTGCCGGTCGACGGCGCCGTGGTCGAGGGGGCGACCGCCGTGGACGAATCGATGGTGACCGGGGAGCCGATCCCAGTCGAGAAGGTCCCCGGCAGCCGTGTCACGGGCGGGACCGTGAACGGCACCGGCACGGTCGTCCTGCGCGCGGAGCGCGTGGGGAGCGAGACGCTCCTGGCGCGGATCGTCCAGATGGTTGGCGAGGCGCAACGGACGCGGGCGCCGATCCAGCGGCTGGCCGACCAGGTGTCGGCCTGGTTCGTGCCAACCGTCGTGGTGATCGCCGTGCTGACGTTCATCGGCTGGGGTCTCAGGGGCCCGGAGCCTCGCCTGGCCTACGGCCTCGTCAACGCGGTCGCCGTGCTCATCATCGCGTGCCCGTGCGCGCTGGGCCTCGCCACGCCGATGTCGATCATGGTCGGCACCGGGCGCGGCGCGCTGGCCGGCGTGCTCATCAAGAACGCCGAGGCGCTGGAGCTGATGGAGAAGGTCGACACGCTGATCGTCGACAAGACCGGGACGCTGACGGAGGGCAAGCCCCGCCTGACGGCGGTGAAGGCGGTGACGGGACCCGACGAGACGTCGGTCCTCCGGCTCGCCGCCAGCCTCGAGCGGGGCAGCGAGCACCCGCTGGCCTCGGCCATCCTCGCCGGCGCCACCGAGCGCGGCATCGCGGTCGCGGCGGCGGAGGAGTTTCGTTCCGTGACGGGCAAGGGCGTCGTGGGTCGCGTCGAAGGTCACGCCGTCGCCCTGGGAAACCTGCGGCTGATGCAGGACCTCGGCGTGGCGGTCGATGCGCTGCTCGCCGAGGCGGACGCGCTGCGCGCCGAGGGCCAGACCGTCATGTTCGTCGCCCTGGATGGCCGCGCGGCGGGGCTCGTCGCCGTCGCCGATCCGATCAAGCCGTCGACGCCGGAAGCCCTCGCCGCGCTGCGGCGGTCCGGCTTGCGCATCGTGATGGTGACGGGCGACAGCCGGCGGACCGCGGAGGCGGTCGCGCGCAAGCTCGGCATCGAACAGGTGGAGGCGGAGGTGTTGCCCGAGCGCAAGAGCGAGGTCGTTCGCGAGCTTCAGGCCCAGGGCCGGCGGGTGGCGATGGCCGGCGACGGCGTCAACGACGCGCCGGCGCTGGCGCAAGCCGACGTCGGCATCGCGATGGGAACGGGCACCGACGTGGCCATCGAGAGCGCCGGCATCACGCTGGTGAAGGGCGATCTCCGCGGCGCCGTCCGGGCCCGACGTCTGAGTCGGGCGACGATGCGCAACATCCGCGAGAATCTGTTCTTCGCGTTCGTCTACAACGCGCTCGGCGTTCCCATCGCCGGCGGTGTGCTGTACCCCGTCCTGGGCATCCTGCTGAGCCCGATCATCGCCAGCGCCGCGATGACGTTCAGCTCGGTGTCGGTCATCGGCAACGCGTTGCGGCTGCGGCGCATCGCGCTGTAGGCTGCCCAATCCAGCAAATTTCGGCCGGAACAGTTGACAGTCTCGCCGGGGCTCGGGTATCGTGCGAGACCACTGATGAGAGGTCGCTCGCCGCTCCACGTCGTGGTCGTGGCTCTCGCCGTGCTGTCGATCCTGAGTCACACGTGTGTCCTTCCGCTGCACGCAGAGGCGCACCACGAGCCCGGCGCCCCGCACGCGACGCCGACCAAAACCCATGGCGACGGCGCCTCGTGTGAGGCGGCTTCAGCGAGGCCCTCCTACGCCGTGCCAGCACTCATGCCGGTGGCAGTCGCCGTCGCCGAGCAGGTGTTGCCGATGCCAGCGCCGCCGGTGCTCGTGGTTCGTCCGGTCTTATCTCGCTCGTCTCCACTTTTCCTGCTCCACCTCACTCTCCGGATCTAAGTCCCCCCGCGCGCGGTCGACCGGTCGTTCTGTGACCGGCAATCCGACGTCAACGGGAGAGGCGCATGCGCATTCGCTTGCTGGTCGTGTTCGTCTGGCTCAGCGGGGTCCTGGCCGTAGTGCCTGTGAAGCCGGCCGAGGCCGTCCCGGCGTTCGCCCGGCAGTACGACGCCCAGTGCAACGCCTGTCATACCCGGCCGCCGCGGCTGAACCGGTTCGGCGAACAGTTCCACATGATGGGCTTTCAGATCCCGAGCGCCTCGAGGCCCGACGGTCTGCTCGGCACGCTCGAGGACGACGGGCCGGTCAAGACGCTCCTCGACAGCGTCGCGGTCCGGGTCGTGGGGGGACTCCTCGAGTATGCGGAGTCGCCCCGCGAGACCGAGGTGAAGCTCGAGCCCCCTCACGAGGTCGAGATCTTCATCACACGGGCCATCACGCCGAATCTCAGCATCTATGCCGAGCTCGAGTACGAGCCCAACGCGACCGAGTTCGCCCGGGATCGCGGGTTCTACAACCGGGGCCACAAGTTCGGCCTCGGCAAGGAAGCCTTCTTCATGGCCAATCTCGGCAGCCTGTTCGGTGCGCTGGGCGCGCCCACCATGGTGATGGGTGGGCAGACGATGGTCGGCCGGCACGGTGGAAACTACATGCACGGCCCCATGCTGATGGCGGGGAAGATCGACCCGAGCACGAACTTCTCCTACGCCACGAACCGCCAGCTGATCCTGGACACCGAGCTCGAGTTCGAGAAGGAGCCCGGCGAGGACATCTCGGAGGTCCACCGCCTCCCGATCGTCCCGTACGCGTTCGCCTCGAAGTTCTTCGGCGTGTTCAAGGACCGGGACGAGGGCGAGCCCCAGCTCGTCACCGATCAGGTGATGTACAACACAACCGGCGCGCCGGGCGCCGACTTCCATGCCATGTTCAACGACGTGGTGCTGGCGCAGATCGGATTCCTCCGGGAGAACGAGGGATTCAACACGTACGGCGTCTTGCGCTTCGACCTACTCGACCGCAAGGGGTTCACGTTCAACATCTCGGGTCTGCTCAACTGGGGGTTCGGTGTCGTCCGGGCCCCGAACCCGGAGGACCACGAGGAGCCGGGGGATCGCCGTCTCGACCGGCTGCGCGCCGGGATCGCGGCCAACGCACGCTGGAAGGCTCTCGACGTCTACGGCGCCCTGATCTGGGACCGGATCTATCGGCTGCCGGGCGAGTTGCGGGGGGACTTCGACCGCACGGCGATGGGACTGACCGTGCAGGCCGACTACCTGGTGCACGAGAACGTCATGCTCTCTGGCCGGTTCGACCAGCTCTGGGCGGGAGGCTTGAAGGACGACAAGCTGGATGCCACGGTGCTGACGGCCCAGATCCGTTACTACCCCTGGCAGAACATCGCCTTCTTCATCCGGGACAGCGTGAATGTGCGTAAGTTCCACGAGGAGAACCCGTTGCGGAGTTATCGCAACCAGGTGTTCGTCGGCATCGACTGGGACTTCTGAGGAGAGCCGCAAATGACAGCCAAGCATTGGTCGATTCTCGGCGTCGTGGTCGCTGGCCTTGCGGCGGGGCTGTGGATCGACGACACCCGGGTGACCCAGGCCGATCCCGTCCGCAACGGTGAGCCACACGAGGAGGATGCGGGTGGCCACGCCCACGTGCCGGCTCCTCTTCCCTACGCCGACGCTCACGTGCCGATCGGCGTGTGGACCGACCCGAAGATGATCGCCCGCGGCAAGGAGATCTACACGACGACCTGCGCGGTGTGTCACGGTGATGCAGGAGACGGAAAAGGGCCCGCTGGTGTGGTGCTCCCGCTCAAACCCTCGGACTTCCGCGACAAGGCCGGTGTCGCCGAGATGCGCGACAACTACTGGTTCTGGCGGGTCAGCGAGGGCGGCACTGTGGATCCCTTCAAGTCCAAAGGCTCGGCCATGCCGCCCTGGAAGGCCGACCTCTCGGTCGAGGACCGGTGGGCCGTCATGGCCTACCAGCACACGTTCTCAGGCCACAACGGCCCCCACGTTCCCTGGGAGCACCCCGAGAGCGTCGCCGTGGGGCGCGACATCTTCAAGATGGCGTGCGTCGGCTGCCACGGCGTGGAGGGCAAAGGCGACGGCTCGGTCGGTGCGACACTGTCGCCCCGGCGCTCCCCGCAGCCCCGCGACCTCACGACCCGGGACTTCAAGTTCCGCTCGACGCCCTCGGGCCAGCTCCCGACCACCGCCGACCTCGACCGCACCCTCACCGAGGGCGTCCGGGCCGCCGGTGGACCGCTGACGCTCGGGTTGCGGGGCTACCGCATCATGCCGAGCTTCCGGCACATGCCCGAAGAGCAGCGGCTGGAGCTGATCGAGTACGTCAAGACCCTGAACAAGGGCTTCTGGGAGCGCGGCGACGTGAAGGTGGTCGAGATCCCGACCCCACCGCCGATGACCGCCGAGCGCGTGGCCCGGGGCAAGAAGCTCTACGCCGACGCCGAGTGCCTCGCCTGCCACGGCGAGACGGGACGCGGCGACGGCCCGTCCGCGCCGACGCTCAAGGACAGTCGAGATCTGCCCATCGCCGCCCCGGATCTGAGGCACCCCCAGCGGTTCAAGAACGGCGACCGGCCGGAGGACATCTATCGCACGCTCGTCACCGGGCTGGCTGGTACGCCGATGCCGTCGTACGGCGACGCGCTGGAGCCGGACCAGACCTGGGACCTCGTCTATTACGTGCTGTCGCTCTCGAGGGATGGAGGCCGGGCTGCCGGAGCCGGTCGATGAGCTCACGCTCGACGATGCGAAGCGGAGGATCCGTCGTGATTCGACTGTTGTCCGTGCTGGTCGTGGCCGCGTGGCTCGTCGGCGCCGCGGGCGCCGACGAGGCGCCGATCTCCGGGCCTGTGAAGGCGGTCGATCCGGCGGCGCAGACGCTGACGATCGAAACCACCGCGAAGGGCAAGGCCCGGCAGGTCGTGGTGCATCTCAAGCCGGGTGCCAAGGTAGTCCGGTTCGCTCGGGCCACCGAGCCGGGCAAGACCGGCTTCGTCGAGCAAACGGTCGCCCTCGGCGACGTGAAGCCAGGGTGGATCGTCAGCGTCGCGACGAAGCACGAGGGCGACAAAGAAGTCGCCGATCTCGTCAAGGTCGTGCTGGAACGCTGACGCGATGCGGCTGCGACTTCCCGTCATCGCGGCGCTGGGCGGCGCCCTCCTGGTCTCTCCGGTGCCCGTGGGCGTCGCCCAGCCGGCGAAGCAGGCTCCGTCCAAGCCGGCGCCGCCGGCGAGCCCCCCGGCGCATGGCGACCATGGAACTCCAGAAGGGTGGAAGTTCACATGGCCGAAGGGCGATCCCGGTAGAGGGCGCACAATCTTCGCGAAGCTAGAGTGCCACACGTGTCACGAGGTGAAGGGGGAGAAGTTCCGGGCACCGAGTGACAAGGACAAGGTCGGGCCGGAGCTCTCCATGATGGGGCCGCTGCACGAGGCGGAGTACTTCGCGGAAGCGATCATCAATCCCAATGCCGTGATCGAGAAGGGCAAAGGCTATCAGGCTCCGGACGGAACCTCGAAGATGCCGTCCTTCAACGACTCGTTGAGCGTGCAGGAGTTGATCGACCTGGTCGCATACCTCAGCGCGCTGAAGCCTCCGGCGGGCACCCAGGGCCACCGCGGTCATTGAGACAGGCATCATGACGGCAAGGTAAGGAGGCGCGGAGGCGGTGAGCCGGCGGTGGTGGGCGATCCTCGGCGCGCTCCTGACGGCATCTGTCGTGGCGGGGTACTTCAGCGCTGGCGATCGACGGCCGGGCATGGCCACGGTCGTCGCGGTGAAGGTTCCCGTCCTGAGCGCCGAGGCGCGGGCCGGCAATGAGGCATTCGACCGGCTCTGCGCGGCCTGCCATGGCGCGAACGCCGCCGGCGGCCCGGCCGGGCCACCCCTTGTCCACGCGGTCTACCGCCCCGCGCACCACGCCGACGTGGCGTTCACGCTGGCCGTCCAGCGAGGTGTCCCGAGGCACCACTGGCGCTTCGGTGACATGCCGCCGCTGCCGCACGCGCGAGCCGATGACGTCCGGGTCATCGTCCGGTACGTGCGTGAGCTGCAGCGGGCCAATGGCATCGAGTGAGCGGGGGTGCCCGACGAGGCGCCCGTCAGGCCGCGGCCACGACACCACACGTGTGGTGCCGACGCCCCACCGAAGACGCTGCCCGGGCTTTGGGCATCGCGGCAGACCTCAGTATTGCCGCCAGTTTACGCCTGGCGTCCCAGCCGACGCCGTGGCACCCTGCGTGCACACACAGATCGTCGCAATGAGATCGTTGGTCGCCGCTCGGGTTCGTGAGTCGCGGGCGATGC
>DASTOJ010000307.1:0-12951 GCA_035762565.1 Candidatus Methylomirabilota bacterium | reverse complement strand
GCGCTCACGCTGCGCCAGCCCGAGGTGCCCACGTACTCGCCGACTGCGCCGGCGCCGACAGATGCCGGGCGCGAGCTGGTCGGACCGGTGCTCTACACGGTGGACGCGACGGCGCCCGACACCTGGCGCCATTTCTCGCTCCGGCTGGGTGCCGTGGTGGAGACCGGCGGCTCGCCGCACTGGGACCTCGGCTTCCGACGCTACGCGATCATCGGGGGGCCGGGTGCGGGCATTCTCGACCTGGGCGAACGGCGCTTCGACGAGGTGCGGACGGTCCCGGCCGAGGGCTACCAGGCCAACGAGGGCGCCGCCGAGCCGCGCAACCCGGCCATCGCGGGCTGGTACCACTACGGCTTCTTCTCGCACGTGCTGAGCCCGAAGCCGCGCGTGTGGGCGGTGCGCACGGCCACCGGCCGGTACGCCAAGCTGGAGATGATCGGCTACTACTGCCCGGGCTCGCGGCCGGGATGCGTCACCTTCCGCTATACCTACCAGGGAGACGGATCGACGCGCGTAGGGCCTTGATGTCCTTGACCACGCGAGACCCGGGCAGGTACGCTCGGCCGGCCGCTCCGACTTTGACCGACGCGGCTGCTTGGAGGCTCCGGTATGAAGTGTTCCCGGTGCCAGCAGGAGAATCCGCCCGAGTCGAACTTCTGCCTCGCCTGCGGAACCCGCCTGGGGCTCGGCTGCGCGTCGTGCGGCGCGGACCTGCCTGCGGACTCACGGTTCTGCAATAAGTGCGGAGCACGGCTCGCTGCGACTCCGACACCCTCGGTCGCGCGCTCTTCGTCTCCGGATTCCTATACCCCCCAATACCTGGCCGAGAGGAGATCGAGCGGCTCGCGCACCACAGCCTGCGCGGCGAGCTGTGGGAGAAGGCGGCGCGGTTTGCGAGGCAGGCCGGGCTGAGAGCGACCGCGCAGTCCGCGAGCCGCGAGGCGGTGGCATGGCTCGATCAGGCACTCAGCGCCATCGACCATCTTCCCGCCGGTCGCGAGAGAGACGAGCAGGCGATCGACGTCAGGCTCGACCTGCGGTCCCCGCTGTTCCGTCTCGCGGAGTTTCGCCGCCTCATCAGCGTCCTGGAAGAGGCCCAATCGCTCGCGACCACGCTCGACGACCGGTCCCGGCGCGGATGGGTGCTCGCTTTCCTCGCCAACCACAGGTTCCAGACCGGCGATCTCGAGCAGGCCATGGAATACATTCAACGGGCGTCCCACATCGCCGAGGGGCTGGGAGAGTTCGCCCTCAGCACCATCGTCGGCATGTACCTCGGTGCGAGGTCTGGCGATCGTCCGGGCCGGGGACGCACCCTTCCAGGCGGCCCTGGCCATGGGTTGGCTCGGGTATGCGTATGCCCTGCTCGGGCGTGCCGACGAAGGCGTCGCGGTGCTCGAGCAAAGCGTCGCCCAGGCGGAGGCTCTAGGGTTCATCGGCGGGATGGCGGCAATGATGGCGCTCCAGAGCGACGTCTATCTCCGTGCGGGGCGCCCCAACGAGGCTCGTGCTGCCGCGCAGCGCGGCCTCGAACTGTGCCGCCGGCTCAAACGTCGCGGATCGGAGGCGGAGACCCTCCACGTGCTCGGCGAGATCGCCGCGACCGCAGCGCCGCTCGACACGGCCGCCGCCGAGGCACACTATCGGGACGCGATGGCACTCGCGCGGGATCGGGACATGCGCCCGCTCGTCGCCCACTGCCACTTCGGCCTCGGCAAGCTCTACCAGCGCACGGGAGAGCGGGACCAGGCCCGCGAGCACTTCACCACCTCCACAACGATGTACCGCGAGATGGACATGCGCTTCTGGCTGGAGCAGGCGGAAGCGGCGATGGGAGCCTCGGGCCCCATCACACGTACACGCGGGGGACTCGGGTGTTGATGTTGGTGAGGACCTCGTAGGGGATCGTGCCCGCCCACTCCGCCAGGTCCTCGCAGGTGATGACCTCGCCGCCGTCGGCGCCGATCAGCACCACCTCGTCGCCGTTGTAGGCGGTGTCCCACTCGAGGTTGACCATGATCTGATCCATGCAGACGCGTCCCACCACCGGGTAGCGCTTCCCGCGGATGAGCACCTGGGCCACGTTGGACAGGGCGCGAAAGTAGCCGTCCCCGTAGCCCACCGGGATGGTCACGACGCGGACCATGTGGTCGGTCTGCCAGGTGGAGCCGTAGCTCACGGGATGGCCGGGCTGCACGACCTTGAAGTAGACGACCCGGGACTTCCAGGACAGGGCCGGGCGCACGGCGATCGTGCGGGCGACGTCGGCGGACGGGTAGACGCCGTAGAGCAGGATGCCCGGCCGCACCAGGTCGAGATGGCTCTCGCGCAGCTGGAGCACCGCGCCGGAGTTGGCCATGTGCCGGACGGGCGGCGTCGCGCCCTGCTTGTCGTACCAGGCCAGGACCTCCAGGAAGCGCGCGAGCTGGAGCCGGGCCGAGCCCAGGTCGGCGGCGTCGGCGTTGGCGAAGTGCGAGTAGATCCCCTCGATCGCGCAGTGCCGGCATTCCGCGGCCCGCTCGAGCAGCCCCCGGGCGCTGTAGTAGTGGACGCCGATCCGCTCCATGCCCGTGTCGATCTTCAGATGAACCTTCGCCGTGACGCCCAGCTCGCGGGCCGTCTGGTCGATGTGCCGGAGCTTGTCGACGGAGGAGGCGGTCAGCGTGAGCCCGTGGCGGAGGAACACCGGGACCTGGTCGCCGAAGATCCCGCCCATCACGAGGATCGGCACCCTGACGCCGGCCTCGCGGAGCGCCACCGCTTCCTCGAGAAAGGCGACGCCCAGCGAGGCGGCGCCGAGCGCGACGAGGTGCCGGGCCACGGCGACGAGGCCGTGGCCGTAGGCGTTGGCTTTCACGATCGGCATCACCGCGGCGGGGGCCACGGCCGCCTGGATCGCGCGGAAGTTCTCGGCCAGGCGCGCCAGGCTGACCTCGACGACGGTCGGCCGCAGGACGCTGTTCTCGGCGCGGTCGAAGCGCTGGCTCACTCGACCCCGAGTGTAGCGGACCCCGCCAGCCCCGCGGCTATGATCTCAGAGGTAATTGCCGGCGGGCGCGCGGGGTGGCACCCTGGCGCTCGACCGCACCCAGGGGAGGGAGACACCATGCCGACCCACGTGGCCTCACGACCGGACCTCGAGACCCTGCTGGACCTCAACCGTGACTACATCCGATCGGTGCAGACCTCCGACGTCCGCCGCTTCGACGAGATCCTGGCGCCGGACTTCCGCTGCACGAACCCCGACGGATCATTCCTCGACCGCGATGCCTTCCTGAAGCAGACGGCCCGGCCGGTTGCGATCACGAACCTCGAAGCCTGCGACGTCGACGTCCGCATCCTGGGGGACGTCGCGATCATCCACGCGCGGACCACGTACACCCGGCCGGACGGGCAGGCCGGCGCCGGCCGCTACACCGACGTGTGGGCGCGCCGGGCAGGGGGCTGGCTGGCCGTCGCCGCCCACGTCACCCGCTGCTGAGGCCGCGGCGCGTCAGCGCATCAGGCTGGGCAGCCAGAGCGCCAGCCAGGGGAACACGACCAGCAGGGCCAGGCGAACCACGTCGGCCGCCATGAACGGCAGGACGCCGCGGAACACGGCACCCGTCGTCACGCCGGGCAGGAGCGTCTTGAGCACGAACAGGTTCATGCCGACGGGCGGGCTGATCAGCCCGATCTCGACCACGCAGACGATGATGACGCCGAACCAGACGGGGTCGAAGCCGAGGTGCACCACCACCGGGAAGAACACCGGCAGCGTGAGCAGCACCATCGACAGCTCCTCCATCGCGGTGCCGAGCACGACGTAGATCGCGCAGATCGCCAGCATCACCAGGGTCGGGTGCACCTCGAACCGCGTGACGAACGCCTTGAGGTCGGCCGGCATCGTGGTGATGTTGACGAACTCGGCGAACATCAGGGCGCCGATGAGGATCATGAAGAGCATCGCGGTCGTGCGCGCGCTTTCGAGCAGCGCCGCGTAGAGCGTCCGCCACGTGAGGGCGCGGCGCCACAAGGCGAACGTCATGGCGCCGAAGGCGCCCATGCCGGCCCCCTCGGTGGCCGTGAAGAGCCCGCCGTAGATCCCGCCCATCACGAACGCGAACAGCGCGGCCACCGCCCACACCTCCTTGAGGGCGAGCCCGCGCGCGCGCCAGCCCGTGCGCTGTCCCGGCGGGCCCGCTCGCGGGTCACGCCAGGTCGTGTACACCACCGCGAGGCAGAGCAACGCGGCCCCCAGGAGGCCGGGCACGACGCCGGCCGCGAACAGCTTGCCGATGTTGGTCTCGGTGAAGACGCCGTAGATCACCAGGATGGTGGAGGGCGGGATCATGATCCCCAGCGTGCCGCCGGCGGCGATGGCGCCGGCCGCCAGCCGGTCGGAGTAGCCGAAGCGCCGCATGGACGGATAGGCGACCTTGGCCATGGTGGCGGCGGTGGCGATGGAGGAGCCGCAGATCCCGCCGAAGCCGGCCGAGGCCCACACCGTGGCCATGGCCAGCCCGCCCCGCAGGTGGCCGATGAAGGCGTAGGCCGCGCGGAACAGCTCCTGGGACATGCCGGCGCGGGTGACGAAGTTGCCCATGAGGATGAAGAGCGGCACCACCGACAGCGTGTAGTTCCGCCCGGTCTCGTAGATCTTGGTCTGGGCGGTGGCGAAGGCCACCGTCCAGTTCCAGTCGCGCACGTAGGCGTAGCCGACGATGCCGACGATGCCCATGGCCACCGCGATCGGCACGCGCACGAAGGCCAGCGCCACCATGAGGACCAGGCCGACGAGGCCCTCGGTCATCCGCGCCGGAAGGCCTTGTAGAGGTGGATCAGCCCGGTCAGCCCGATCATCACCGCCATGAAGTAGACGAACGGCCCGTACACGATGCGCAGGACGTCGGTGGCGTCGCGGTAGCCCCAGATGCGGTCGGCCTTGAGCCACACCAGCCAGGCCAGCAAGGCCATGATGGCGGCGGTCACCACGTGGACGCCGCGTTCCAGGCGGGCGCGGGCCCGGGGGCCGAGCAGGCGGTCGATGAAGTCCATCGTGACGTGCTCATCGGCGTACGACACGAGCGGCAGGCCGGCGAAGATCAGCACCACCAGCATCAGCTCGGTGACCTCGAAGGCGCCCCGCACCGGCCGGCTGAAGACGTACCGGGCCACGACGTCCACGAAGGTCAGGAGCATCATGGCGAAGAGAATGGCGGAGGCGGCGACGCCGAGGCTGGCCTCGACGCGCCGCTCCCACCCCTGCTCGGGCGCGTTCACTTCTCGGCGGCGACCTTCTTCAGCTCCTCCCGGAACTCGGCCAGGATCCTGGCGGCGTCGACGCCCCTGGCGCTCGCCTGCTTGACCCAGTCGTCGATGATCGGGGCCGAGCGCTTGCGGACCTCGGCCACCATCTCCGAGTTGGCGTTGACGATCTTGACGCCGGACTTCCGGAGCGCCTCCAGGCCCTTCTGGTCGGCGGTGTCCCAGGACCGGCCGGCGTGGCGCGCGATCCACTCGCCCGAGATCTTCTCCAGCGCGTCCTGGTCCTGCTTGGGCAGCTTGTTCCACTTGTCCTCGTTCATGAAGAAGCCGAAGGCCGAGCTGTACATGCCGCCCGGGAACAGCGTGGCCTGCTCGAGCACGGTGTCGAGCTTGAACGAGACGACGGACTCCATCGGGAAGAACACACCGTCGGCGACGCCGGACTTCAGCAGCTCGTAGGACTCCGGAGCCGGCTTCACGAACGCCGAGGCGCCCAGAGCCTTGGCCACCTTCTCGGCCACGCCGCCGCCGGTGCGGATCTTCAACCCCTGGATATCGGCAACGGAGTTGACCGGCTTCTTGGTGAACATCTGGCCGGGGCCGTGGGTGAACACGCCGAGGAGCTTCACGCCCTTGTACTCGCCGACCTTGTGGAAGTGCTTCCAGTAGATGCGCGAGTACGCGACCGAGTTGATCAGCGAGGTCTCGCCCGCTCCCGGCAGCTCGGGCAGCAGCGGCATGACGTGCCGCGCCGGCGTGTAGCTGGCGGTGACGTACGAGAGATCGACGAGGCCGTCCCGCACGGCGTCGAAGGTTCCGGGCGGGGCCGAGGGATGCTTGGGCAGCATCGTGAACTTCACGCGGCCGCTGGTGACCTTCTCGGCCTCGTTGGCCCAGCCCTGGAGCACGACGGCGGTGATGTGATGCTGGGGCGACACCCACGACGACATGGTGAGCGTGGTGGTCTGGGCCAGGGCGGACTGCGCGGTGGCCGGGCCGAGGATGGCCAGCGCAGCGATCAGCACTTTCCTCATGTGGGGCATGCTCTCCTCCGATCGACCGGATGACGACGGGGTAACAGCCCGGTAGTGTAACGGGTTCCGACGCGCCGGGCGGCGGAGAAGTGCGGTCAGCGCTCGCCGACGACGAAGTGCAGGCCGGCCAGCTTGAGGCGTAGGGCGTCCCGCTGCTGCGCGCCGACGGCGTCGGGATGCGCGGTCGTCAGCTCCAGGGCGCCCTGCAGGTGGCTGATGGCTTCCTGGTTGGCCCCCATCGCCACGGCGCCGTCGGCCGCGGTCATGAGGTACGGCAACGCCGCCACCGCCCGGTCGCTGCGCGCCCAGTGGTGGGCGAGCTGATCGCACACTTCCTCGGTCCGGCCCCGGTAGAGCGACTCGATCGTCTCGGCGGCGCGCCGGTGCCGGGTCTTGCGGTCGGCCTGGAGCAGGGCGCCGTAGGCGACCTCCTGGATGAGGACGTGGTGGAAGCTCAGCCCGGCGATGCCACCACCGGACTCCCGGTCCAGTAGCCCACGGCGCTCGAGCAGCGCCAGGTCCTCGTCGAACCGCTCCCCCGGCGTCAGCGCGTTCAGGTGAGCCAGCAGGAACCGCTTGCCGAGCACGGCCGCGTCGGCGATCAGCTCGCGCGCGGACGGGGGCAGGCGATCGATGCGCGCCGCGATCAGGGCGTGCAGGCTGGGTGGGACGACGGCCGCAGCGGCCTCGCTCAGATCGTAGGCGCCGTCCCCGAGCACGAGATCGCCGCGCTCCCGGAACGCCCGGACGAGCTCTTCCACGTAGAACGGGTTGCCCTGGGCCCGCTCGGCCACCGCTCGGCGCAGATTCTCGCGCGCCGGGTAAGGATCGAGCTGGGCGTTCACGAGCGCCTCGATGTCCTCGGCCGCCAGCGACCGGAGCCGGACCTCCCGCACCCCGGCCACCTCGAGCCCGCTGCCGGTGAGCGGAAGCCGCGACGTCATGAGCAGGAGTAGCGGCAACTCACGCGCGGCGGTGGCCAGGCGGCGGCAGAGGTCCTCTGACGACGGATCCAACCAGTGGACATCCTCGATCAGCACCAGTCGTGGTGCCCGCCGGCATTCGGCCGCCACCCACGCGACAACCGCGTCCTGCACGCGGTCCCGGCGCCCGTCGGCCGGCGCGTCCCGAAGCATGGCGAGGGTCTCGCAGGACGTGCCCAGGATCGGCAGGACGTCGGGCACGAAGGCGGCGAGCTCGGGCGATAGATCCCACAGCCGACGATGCAACCCCTCGCGGGCCGCGGCGAGATCCTCGTCCGGGGCCAGCGCGGCCAGCTGCCGCAGCAGCGGCCGGAAGGCGAAGTAGGCGGCCCCGCGCGCGTAGGCCTGCGCCGCCCCCTCGATCCGGTCCGGCAAGCCGAGATGACGCTGCAGCTCGTAGGCGAGGCGGGACTTGCCGATCCCCGGCTCTCCGACCAGGCAGATGGCGTCGCCGCGCCCCGCGGCGGCGCGCTCCCAGGCCTCGCCGAGCAGGGCGAGCTCCGCCTCCCGCCCGCGGAAGGGCGACACGCCCCGCCGCAGCGAGGCCTGCAGGCGCGAGACGACCGAGCCCTCGCCGTCGAGGACGAAGGCGTCGACCGGTTCGGTGGCGCCGCGCAGGTTGAGCGCGCCGAGCGGCCGGAGGCGGAAGTACCCCTCGACGAGCTGGTGCGTCGGAGCAGCCATCAGGATCGACCCGGGCTCCGCCGCCTGCTGCATGCGGGCGGCGAGGTTCGTCGTGAGCCCCTGCGCCGTGTAGTCCATGCGGAGGTCGTCGCCGATGGCGCCGACGATGACGGGACCGCTGTTGAGGCCGAGCCGGACCTGGATGCTGAAGCCCTTGTCACGCCGCAGCCGGGCCGCGTGCTCGCCGAAGCCGCGCTGGATCTCCAGCGCGGCGTGGGAGGCCCGCCGGGCGTGGTCTTCGTGGGCGATCGGCGCGCCGAAAAGAGCCATGATGCCGTCGCCGGTGAACTGGTTGACCGTTCCTTCCCAGCGATGGACGGCGTCGAGCATGATCTGGAAGGCGCCGTCCATGACCGCGTGGAACTCCTCGGGATCGAGGGCCCCGGCCAGCTCGGTCGAGCCCTGCACGTCCACGAAGAGGACGGTCACTTCCTTGCGCTCACCGCGGAGCGCGCGCCCCTCGGTCAGGATGCGCTCGGCGAGGTGGCGCGGGGTGTACGCGACGGGCGCGGGGGCGGCGGTCGGGGCGGCGGACGTGCCGGCGGCCAGCGGCGTGCCGCAGGCATCGCAGAATCGGGCGTGCGGTCGCTGGCTCTTGCCGCAGGCCGGGCACCGCGCCTCGACGGCGGCACCGCAACCGTCACAGAAGCGGGCGCCGGGTCGAAGGTCCTGGGCGCAGGCGGGGCAGTTCACGTCAGATGGTCGAGCATCACTCGTCGCGCAGCGCCGTGTTGGCCAGCGTAGTGAAGATCGTGTTGAACATGCAGAACGCGGCGAAGCCGATCATCTCCCGAACGTCGTCGGGCGCGAAGCCCTGGGCCGCCATCTCGTGGAAGTCCTTGGGCTCGACGTCCATGGCGCTGAGCGCGAAGCGCAGCACGTAACGCACGAAGGCCCCGTCTCGCTCGGGGAGAGGTAGCACGGCCGGGTCGGCACAGATACCGTCGAGCGCAGGCTCGTCGAAGCCGAGAGCGATCAGGCTTCGGCGCGAGGCGCCGAAGCAGCCGGTGCATCGCCTGGCATGGGCCACCAGCATGAACGCGAACATCCGGGCCTCCCAGGAAAACCGCGAGCGTCCGGAGAGCGCGTTGAACAGGTTTTCTTCGGCGATCACCTGGGCTTTGAGGATCCAGGGGGTGGGCACGTATGCCAGCCTGCTCGGGGGCGAGGTCTTGACGCCCCGGAGGCGCTGCAGCTCCTCCAGCCAGTGACGTGCCTCGGGCGTGATGTCCTCGTCCTTGGGGACGTCGAAGAAGGCCATGGAAACTCCTTCCCGCGGGTGTCCTGACGATAGATCACCCCCCTCTGGCGTGCAAGCGCCGCCTGGTGGCGCGCCTGACCCGCGTGTCGAGGCCAGCTTGCGTCACCCGGGCGCGGGACGGCACCAGCCGTCGATCTCCGTCTGTACGTCGCCGGCCTGGGCGTGGCTCGCTTCGACCTCGCCGATGAAGCGCGCGGTCTCCACGGGGGTCGGCAAAAGGTCGGGCGCCGGGACGCGGACATCGTAGGCGGACACACCGTCGACCGGCAGGCGCGTGTCGACGGCGATCGCTTCCACGTGGCGGTGGGTGAGGAGCCGCTCGTAGACCCGCCGGTAGACGTCGGGATCGTAGGCGCCGCCCGCGGGCGAAGCGGCGTCCACCAGGCCGAGCGCCGCCGCGGCGGCGGCCACCTCGGTCCATAGCGTGCGGAGCACGTGGGGCGGGGCGTCCTCCCGCTCGCGCCGGTGGACCGGCGCGCTGGCGCGACGCGCGCGCTCGGCCTCGAGGTGCACGCGTAGCTCGCGCGACGGCACCGGGATCACGAACCGCGTGGAGGGCGCCGCCAGCACGGACTCCGCGTCGTCGCGCTCCGGCCGCGCCAGGTCGATGAAGCGGTGGCCGATGAACGGAGTCTCGCCGATCAGGAGATGCTCGGCGCTGGCATGGAGGGCGTACCATCGCGCGACGGCGACGCGGGCCCAGCGGCCGACGGCCAAGCGAATGAGCCCGTGCGTGATCCCGTCCACCTGGGGGTAGCGCCGGCCTGCCTCGCTCGCCTCGAACGCGGGCCGGGCCACGTCCCACTGCAGTAGCTGGATCCGACGCCCGCGCGCGTGGGCCAGGTGCGCCAGCTCGCGGATCAACAGGCTCTTGCCGGTGCCGGGCAGGCCGGCGAAGAACACCAGGCGCGCGTCGCGGGCCAGCGCCGCCAGCGGCGCGAACAGCGGAGAGTCCTCGGCGATCAGCACGTGCGGATTCTAGCCGCAATCCGTGGATGACCGACCGCGGTCTGCGCTCGCAGTTTCCGCTTGACCGCTTCCAGCGAGATCGATCGTCGCGCGTCGGCGGTGCCACCAGGATGCCGGTCGTTCGGGCCGGACAGGCTCCTCAGTGCCGTCGCAAGGGGGCTCGTCACGAAAAGTGTCGATCACGCCGAAATCGCCGCGTGGCGAGCCTCCCCGATGCCTCGAAAACCCGGGTGTAGAGTCGCGCCAGCCACAAGGGGGACTTGCCATGCAGATCTGCACGTGTGACGTTGCCAGCCCGGAAGCGTCCGTCACTGACATGCTCGCCCCCGCGGAGTCCATCGCCGAACTCGACCGGCTGGGCGACGAGATCGCCGAGTTGTCGGCGCAGCTCAACGCTGCCACCGCTCGCCTGCTCGGCTTGATTCGCGAGTTCGACGCCCGGGAGGGCTGGAACACCGGCTTCCGCTCCTGCGCCGCTTGGCTGACCTGGCGGACCGGACTCGCCCCGGGCGCCGCCCGCGAGCACGTGCGGGTGGCCCGCGCCCTGGGCACGCTGCCCTGGCTGGCCCAGGCTCTGGCCTGCGGCGAGCTGTCGTACTCCAACCGCCGGACAGCATGCGAACAGGTCTCTGCAGGTGTATCCGGTCAGCGACGGGACGGTGATGGTCCACGGGCGCCTGACCCCGGAGGTCGGCGCCCTGTTCATGCAAGCGCTGGCGGCGGCGCGGGAGACGCTGTACCAGCGGCGGCGCGAGCAGCAGGCGGAGGCCGGCCCGGCCGACGCTGCCGCGGAGACGCCGACGCTGGAGCAGCAGCAGGCCGACGCGCTGGCCTTGCTGGCGGTCACGGCCCTGCAACAGGGTCTCGACCCCGGGGCCCCGGGCGAGCGCTACCAGGTGGTGGTGCACGTCGATGCCGAGGTCCTGGCGGACCCGGAGGCGCCGGGCGAGTCGGTCCTCGACAACGGCCCACGCGTTCCAGCTGGAACGTCCCAGCGCCTGGCGTGCGACGCGAGCCGGGTGGTCATGCGCCACGACCGGGAGGGCCGGGTCGTGGAAGTCGACACCCGGACCCGGACGATTCCGCCGGCGCTGCGGCGGGCGCTGCAGCATCGCGACCGGGGCTGCCGCTTTCCGGGCTGCGGGGTGCGGTTCGGGCAGGGCCATCACATTCGCCACTGGGCGGACGGCGGGCCCACCACGCTGTCGAATCTGGCTTTGCTCTGTCGCCGGCATCACCGCGCGGTCCACGAGGAGGGCTTCCAACTGGATCGCCAGGCCGACGGCGCGCTGCGATTCAGGCGTCCGGACGGGCGGCTGCTGCCCGAGGTCCCGCCGGCCCCGCAGGTGCCCGACGATCCGGTGGAGGTTCTCCGCATGCAGCACGACGCGGCGGGGCTGACCCTGACCGCGCATACCGCTACGCCGTCCTGGCTGGGGGAGCGCCTGGACCTGGGTTACGCCATCGGCGTCTTGGATCCATTGGCCCGGTAAAGGACGGGAACGGGCGGCGGTGGGTCTCCCGCCGCGGTCGTCGTCGTCTTGACACAGCCGGGCGCTCGCGCCTAGTCTCGGCGCCTCCGGTCACGTCGCCTACGGAGGAGGAACCTCATGCGCCTGCGACTCCGTCTCGGCCCCGTCCTCGCAGTCCTCGCCCTCGCCGGGTGGCTCGATGCCGCGCCGGCCGCCGCCCAGCCCCAGGGCGAGCTGACCTACGCCATGCACGTGACGATCGCGCCCACGTGGTTCGACCCCGCCGAGAACACCGGCATCGCCACGCCGTTCATGGTGCAGGAGGCGCTGCACGACGCGCTCGTCAAGCCGATGCCACAGAACCCCATGGCGCCGAGCCTGGCGGAATCCTGGACGGAGAGTCCCGACGGGCTGCGCTACGAGTTCGTGCTGCGGCGGGGGGCGACCTTCCACAACGGCGACTCGCTGACGGCAGACGACGTCAAGTTCAGCTTCGAGCGCTATCGCGGCGCCGCCGCCAAGCTCCTCAAGGCGAAGGTGAAGGCGGTCGAGACCCCGGCGCCCAACCGTGTCCGCTTCGTCCTGGGCGAGGCGTGGCCGGACTTCCTGACCTTCTACGCCACGCCCGCCACCGGGGCGGCCTGGATCGTGCCGAAGAAGTACGTCGAGCAGGTCGGCGACGAGGGCTTCAAGAAGCACCCGATCGGGGCCGGCCCCTACCGTTTCGTCAGCCACCGTCCGGGCGTCGAGGTCGTCCTGGAGGCCTACGAGAAGTACTGGCGAAAGACGCCCTCGGTCAAGCGGCTGGTGATGAAGGTCGTGCCGGAGGAGCCGACGCGGCTGGCGATGCTGAAGAAGGGCGAGGCCGACATCGCCTACCTCATGACGGGACCGATCGCCGAGGAGGTCAAGCGCACGCCCTCGCTGCGGCTCGTGCCGTCGGGCGGGCAATGGGTGACGGCGATCTGCATGCTGGACCAGGGGGATGCCAAGTCACCCTGGCGTGATGCGCGCGTGCGACTGGCCGCCAGCCACGCGATCGACCGGAAGGGCATTGCCGAGGCCGATAGCCTGGGCGCGTCGCCGCCGATGGGCTCGATGATCCCGCCGGCCGTCGAGTTCGCCCTGCCGGCCGAGCCGCACGCCTACAGTCCCGCGAAGGCCAAGCAGCTGCTTGCCGAGGCCGGCTATCCGAACGGCTTCGACGCCGTCGAGCTGATCGGGACCGTGCAGTTCGCGAACACGGCCGAGGCTGTCCTCAACAATCTCTCGGCGGTCGGGATCCGCGCGCGCTTCCGCAC
>DASTOJ010000306.1:0-20109 GCA_035762565.1 Candidatus Methylomirabilota bacterium | reverse complement strand
GTGCGGAATGCTGTCAAGAGGAAAAGCGCGTACGCAGGCTCCCTAACCTCGGTGCATGGTGCGCGGGACTCCAGCCGTCGTGATCCTCGGCGGTCCAAACGGCGCTGGCAAGTCGACTCTTGCTGGCGAGCTGCTCGCCGGCTTCCTGCGGGTATCGGATCACCGTCGCGCGACTGAGCTTCGCGTTCGAAACGACGCTGGCGAGTCGGTCGCTCGCCCCGAGGATCCGACGGTTGATCGCGAGCGGCTGCGAATGCCACCTGGTGTTCCTCTGGCTCCCCAGCGCCGACCAGGCGGTGGCGCGAGTCGCAGCTCGCGTTCGCCTCGGAGGTCATGCAGTGCCGGAGGCGACGGTCCGCCGCCGGTATCGATCGGGGCTCAGGCACTTCTTCAGCCTCTATCGTCCTTTGACTGCGACATGGCGCATGTACGACAATTCGGCCGAGACCACAAGGCTGGTTGCGTCGGGCTCCGGGACGGAGACTCTGACGGTCGAGGACATCGACCTTTGGCAGCGCATACGGGCGGAGGCAGGGCATGAGGGCCAGGACTAAGGGCCTCAATCGTATCGGCCGGATCTTCGCCGACGGTCGGCAGATCGACGCGGCGTTGAAGAGCGCTGTCCGCAAGGCGATTCGAAACCACGAGCGACACGACGTCCCGGTAGTCATCTGGCGGGACGGCCGCGTCGCACTGGTGCCCGCTCGCGACCTGCGTGTTGGTCAGCGCCCAAAACGGACGGCGGCATCACAGGCGGAACTCAGGCCCGCTCGATCGCAGAAGCGCGCCCGGCGTCCGGCATAGACCGCCCTGGGGGGGCGTATCAGGAAGCATACGCCCAGCATCGTCTTCGTCGCCTGCTCCTGCTTGTCGGGCGTGGTAGCCGTACTTGCGGAGGTGCGCTTGACCAGCATGCGGCGCTTCAGGGCCCAGGGACGGGCCACGCCGGTTCATAGAGGCCCGGAACGATGCCGTGCAGATAGACGAGGGGTGTCTGCCTGTGCATGGCGAGTCGGAGCCCGACGTTGTCGCGGTGATCCCGGTCAGCAGCAGTACCCCGGTATCGGTAGCGCAGGAAAGCGCCATCGATGAACCCGTCGTCGTAGGGTCGCTCACGATGTTCGACCGGCGGGGCGGTCGTGATCGTGAGCGGCACCTCTGGCAGGATGGCTGGCTTGAAGATGCCCTGAGGACCGATCAGGGGGACTCTGGCGCCCTCGAAGTCGAATCCGCGCTCGAGCACAGCCCGGGGGATGGACGCTTCGCCCAAAACGCCGCCGCTGTTCGCTCAAGAACTCGAACGCGCGCAGGCGGACTGCCGCGTCGAGGTCGTTCACCTCATCCGCCCAGGTCCTTCAGGAACTCCGACGCCGGGGCGACCCCCGTCACGAGCAGGTGGTCGCGGGCCCGAGTGCACGCCACGTACAGCAGGTGACGCTCCGTGTCGTACACTTCCTCGAGATCACCCTGGTCGGTGACCGCCTCGATGCGTGCCTGAAGCGGCAGGATCTCGTCGTCGCAGACCATCACGGCGACCGCCCGGAACTCCAGCCCTTTGCTCAGATGCATGGTGCCGACGGCGACGCGGTCACGCACCGTCCTCACCGTCTCGTCGAGCAGGGCGACGCCGAGCCCGGCGGCCTCGACCGCCGCCTGGGCACGGGGCAACTCGACCGCGGAGCGGACGAAGACGGCCATCTCGCCCGGAGCCACTCCCTCCGCGGCCCGCTCCGCAAGCCAGCGTCCGACGACGGCCGACTCCTCCGCGGCGGTATCGAGCACGCGAAGGAGTGGAGCGGGCCCGTTGAAGACCGAGATGGTGGCCCGCCGGTCCTCGACGTTGCCGTCCACGTCCGTGATCTGCTTTCCGAGCAGCCGGTCGGCCTGGGTCCGGATCTGGTGCGACGTCCGGTAGTTCGTGCGTAGTGTCGCGGAGCGCCCGCGGATGTCCACGCCGAGCGACTTCCAGGAGAACGGCACCTGGAAGATCCGCTGCCCCAGGTCGCCGGCGAAGAAGAGCGCGTCGGGGCGCCCGCGCCCGAGCGACGCGACGAACCGAAGCTGCGCCACGCTCACGTCCTGCGCCTCGTCCACCACCACGAAGTCGTAGGGCGATCGCTCGCCGCCCCCGAAGCGCGCCGCGAGCCGGCCGTAGAGCTCGGCCATGGTGACGAGTCGCTGGGCCCTGAGCGCCGCGCGGACGCGCTCGAAGACCGCCCAGAACGCCTGTCGCTTGCGCTCGGGTAGCCTGGTCTTGCGGCCGAGGCGGGCAACGTCGCGATAAGATTCCCAGGAGTCGAGCTGCCACGCATCGACGACGTCGGCCCATTCCGACAGCAGGAAGGCCGGTGAAGCATCGAGATCGTCGCCGCGAGCGGCCTCGTACACGAGCTGACGAACCGCCTCGCGTGGAGCAATCTCGGCACGGCCCAGCAGGCGGTCGTGCAGTCGGCGGGCCACCGTATCCAGCGGATCGACGTCGATCCTCTCGCGAAGCCGGGGCTCCGTACCGATCAGCCGGGCCAGCTTGATGCGAAGGGCGCTGGCCAGCGCCTCCGAGAACGTCGTGAGCAGGATGCGCGCGTCCGGATTCGCGCGGGCCAGGTGGGCCGCCCGATGGAGCGCGACGACCGTCTTCCCGGTCCCGGCAGACCCGGCAATGCGCGCCGGTCCACCGAAGCGCCGCTCGACCAGGTCTCGCTGCGCCGGGTGCAGGAAGACGATCCACCGCTCCCAGGGATATTCGAGGGCTCGTGTTCCGCGCCCGGTGTCGATGATGTGACCGGGGCCGGTGACCACAATCGGGCGCATTGACTACCCCCACGGTCAGGGAGAAAAGGAGCATCGAAGTGCGGACCGCGGACAAGGCGGTGGTCGCAGCCGATGTCATTCGTGATCGTCGGAGAGATCACTCGCATCCAGACAATCGCTGTCGGCAGGCGCATCCGGCATCTCCGGCGACATCGCAGGATGTACGGCACGGGCCGATGGCGTAAACTGAAGGGCATTGCGCTGGTCCGACTCCCCAGCGGGGCCATCCGGAACGCGGAGCTACACTGGTATGAAGCGCATGGCATCGGCAGGAAAGAGATCAAGCGCAAGCGGTATGTCGACTAAGGCGCGCGAGCCGCGCCCGCGATCACGAGCGCGGTTCGTGGTCTGCATCGACAACTCGGCGTACCCGGCATCGTTGGAGCTGCACAAGATCTACCGTGTCCTCGCTGATGGCGAGACGGCGGCGACAGGGGATCTCCGGATCGTCGATGAAAGCGGCGAGGACTATCTGTACCCCGCCGCATGGTTTGCGGCGGTCGAATTGCCTCGTCGGGTCAAAGCGTCTCTGCTCCGCCGACCGGCCCGACCCGAATCGGCATAGCCACGGCTCTACCTTCGGCAACACCTTGCGCTGTGACCTCGGCTGTCACAGCCTCGCCGCATTCTCGCCCGACAGGCTAGGCTCACCATCGTGCTCGAAACGTTCGCCTCCCCCTCGGCCGCTGACCGGCTCCGTGCCGCCGGGGCCTTCCTCGGTCGCGTCCCCGCCGCCACGGAGGTCCTGATCGTCGGCGCTTCCCGCGCCGCGGCGGACGACCTGGCCCGCCAGGCGACGGCCGCGCGCGGGGTGACGTTCGGGCTGCACCGCGCCAGCTTCACGCAGCTCGCCGCCCGGCTGGCCGCCGCGGAGATGGCGCGGCTCGGCGTGGCCCCGGCCACGGCGCTCGGCACGGAGGCGATCGCCGCCCGCGTGAGCTTCGAGGCCCTGCGCGAGGGGACGCTCGCGTACTTCGCGCCCGTCGCGCGGTTCCCGGGCTTTGCCCGGGCGGTGGCCGCGACCCTCGGCGAGCTGCGGCTGGGCCACGTCGCCCGGGGCGCGCTCGACGGGCGCGAGGGGCCCGCGCGCGACGTCGCCGAGCTGGCCCGGCGCTTCGAGCGGCAGCTCGAGGCCGCGAAGGTCGTGGACCGGACGGCCCTCCTGGCGCTCGCGACGCGCGCCGCCGCCCAGGGCGCTCTCGATCAGCTCGACCGGATGCCGATGGTCCTGCTCGACCTGTCGATCGGCGGGGCGGCCGAGCGCGGATTCGTGGAGGCGCTCGCTGCGGGCTCGCCGGCGGTGCTGGCGACCGTCCCCGCCGGTGACGACGCGACGCTGGACGCGCTCCGGAGCCTGGGAGCCCGCGACGCCAGCGAAGAGCGGGCGGACGCCGGCGCGACCGGACAGGGCGGCGGCGACCTCGTGCGCGCCCGTCACTTCCTCTTCGCGCCGGCCGCGCCGCCCCCGGCGACCGCGAGCGGCGACGTCCGCTTCTTCTCGGCGCCGGGCGAGGGGCGGGAGGCGGTCGAGATCGCGCGGCGGATGCTCGACGAGGCGCGCGCGGGGACGCCCTTCGACGAGATGGCGGTGCTGCTGCGCGCGCCCGAGGTCTACGGCTCGCTGCTGGAGGTGGCGCTGCGGCGGGCGGGCGTGCCCGCCTGGTTCGCGCGGGGCACCTCGCGGCCCGATCCGGCGGGCCGCGCGTTCCTGGCGCTGCTCGACTGCGCGCTGGAGGGTCTGTCGGCGCGCCGGTTCGCGGAGTATCTCTCGCTCGGCCAGGTGCCAACGCTGGACGAGGCCGGTGCGCCGCCGGCGCTGCGGGCGGTGTGGGTTGCTCCAGAGGACGAGAGCCTGGAGCCGGCCGCGCAGAGTGCGACGGACTCGGCGGCGCCCGACGCCGGCCGCGTGCAGGGCGCGAACGGTGCGGCGGTGCCGGAGGCGGACGTCCCGGGGGAGCCCGACGCCGACGACCACCCGGTCGTCGAGGGTACGCTGCGCGCGCCGTGGAAGTGGGAGCAGCTCCTGGTGGAGTCCGCCGTGATCGGCGGCAAGGATCGCTGGAGCCGCCGCCTGGCGGGGCTGGCGGCGGAGTACAGTGCACGGCTCGTCCGGCTTCGCGAGGATGAGCCGGATTCGCCGCGCGTCGCGGGGATCGAGCGCGACCTGCGGAATCTCGAGCACCTGCGCCGGTTCGCGCTGCCGGTCATCGAGCGGCTGGCGGCGCTTCCGGCGCGTGGCGCGTGGGGCGAGTGGATCGCCGCGCTCGAGACGCTGGCGCCGGTCGTCCTGCGTCGGCCCGAGCGCGTGCTCACGGTGCTCGCCGCGCTGCGGCCGCTCGACGTGGTCGGGCCGGTGGCGCTGGGAGAGGTCCGCGACGTCCTGGCGGGCGAGCTGACGACGCTCGCCGAGCGGCCGCCGGCGGATCGGTACGGGCGCGTCTTCGTGGGCACGATCGAGCAGGCGCGGGGGCGGAGCTTCGAGGTGGTCTTCCTGCCGGGGCTCGCCGAGCGGATCTTCCCGCAGAAGCCGCGCGAGGACCCGATCCTGCTGGACGCGCTCCGGCGCGACCTGGGCGGCGCGCTCGCGACGCAGGACGAGCGGGCGCGCCGCGAGCGCCTGCTGCTGCGGCTGGCCGTCGGGGCCGCCCGGCGGCGGCTGCACGTCTCCTACTCGCGGCTGGAGCAGACGGAGGCGCGCCCGCGGGTGCCGTCCTTCTACGCGCTGGAGCTGGCGCGCGCGCTCACGGGCCGCGTGCCGGAGCCGCAGCGGATGGAGCGCGACGCGGCCGCCACCGCGGGGGCCCGGCTGGCGTGGCCGGCGCCGGACGACCCGGCCGCGGCGATCGACGAGGTCGAGCACGACCTGGCAACGCTGCGGGCCCTGCTGGCCGGCGGCGAGGGGCGCGGGCGCGCCCGCTACCTGCTCGAGCTGAACGACAGCCTCGCCCGCTCGCTGCGCACGCGGTGGGCGCGCTGGCATCGCCGCTTCACGCCGGCCGACGGCGTGGTGCGGGTGACGGACGGCACGCGCGAGACGCTGGCCGGCGCCCGGCTCGCGGCGCGCGCCTACTCGGCCTCGGCGCTCCAGAAGTTCGCGGCGTGCCCCTACCAGTTCTTCCTCTCGGCGATCTGTCGGCTCGAGCCGCGCCCCGACGTGGCGCCGATCGTCGAGCTGGACCCGGCCACGCGCGGTCACCTGTTCCACCGGGTGCAGGCGGACGCGCTGCGGGCGCTCGCCGACGAGGGCCGCCTGCCGCTCGACGCCGGCGCGCTCGACGCAGCCCGCGCGACGCTCGACCGGACGCTCGACCGCGTGGCCGAGCAGTACCGCGAGGAGCTGGCCCCGGCCATCCAGCGCGTCTGGCAGGACGCGGTCGAGTCGATGCGGGCCGACCTCCGGATGTGGCTCGAGCAGTCGGCGGCGACGCAGGCCCAGTGGGAGCCGATCGCCTTCGAGCTGGCCTTCGGGCTGCGGCGCGATCCCGCCAACGACCCGCGCAGCGTGGAGGCCGAGGTGACGCTGCCGGAGGGCTATCGCCTGCGCGGCATCGTCGACCTGATCGAGCGCAAGCGCGGCGGGACGGACCTGCGCGTGACCGACTACAAGACGGGCCGTGACTTCACCCGGCGAAACCTGGTCGTGGGCGGCGGCGAGATGCTCCAGCCGGTGCTCTACGGCCTGGCCGTCGAGCATCTGCTGGCCGCGCCGGTCGTGCAGTCGCGGCTCTACTACTGCACGCGCTCCGGCGGCTTCTCGGAGCGCATCGTCCCGCTCTCCCCGGAGACGCGGGCCCGGGGTCCGGAGGTGTTGGCGGTGATCGACCGCGCGGTCGAGGTCGGATTCCTGCCCGCGGCGCCGCGCGCGCGGGCGTGCGGCATCTGCGACTTCCGCGACGTGTGCGGCCCGCGCGAGGAGACGCGGATCGCCGTGAAGGACCAGGTCCGGCTCGACCCGCTGCGCGCGCTCCGGGAGTCGCCGTGAGCCCGCTCGTCGATCAGGCCGAGCGGCAGCGCATCCGGTCCTCGCTCGACGAGACACTGGTCGTCGAGGCGGCCGCGGGCACGGGGAAGACGAGCGAGCTGGTCGCGCGCCTGGTGAACGTGCTGGCCGAGGGGCGGGGGACCGTGCAGACGATCGCCGCGCTCACGTTCACCGAGAAGGCGGCCGGCGAGCTGAAGCTGCGGCTGCGCGCTGGGCTCGAGGTGGAGCGGGAGCGGGCGGACGGCGCACGGCGCGCGCGGCTCGAGGACGCCATCGCCCACCTGGAAGAGGCGCGCGTCAGCACGATCCACGGCTTCTGCAACGACCTGCTGCACGAGCGGCCGGTCGAGGCGCGCGTGGACCCGGGCTTCGCGGTGCTGCCGGAGGCCGAGGCCGAGGCACTCTACCGGCGCGCGTTCGACGGCTGGCTGGCCGAGCGGCTCGAGGCGCCGCCCGAGGGCCTGCGGCGGGCGCTGCGCCGGCGCTCGTTCGACGGCGACCCGGTCGACCGGCTCCGGCGGGCGGGCTGGCAGCTCGTCGGCTGGCGCGACTTCCGGGCGCCGTGGCAGCGGCGGCCCTTCGACCGCGAGGCGGCGATCGAGGCCCTCGTCGCCGGGGTGCACGCGCTGGCCGCGCGGCTCGCCACCTGCGCGACCACCGCCGACACGCTCGTCGCCGACCTGTGGCCGCTCCGGCGGCTGAGCGAGGACCTCCGCACGCGCGAGCGCGTGGCGCCCCGGGACCACGACGGGCTGGAGGCGGCGCTGGTCGACCTGCTCGGCGAGCGCACCTTCAAGCGGCCGCGCCAGGGCAATCCCCGCAACTACCGGGGCGCGGTGACGCGCGACGAGGTCGTGGCCGCCCACGGCGAGCTGCTCCGGGCGCTGGAGGAGTTCGCCCGCGACGCGGACGCGGACCTGGCGGCGCTGGCGCAGCCGGCGCTGCTGGAGACGGTCGACCGCTACGAGGAGTTCAAGACGCGCGCGGCGTCGCTGGATTTCGTCGACCTGCTGCTGCGCGCGCGCGACCTGGTGCGCGACCGGGCCGAGGTCCGGGCCGACCTGCAGCGCCGGCTCTCGCACATCTTCGTCGACGAGTTCCAGGACACCGACCCCCTGCAGGCCGAGATCGTGCTGCTGCTGTCGGCCTCGGACCCGACCGTCGCCCGCTGGCAGGACGTCCGGCCGGCGCCCGGCAAGCTCTTCATCGTCGGCGATCCCAAGCAGTCGATCTACCGGTTCCGGCGCGCGGACGTCGGCACCTACCAGGCGGTGAAGGAGCTGCTGGTGGCCGGCGGCGCCGCGTGCGTCTACCTCACGACGAGCTTCCGGGCGATCCCCTCGATCCAGAACCTCGTGAACGCCGCGTTCGCGCCGGCGATGACGGACGACCGGGCGGCGCTCCAGGCCGGGTACGTGCCGCTCGCCCCCCATCGCGACGGGCTCGACGGCCAGCCGGGCGTCGTCGCCCTGCCGGTCCCCAGGCCGTACGGGCGGTGGGGCTTCACGAAGGCGGCCGTGGACGAGTCGCTGCCCGGCGCCGTGGGCGCGTTCGTCGCGTGGCTGCTGACCGAGAGCGGCTGGAAGGTCACCGAGCGGGAGCGGCCGGGCGAGGCGCTGCCCGTCTCGGCCCGGCACGTCTGCCTGCTCTTCCGGCGCTTCACCTCGTGGGGCGCGGACGTCACCCGCCCCTACGTCGAGGCGCTCGAGGCGCGCGGCATCCCGCACCTGCTGGTCGGCGGCCGGTCGTTCCATCTGCGCGAGGAGGTGGAGAGCCTGCGCACGGCGCTGGCGGCGATCGAGTGGCCCGACGACGAGCTGTCCGTGTACGCGACGCTCAAGGGCCCGCTGTTCGCCGTCGGCGACGAGGAGCTGGTGGAGTACCGCCGGCGCTTCCGGCGGCTGCATCCCTACCGGCTGCCCAAGGAGGACGCCGGCGAGCGCCTGGCGCCGGTGACCGAGGCGCTCGCGCTGCTGCGCTCGCTGCACGGGCTGCGCAACTACCGGCCGGTCGAGGACACGGTGAACCGGCTGCTCGGGGCCACGCGCGCCCACGCCGCGTTCGTGCTGCGCCCGTGGGGTGAGCAGGCGCTGGCCAACGTGCTGCGCGTCGCCGAGCTGGCGCGCACGTACGAGGCCGCCGGCCACCTCTCGTTCCGCGGGTTCGTCGAGCGGCTGCGCCAGGAGGCCGAGGGCGAGGCGCCGGAGGCGCCCATCGTCGAGGAGTCGAGCGAGGGCGTGCGCGTCATGACCGTCCACAAGGCCAAGGGGCTGGAGTTCCCGGTCGTCGTGCTGGCCGACATCACGGCCGGCCTCGCCGGGAGCCCCAGCCGGTTCGTGGACCCCGCGCGCGGGCTCTGCGCGCTGCGGCTGGGCGGCTGGGAGCCGTGGGACCTGCTGGAGCACGAGGCCGACGAGCTGGCGCGGGACCAGGCCGAGGGCGTGCGCGTGGCCTACGTCGCCGCCACGCGCGCGCGCGACCTGCTCGTGGTCCCCGCGGTGGGCGACGACCCGTTCGTCGCCGGGTGGGAGGCCGCGAGCGACGGCTGGGTTGCTCCCGTTCACCGTGCCGTCTACCCGCCGGCGGAGCGACGGCGGACGGCCGAGGAGGGGCCGGGCTGCCCGGCGTTCGGCGAGGACAGCGTGCTGGAGCGCCCCGACCGCGAGACGCCGGGGCGCGACAACGTCCGGCCGGGCCTGCACGCGCTCGGCGCCGGCTACGGCATCGTGTGGTGGGATCCGCGCCAGTTGCGGCTGGACGTGCAGCCCGTCTACGGGCTGCGGCGCGACGACCTCATCCAGGACCCGGGCCGGGAGACGGTCGAGACCGACCGGGCGCGCTACGAGGAGTGGCTCGCTGCGCGCCGGACGGCGCAGGAGGACGGCGCGCGGCCCACCCTCCGCGTCCACGCGGCGACCGACTGGGCGCGCGCGACGCGCGACGCCGACGAGGCGCGGGCGCTCGCCGGGGAGGTCGCGCTCGTCGCCGTGACGTCCGGGAGCGCGAGGCCGGGCGGCGCCCGGTTCGGGACGCTCGTGCACGCGACGCTCGCCACGGTGGCGCTCGACGCGACCCCTGCGCAGATCGCCGAGGGCGTGAGCCTGCAGGCGCGAATCCTGGGCGCGCCGGCGGAGGAGGTGGAGGCGGCGACGGCGGCCGCCACGGCGGCGCTCGCGCATCCGCTGATGGCCCGCGCCCGGGAGGCCTGGCGCGCCGGCCGCTGCCGTCGCGAGACGCCCGTGGCGTGGCGCCAGCCCGACGGCTCGCTGGTGGAGGGCGTGCTCGACCTCGCCTTCGAGGACGCCGGCGGCTGGACGGTCGTCGACTTCAAGACCGGCGCCGAGATAGCCGGCGAGCTGGCGACCTACCGTCGGCAGGTGCGGCTCTACGCGTCGATCGTGGCCAGGGCGACTGGAACGGACGTGACGCCGATGCTCATGCAGCTGTGAGAAGGGCCGTACGAGGGTCGGGGGGCCCTTGACCGGGAGTTGCACCCGCCTGTAGCATCGGCCCTCTCCGCGGCCTGTCATCCGCCCCGGCCCGGAGCGTGCGCCCTTTCGCGATCGAGCGCTCGGCGATCCGCGCCGAGAAAAAGAAGGGCCCTATGTGTCTGTCGGTCGACGACCTCGCCCTCAGCTTCGGTGGACTGCGTGCGGTCGACCGCGTCAGCTTCGCCATCGAGACCGGGCGGATCCACGGGCTGATCGGGCCCAACGGGGCCGGCAAGACCACGATCTTCAACTGCATCACCGGCTTCTACCGGCCCACCGGCGGCCGGATCCGCTTCCTCGAGCACGACATCACCAACTTCCGCCCGGACCAGGTCGCGCGGCTCGGGATCGCGCGCACGTTCCAGAACGTGCAGCTCTTCGCCAGCCTGAGCGTGCTCGACAACGTCCTGGTGGCCAGGCACGGTCACATGCGCGCGGGCGTCGTGGCCGAGGGCCTGGGCCTGCCGTTCGTGCGCGCGGAGGAGCAGGCCGTTCGCGAGAAGGCGAGGGTGCTGCTGGAGTTCCTCGGCCTCGCCCAGGCGGCACGGCAGCCCTCGGCCAGCCTGCCGCTCGGCCTGCAGAAGCGGCTGGAGCTGGCGCGAGCGCTCGCGCTGGAGCCGAAGCTGCTGCTGCTGGACGAGCCCGCCTCCGGCCTGAACACGTCGGAGACCCAGGCGCTCGCCGACGTGCTGCTGCGCATCCGCGAGCGCTTCGCGCTGACGGTGCTGCTCGTGGAGCACGACATGGGGCTGGTGATGAACGTCACCGAGACCATCACCGTGCTGAACTTCGGGCGCAAGATCGCCGAGGGCACGCCGGCGGAGGTCCAGAACGACCCGGAGGTCATCAAGGCTTATCTCGGGGAGAGCGCTGGTGTCGTCGAGGCCTGAGCGGTCGGGTGTTCCGGGTCCGCCGTTGCTCGTCCTCGACGGGATCGAGACGTTCTACGGCAGCATCCAGGCCCTCAAGGGCATCTCGTTCAAGGTGCCCGAGGGCTCGATCGTGACGCTGCTCGGCGCCAACGGCGCCGGCAAGTCCACGACCCTCAAGTGCATCTCGGGCCTGGTGCCCGCCTCGCGCGGCACGATCAGCTTCCGGGGGCAGCGGATCGACACGCTGCCCTGCGAGACCATCGTGCGCCGGGGCATCTCGCACGTCCCCGAGGGGCGCGAGCTCTTCCCGGAGCTCACGGTGCTCGAGAACCTCAGGATGGGCGCCTACGCGCGCCGGGACAAGCGCGCGATCCAGACGTCGCTCGAGCGCGTGAACGCCTGCTTTCCGATCCTGGCCGAGCGGCGCGCCCAGCTGGCGGGGACGCTCAGCGGCGGCGAGCAGCAGATGCTGGCGATCGGGCGCGCGCTCATGGCCGAGCCGGCGCTCATGCTCCTCGACGAGCCCTCGCTCGGCCTGGCCCCCATGCTCGTCGAGGAGATCTTCCGCATCATCCGCGAGATCCACGCCGGCGGCACCACGGTGCTGCTGGTCGAGCAGAACGCCAACAAGGCGCTGTCGATCGCCGACTACGGCTACGTGCTCGAGACGGGGACGATCGCGCTCGCCGGCGACAGCCAGCAGCTGCTGCGCGACGACCGCGTGCGCCGGTCGTACCTCGGGCAGCGATGACCCACAGGACGCACAGGAAAGGAGAGCGCGCCATGAAATGGCTCCTCGGCATCCTCGGGCTCATGGTCCTCCTCGCGGGTGGCCCGGTCTGGGCGGAGGACGGCATCACCGACAAGGAGATCGTCATCGGCGCCGGTCTCGACCTGACCGGCGCGGTGGCCAACTGGGGCGTCAACATCAAGGCCGGCATGGAGGCGATGTTCAACCGCGCCAACGCCGCCGGCGGCGTGCACGGCCGCAAGATCCGGTTGATCGCCTACGACCACGTCTACCAGCCGCCCAAGGCCGTGACGAACGCCAAGCGCCTGGTCGAGCGCGACAAGGTGTTCGTGATGATGGGCCACCTGGGCACGCCGACGACCAAGGCGGTGATGGACTACCTGCAAGAGAGGAAGGTTCCCAACATCTTCCCGGCCACGCTGGCCAGTATCTGGACCACGTCGGGCAAGTGGCACGTCGGCGATCTCGCCACGTATGCCGACCAGACCGGCCTCATCGTCGATTACCTGGTGAAGGAACGGAAGATCCGGAAGATCGCCAGCTTCTACCAGGACGACGAGTACGGGCTCGACGGGCATCTCGCCGGCAAGGCCCGCCTCAAGCATCAGCACGACCTCGCCTACGTGGCGGAGGTCGACTACAAGCGCGCCGACATCGACTTCAGCTCGCAGGCGGCGAAGCTGAAGGAGTCGGGCGCGGAAGCGGTGATCCTGCAGGCCGTGTACCGCGAGCCGCCGCGCCTGGCCGAGCAGTGCGCCGCCATCGGCTACAAGCCGCTGTTCATCGGCCCCTCGCCGATCGTGCTGGCCAAGACGATCGAGCTGGGCGGCAAGCACGTCGAGGGGCTCATGGGCGTGGAGGTCTATCCGCTGCCCACGGACTCCGGCGCGTTCCTCGACCAATACCGGGCCGACATGGCCAAGCACTTCCCGGGCCTGCCGATCGACACCACGAACCTGTACGGCTACCAGAAGGCAGCGGTGTTCGTGGAGGCCCTGCAGCGCGCCGGGAAGAACCTCACCCGCGACACCGTGCTCAAGGCCATCGAGTCCATCAAGGACTGGGATCCAGGCTGGGGCATGAAGTACACCTACGGCGGCGACAACCGCCGGGGCATGAGCAACGCCGGCCGCTTCGTCGTCGTGAAGGACGGCAAGTGGGCGAAGGCCGGCGACTGGGTGGAGCTCAAGGAGGTGGGCCGCAAGTAGGCCATGACCGAGATCCTGACCAGCCAGGTCGTGAGCGGGCTCGCCACCGGGTGCGTCTACGCCCTCATCGCGCTCGGCTTCGTCCTGATCTTCAAGGCGACCGACGTCGTCAACTTCGCCCAGGGCGAGTTCGTGATGGCGAGCGGGTTCATGAGCTACACGCTCCTGATCGGGTTCGGCATCCCCTACGGCCTGGTCCTGGTCGCGACCATCGTGCTGTCGGGCTTCATGGGCGTGGTGCTGGAGCGCATCGTGGTCCGGCCCATCATGGACGCGCCGATCTTCAGCATCGTCATCGCCACCATCGGCGCCTCGATCGTGCTGCGCTCCTCGGCCGGCATCGTCTACGGCTACGACGTGCTGCCGCTGCCGACGATCTTCTCGAAGGATCCCGTGCGAATCGGCTTCGTGCAGTTCACGGCGATGGACGTGGGCGTCATCGCCTCGTCGCTGGCGATCATGGTGGTCCTCTATCTCTTCTTCAGGCTGACGAAGACGGGCACGGCCATGCGGGCCACCGCCCAGAGCCAGACGGCGGCGCGGCTCATGGGCGTGAGCGTCTCGCGGATCTTCTCGCTGACGTGGGCGATCAGCGCGGCCATCGGCGGCGTCGCCGGCGTGCTGATCGCCCCCATCATCTACCTCGATCCCAACCTCGGCTTCATCGGCGTCAAGGCCTTCGCCGGGGCGATCCTGGGCGGCTTCGGCAGCATCCCCGGCGCGATCGTCGGCGGCATGCTCCTGGGCGTCATCGAGAACCTCTCGGGCTATTTCTTCAACGCCGGCATCAAGCAGGTCTCCACCTACATCCTGCTGATCCTCGTTCTCGTGGTCCGCCCCGCCGGCCTCTTCGGCGCCGCGCCGGTCCGGAGGGTGTGACCGCGTGCGCTGGCGCCGGTGGCTCGGCGGCCTCGCGCTGGTCGCGCTCGGGCTGATCCTGCTGATCCTGCCCGGCGTGGCCGACAACTACGTCCTCTACGTGATGACGCGGTTGTTCGTCTACGTGCTGGTGGCGCTGGGCCTCAACTTGCTGACGGGCTATGCCGGCCAGGTTTCGCTCGGCCACGCGGCGTTCTTCGCGATCGGAGCCTACACGGCCGCCGTGCTGGCCGAGCGCTGGCAGTGGCCGTCGGTGTTGTGCCTCGTGGCCGCCGCGCTCTTCACGGCGCTCGTGGGCTACCTGCTGGGGTTGCCGTGCCTGCGGCTGAGCGGGCTCTACCTCGCCATGGCCACGCTCGGCTTCACGCTGATCGTGCAGGAGATGCTGCTGCAACTCGCGGTCCTCACCCACGGCTCGGAGGGCATGAAGGTGCAACCCGCCTCGCTCCTGGGCCTGACGTTCGACACCGACACCCGCAAGTACTACCTGCTGCTCGTCGTCACCGTGGCGATGCTGGCCGTCGCCCGCAACCTCGTGCGCGGCCGCCTGGGCCGCGCGTTCCTCGCCATCCGCGACAACGAGCGCGCCGCGGCCGCCATGGGCGTGAACCTGGCCCGGTACAAGACCATCGCCTTCGCCCTCAGCGCCCTCTATACCGGCCTCGCCGGCGGGCTGAGCGCCTTCATCGTGGGCTTCCTCGACCCGCAGGAGTTCAGCTTCTTCCTCTCCATCCAGTTCATCACCATCATCATCCTGGGCGGGCTGGCGTCACTGCTGGGGTCGGTACTGGGGGCGTGCTTCTTGATCTTCCTGCCCGAGCTGCTGGCGGGGCTGGACGTCTGGCAGGCGCTGGTCTACGGGCTCATCATGGTCGTCACCATCCTGTTCATGCCGTTCGGGCTTGCCGGCGCGCTTCGGCGGTACGCGTACCGATGGTTCGGGATCGGCGCCGAGCCGATGATCCCGCGGCGGCTGGGGCACTGAGAGGACCGCGTTCCCGGCGGCGTCTCACTGCGCGCCCGATCGGCCGTTCTGCAACGCGTTGCGGGCTTGTACAAGCACTTCCGGCCTGACGGCGCTCGATTTCAGGAGGCGGTCGTAGACGGCCTCGGCCGAGCGGTGGTCGCCGATCGCCATCAGGCATTGCAGGGCGGCCACCAGGGCGCGGCCCTCGGCTGGTGAGCCGGGGGTCACGTGGGCAGAGGTCAGGAACATCCACAGCGCGTCGCCGTGGCGGCCGGCGCCGTGGAACAGCTCGCCGGCGCGATACGCGGCCTCGCCGCCCGTCTCGCCGCCGTCAGCCGCGAGCTTCTGGTAAACGGCCAGCGCAACGTCCGTCTCCCCCAGCGCGGTCAAGGACGTCCCAGCGCTCAGCAGCGCGAGCGGCCCCCAACTCGAGCGCTCGGCCACATACGCGGCAGTCATGTACCACTCGACCGCGTTGGTGTGGTCTCCACGGGCTCGCAGGCGCTGGCCGAGCCGGTACGCGGCCTCGGCCGTGACCTCGCCGTGGCCGTGCTCGACCGCGCTGCGCAGGAGGGGTTCGGCTCGTTCAGGCTGCCCGAACTCTTCCAGCAGCCGCGCGTGCGAGAGAAGGCTGGCGGGCGAGCCGGTCTGGAGCAGGACCTCGGCGAACGGGATCCGGGCCTGCTTGGCGATCGGCGTGCCGGGGTAACGCGTGAGCAGAGTCTCGTAGGCCCGGCGGGCGGTCGGCCACTGGCTGGCCGTCGCCGCCGACGCGGCGACGCGCGCGAGCAACGAGGGCGCGGCGTCGTGCGAGGGGAAGACCTCGGCGAGCCGGCTGGCCAGGGTGCCGACGAGCGCGCTGGACCAGCCGTGGTCCGCGGCGGCGAGAAGCACGAGGCCGTGCAGCAGGAACGCGCCATTGTCATCCTGCTCGTCGAGGGCGAGGCCGAACCGCTCGAGGAGCTGGTCGCCGGATGCCGGGGTCCTCGGGCGGGCCGTGGGCTCCAGGGCGGCCTCCCCGCCTGGCGTCGCGAGCGCGCTGGAAAGCGCACGGCGCGCGCCGATCACCGCGACGCCGTGGGTGCGGATCACCTCGTCGAGATCGCGAACGGCGTCGCCCTCGCGCTGGGCGCGGAGCGCGACGATCGATCGGTTCAGCCGCGCGACCCCGGCCTGAGAACTCGCCGGGTACTGCGTGATGAGTCGCTCGCCCGCTGCCACTTTCCTCGCCGGTGACGCGACCTCGGCCGCCAGCGCCAGCGCCAGGGGTGCCCGCGCATCACCGGCGAAGTGATCGGCGACGCGCGTCCATGCCTGTCGAGCGCGCTCGCGCCGGCCGTTGCGGAGCTCCGCCCAGCCCAGCGCCATGGCGGCGCGAGCTGCGTCCGGCGCCAGGCGGTGCTTCGCGAGGTACTCCTCGTAGCGGGCGGCGGCCGGTCCGTACGACTGCAACGCATACGCGGCATCGCCGGAGACCAGGAGCGCGGGCGCCCTCAGGGAGTCGGGCGCGCCGGCGCGCACCACCGCCTCGGCGTGGCCGAGCGCCTCGCGGAAATCGCGCCTCCCCAGCGCCGCCCGGGCCTGCGCGAGCAGTGCAGCCGACGCGCTCGTGGCTGATGCGGCGGACCCGTCGACAGCGCCATCTCCCCCGCCGAGGCTTCCGGCGCCTGATCCCGCGGCGCCGCCACCGACGGACCCAGCCTCTCCACCACCGGGGGCTCCCGCGCCGCCGGCCCCGCCGCCGCCAGTACCAGCACCGCCGCCGCCCGCGCCGCCACCACCGGAGCCGCCACCCGACCCGCCGCTGCCGCCGCCCGCGCCGCCGCCGCCACCCGACCCACCACCACCGCCGCCGCCCGACCCACCGCCGCCGCCACCACCGCTCTTGGCGAAGACGAGATCGTCGGCATTACTGGCGTCGCGGTCGGAATCGTTCACTCGCTCAGCGGAGCCGGCTGGCCCGGCACCTGCGATCACCAGGCCGAGGACCAGGACGGCCGCCAGGACGCTGCGCGACGCGTTAAACGGGTAGGACACCGCGCAGTCGTCGAGCAATCGTCGTGCCCTCGACTTTCCCTCGCTCGCGGCCGCGGTCCAACGCCCGGGCGCCGTGCGGGCCCCCAGACCAGGTGGTAGCATCTGCGGGCATGAGCCACGTCCCGCCGCCCGGCAAGTGGGAGACCCGGCCGCCCGAGGCGCTCGGCCTGCGCGGCGACGCGCTCGACGCGGCCATCGAGTATCACCGGGCCCACGAGAGCCGGTGGGCGCGTGATTTCAAGACCAGGTCGGGCCGCTTCGTCGGCGTCGCCGACGAGCCGGCCGACTCCGAGGTGCTCGGTCCCATCCTCCCGCGCGAGGAGCTCAACGGCGTCGTCGTCCGCGGCGGGTACGTCGTGGCCGAGTGGGGCGACACCGAGCGCGTCGACATGTCGTTCAGCATCGCCAAGAGCTATCTCGCGATCCTGGCGGGAGTGGCGGTGGCCCGGGGGCTCATCCGCGATCTCGACGACGCCGTCGGCGGCCACGGGCTGGACGACGCGTTCGACTCGCCGCAGAACCGGACGATCACGTGGCGCCACCTGCTGCAGCAGACGAGCGAGTGGCAGGGGACCGTGTGGGACAAGCCCGACACGATCGACCACAACCGGGACCTCGGCAAGAGCGACTTCGACCCGGACAAGGGCCGCCCGCGCCCGCTGCGGCCGCCGGGCACGTACTGGGAGTACAACGACGTCCGCGTGAACCGCCTGAGCCTGTCGCTGCTCCAGCTCTTCCGCCGGCCGCTCGCCGACGTGCTGCGCGAGGCAGTGATGGACCCCATCGGGGCCAGCGACGCGTGGGTGTGGCAGCCCTACCGGAACTCATGGATCGAGCTGGACGGCCGGCGGCTGCCGTCGGTGCCGGGCGGCTCGCACTGGGGCGGCGGCCTCTGGATGTCCACGCGCGACCACGCGCGCCTGGGCCTGCTCGTGCACCGCCAGGGGCTGTGGGGCGATCGCCGCCTGCTCGACGCCGGCTGGCTGGCGGAGCTCCGGCGGCCGTGTCCGGTGAACCCGCAGTACGGCCTGATGTGGTGGCTCAACACGGCCCGCGCGCAGTACGCGAGCGCCCCGGCCACGGCCTATGCGGCGCGCGGGGCCGGCAGCAGCATCATCTGGATCGACCCCGAGCACGACCTGGTGGTCGTCGCCCGCTGGATCGACAAGGCGAGCATCGACGGGTTCGTCCGGCTGGTGCTGTCGGCCGTCGACGGCTGATCAGCGCCGGCTGGAGCGCCGCGCGCGCACGGCGGCGGCCAGCTCGTGGAGCACGGGCACGGTCGTCTCCCAGCCCATGCAGGCGTCGGTGATGCTCTGGCCGTACACGAGCCGGGCCGGGTCGCCGAGGTCCTGGCGGCCGTCGACCAGGAAGCTCTCCATCATCATGCCGATGATGCCGCTGTCGCCCTGGGCGACCTGGGCGCCGACGTCGCGGGCAACCACCGACTGGCGGCGGTAGTCCTTCTCGCTGTTGCCGTGGCTGGCGTCGATCATGAGGCGGGCCGGCACGCCGGCGTCGCGCAGCGCAGCCAGCGTCTTCTGCACGCTCATCGCGTCGTAGTTGGGCCCGCTGGACCCGCCGCGCAAGATGACGTGGCAGTCGGGGTTGCCTCGCGTCGCGACGATGCCGGCCAGGCCCTGCTCGGTGACCCCGAGAAACCGGTGCGGATGCGCGGCGGCTCGCAGGGCGTCGATGGCGATCTGCACGCCGCCGTCGGTGCCGTTCTTGAAGCCGACCGGCATCGAGCAGGCGGAGGCCAGCTCGCGATGGGTCTGGCTCTCGGTCGTGCGCGCGCCGATGGCGCCCCAGGTGACGAGATCGGAGATGAACTGCGGCGTGATCGGATCGAGGAACTCGCAGCCGGCCGGCAGTCCCAGCTCGGCCAAGTCCAGCAGCAGCCGCCGCGCCAGGCGCAGCCCCTCGTTGATGGAGAACGAGCCGTCCAGCCGGGGGTCGTTGATGAGGCCTTTCCACCCCACGGTGGTGCGCGGCTTCTCGAAGTAGACGCGCATGACCACGCGCAGGTCGGCGGCGACCTCGCCGGCGAGCTTCCGCAGGCGCCGCGCGTACTCCATCCCCGCGGCCGGATCGTGGATCGAGCAGGGACCGACGATCACGACGAGGCGGTCGTCGTCGCCCCACAGGATGCCCGCGACCTCCTCGCGGCTCCGGCTCACCGTGACGGCGGCCGCCTCGGTGAGCGGCAGCTCCTCCAGCAGGATTGCGGGTGGCAGCAGCGGGCGGATGCTCTCGACGCGGAGATCGCGGGTGCGGACCGGCATCGGCGGCGTGGCTCCTCCTTGGGTTCGGGCGCCTCATTCTAAACCCGGCGCGTAGAATCCGGACAGGCGGCCGGCGGCGGGCGGCCGGGAAGAGGACGACATGAAGCTGGGTACCGCGCAGCGCTATCTGCGGGGGACGGCGTGGCAGGCCAACTTGGTCGGCGCGCTCGTCACCTATGCGTACTTCCGGTTCGTGGACTACGAGGCGTTCGAACGCCCGCCGACCGCCGGTGAGATCGCGTACTTCGTGGCCGGCTTCGGCGGCCTCATCGCCCTCGGCTTCGGGCTCGCCGTGCTGTGGAACCGCCCGCTGGCGGCGGCGCTGCCCCCGCCGCCGGGGCCGGCCGGCGACCTCGCCCGCCGCCGCGCGCTCCAGCTGCCCTACTTCGTCGCGTTCGTCACCCTGCTCGGCTGGGCGCTGGCCGGCGGCATCTGGGGCGTCGGCGCCCAGATGCTCTTCGGGACGTTCGCGCCGGGCGATTCCCTCCGCCGGATGTTCGGCATCACCGTCATCAGCGGCAGCGCCGCCACCGTGCTCGCCTTCCTCATCGTCGAGCGGAGGTGGCGGCGGGAGCTGCCGGCGTACTTCCCGGAGGGCGGGGTCACGGCGGTGCGGGGGGCGCCGCGGCTGCCGGTGCGGGCGCGGCTCCTGTTCGTGCTGCTCCTCGTCGCCGTGATCCCCATCTCCGTGCTCGGGATGGCGTCCTTCCGCGGCGCCAAGTCCGCCCTGGCCGCCGGGCCGGACGCCGCCGACGTCATCACCCGGATGCTCGCCGTCGTCGTCTTCCTCGGCCTGGCGACCATGCTCACCTCGATCGGGCTGGCG
>DASTOJ010000305.1:0-77189 GCA_035762565.1 Candidatus Methylomirabilota bacterium | reverse complement strand
GGCCTCCGCGTGAGCGACGGGCGCGAGTACCCGGGCGTCCCCCGCGTCGGCGTCGGCGCCGTCGTGCTCGACGGCCGGCGGGTGCTGCTGGTCCGTCGCGGCAAGTCGCCCGCGCACGGCAAGTGGAGCCTGCCCGGCGGGCTCGTCGAGCTGGGCGAGACGACGCGGGAGGCCGTCCGCCGCGAGATCGCCGAGGAGTGCGGGCTCGCAATCCGGGTGGGCGACGTGGCCGGAGTCCTCGACCGCGTGATCCGCGATGGGGAGGGGCGCATTCGCTATCATTGGGTGCTGGTCGATTACGTGGCCTTTCCCGAGTCGGGGACGCTGTGCGCCGCCAGCGACGCCGACGAGGCGCAGTGGGTGGAGGTGGACCAGGTGGAGCGACTCGACACGACCGACGGGCTGATGGACATGATCCGGCGCGCGCTCGCGCTCGCCGAGCGGGGCCGGCCATGAACGTCAGCGTGAGCGGGGAGGCGCTGGCGGCGGTGACCGCCGACGCGGTCGTCGTCGGCGTCTACGCCGACGACAAGAAGCTTCGGGAGCCGGCGGCGCGGCTGGACCAGGCCGCGGGCGGCGCGGTGAGGGGCGTGCTGGAGGCCGAGAAGTTCCAGGCCAAGGTCGGCCACGTCACCCACCTGCACACCAACGGCGCGCCGCGCGCCCGCCGCGTGGTCGTCGTCGGGCTCGGCAAGCGCGCGGAGACCACCGCGGAGACGCTGCGGCGGGCGGCGGCGGCGGGGCTGCGCCGCGCCCGCGACCTCGGCGCCCGCACGGTCGCGATCGAGGTGCTCGGCGACCGGTTGCCGGCGCGCCAGCGCGCCCAGGCGGTCGTGGAGGGCGGCATCCTCGGCACCTACACCTTCGAGCGCTACAAGCGCGAGAAGAGCGACAAGCAGGTGGAGACGCTGCAGGTGGCCGAGCCCGACGGCCGCCAGCGCCGCGACGCCGCCGACGGCGTCCGGCGCGGCGAGGTCTTCGCGCAGGCCACGTGGTTCGCGCGCGACCTGATCAACGCGCCGGCCAACGACGTGCACCCCACGCACCTGGCACGCGTGGCGACCGAGATCGCCAAGGCCGGCGGCCTCGGCCTGCAGATCCTCGAGCGCGCCGACTGCCGCAAGCTCGGCATGGGCGCGTTCCTGGGCGTGGCGGCCGGCAGCCAGCAGCCGCCCAAGTTCATCCACCTTTCTTACACGCCGGCCGGTCGGCAGCGCAGGAAGGTCGCCGTCATCGGCAAGGGGATCACCTTCGACTCCGGCGGCCTCGACCTCAAGAGCGCCGAGGGCATGCTGCGCATGAAGGACGACATGTCGGGCGCCGCGGCGGTGCTCGGCATCATGCGGGCGCTGCCGGCGCTCAAGCCCGGCGTCGAGGTCCACGGCCTCATCGCCGCCACCGAGAACATGCCCTCCGGCTCCGCCATTCGTCCCGGCGACATCCTCAAGGCGATGAACGGCACCACCATCGAGATCGGCAACACCGACGCCGAGGGACGCCTCACGCTGGCCGACGCGATCTGCTACGCGGGCCAGAAGGTCGGCGCCGACGAGATCGTCGACATGGCCACGCTCACCGGGGCGTGCGTGGTCGCGCTGGGGCCGCTCTGCTCCGGCCTGTTCGCCAACGACCAGCCCCTCGCCGACCGCCTGCTCGCGGCCGCCGAGGCCGCCGGTGAGCGGCTCTGGCAGCTGCCGCTCATCGACGAGTACCGCGAGCACCTCAAGAGCGACGTCGCCGACCTCAACAACGTCGGGCCGCGCGGCGGCGGGGCCATCACCGCCGGGCTCTTCCTGAAAGAATTCGCCGGCGACCGCCCGTGGGCGCACCTGGACATCGCCGGCCCCGCCTTCGTCGAGAAGGACACGCCGCTGGCGCCCAAGGGGGGCACGGGCTTCGCGGTCCGCACCATCCTGACCTACCTCACGGACGCAGCCCGCTGATGACTCCGGCGGTTGGGCGCGCACGGTTCGAGCGCCGGCTTTGCCGGCGCCACTCTTCCCTGGGGGAGTGAATGGGCGCCATCGACCTGCACTCGCACACGACGGCGTCCGACGGGCTGCTGGCGCCGCGCGAGCTGGTGCGCCTGGCCGCGCGGCACGGCGTGCGCGTGCTGGCGGTGACCGACCACGACTCCACCGAGGGCCTGTCCGAGGCGATGGACGAGGCCGCGCGGCACGGGATCGAGATCGTGCCGGGGCTGGAGATCAACTGCGACGTGCCCGGCTCGGAGATCCACGTGCTCGGCTACTTTGTGGCTGTGCGAGGTGAGGCCGTTCCGACGGCCGAGCCGAGCCGCCAATCCGGGAGCTGGGGCGCGGAGTGGTTCCAGACCTTTCTGCGCGAGCAACGCGCCGCGCGCGCCGCGCGCGTCCATCGGATCGTCGCGCGGCTGACCGAGCTGGGCCTGCCGCTCGAGGCCGAGGAGGTCTTCGCGATCTGCAAGGAGGGCTCCCCCGGCCGGCCCCACGTGGCGCAGGCGATGGTGAACCGCGGCTACGTCTCCTCGATCGGGCAGGCGTTCGACGAGTACCTGGGCCGGGACGGCTCGGCGAACGTCAGCCGGCGCCGGCTGACGCCCGTCGAGGCCGTCGCCATCATTCGCCGCGCTGGCGGTGTGCCCGTCTTCGCTCACCCGGGGCTCGCCGATCGGGACGGGATGGTTCCGGACCTCGTCGCCGCCGGGTTGCTGGGGCTGGAGACGTACTACCCCGAGCACTCGCCGTCCCAGACCGCCGCCTACCTGGCGCTCTGCCGGGCGCACGATCTCGTGCCGACCGGGGGGTCCGACTACCACGGCCCCCGGGGCGGGCGCGCCAACCCGCCTGGGTCGCCGCGGGTGCCGCCCGCGGCGCTCGAGGCCCTGCGGGTCAAGGCCGCGCTCGCCCGGGCGGGCGCGGGCGGATGAACGTGCAGATCTTCGGGTTCAAGAACTGCCAGGAGTCGCGCAAGGCGCAGCGTTTCTTCGCCGAGCGGCGCATCCCCGTGCACTTCGTGGACCTGGACGAGCGGCCGGCAGCGAAGGGCGAGCTGCGGCGGTTCGCCGAGCGCTTCGGCCCCGCCGCGCTGATCGACCGCGCCGGCGCTCGGTTCAAGGAGCTGGGGCTACGCGTCTCGGGCGACTCGCCGCAGCGCCTGCTCGACCGCGCGGTGACCGACCCGCGCCTGTTGCGCACCCCGCTCGTGCGCAACGGCGGCAAGGTGACGCTCGGCTACGCTCCGGCCGACTGGCAGACCTGGCTCGACGAGGAGAAGCCGGCATGACGCCGCGTCCATTCGCGCTCCACGTTCCCGACGAGGTCCTCGCCGACCTGCGCGCCCGGCTGGCCCGCGTGCGCTGGCCCGACGAGGCGCCGGGCGCCGGCTGGAGTCACGGCACGAGCCTGGCGTACATGAAGGAGCTGGTCGCCTACTGGCTGGAGAAGTACGACTGGCGCGCGCACGAGGCGCGGCTCAACCGCTGGCGGCAGTTCACCGTGCCGCTCGGCGGCATCGACCTGCACTTCATCCACGAGCCGGGCGTGGGCCCGGCGCCGCTGCCGCTGGTGCTCTCGCACGGCTGGCCGGGCTCGGTCGTCGAGTTCGAGGGTCTCATTCCGCTGCTGACCGATCCCGCGCGGTTCGGCGGCGATCCGGCCGACGCCTTCACGGTCGTGGCGCCGTCACTGCCGGGCTACACGCTGTCGTTTTCGCCGGGCCAGCCACGCTTCGGCGTGGTCGAGATGGCCGACCTCTTCGCCTCGCTGATGACCGACGTCCTCGGCTACCGGCGCTTCGCCGCCCAGGGCGGCGACTGGGGAGCCTTCATCACCGCGTGCCTGGGCGCGGCCTATCCGGAGCGGCTGGCCGGCATCCACGTGAACCTGCTCGCGGTGCGCCGCGACCAGACGCCACCGGCGGCGCCGACCGCTGAGGAGAAGGCCTACCTCGACGAGCTGGCCCACTGGATGCGCGAAGAGACCGGCTACATGCAGATCCAGGGGACCAGGCCGCAGACCCTGGCCTACGGGCTCACCGACTCGCCCGTGGGGCTGGCGGCCTGGATCGTGGAGAAGTTCCGCGCGTGGAGCGACTGCGGCGGCGACGTCGAGCGCCGCTTCTCCAAGGACGTGCTGCTGACCAACGTCATGCTCTACTGGGTCACCGGCGCCGTCGGTTCGTCGTTCTGGCCGTACTACGCGCGCGCGCACGGCCGCTGGCCAATTTCCGAGCAACGGCCCGTGCGAGTCCCGACCGCCTACGCCTCGTTCCCGCGCGAGATCCTGCACCCGCCGCGGGCGTGGGCCGAGCGCGTCTACGACGTCCGACGCTGGACGGCCATGCCGGCCGGCGGCCACTTCGCCGCGCTGGAGGAGCCGGAGGCGCTGGCCGCCGACATCCGCGCGTTTTTCCGAACCCTACGTTGACCCGGACCCCGGAGGCTCCAGCATGGTGATCGAATCCACCGCCGACATGGCCGCCGCGGTCTACCGGACCATGGCGCGCAACCTCGAGATCGTCCGCCGGCGGCTCGGCCGGCCGCTGACCCTGGCCGACAAGGTCCTGCTCGGCCATCTCCACGATCCCGAGCACCAGGCGATGACGCCGGGGGAGAGCTACCTGCTGCTGCGCCCCGACCGCGTCGTCCTCCAGGACGTGCTCGGCCAGACGGCGATGCTGCAGTTCCGGCAAACCGGGCGCGACGTCGTGGCGGTGCCGACCACGATCCATTGCGACCACCTCATCCAGGCGCGCGTCGAGGGCGCGGCCGATCTGCGCGAGTCGCTGGCCGAGAACCAGGAGGTCTACGACTTCCTGCGCTCGGCGGCCGCCCGCTACGGCGCCGGCTTCTGGGGGCCGGGGGCGGGGATCATCCATCAGGTGGTGCTCGAGCAGTACGCGTTCCCGGGCGAGCTGATCATCGGCACCGACTCGCACACGCCCAACGCCGGCGGCCTGGGCGCGTGTGCGGTCGGCGTCGGCGGCGCCGACGCGGTCGAGGTGATGGCGGGGCTGCCCTGGGAAGTGCTCTACCCGCGGCACATCGCCGTGTATCTCACCGGCAAGCTGGGCGGGTGGACGGCGCCCAAGGACGTGATCCTGTACGTGGCCGGCCAGCTCACCGTGTCCGGCGGCACGAACGCGATCGTCGAGTACATCGGGCCCGGGGCCCGGACCCTCAGCGCAACGGGCAAGGCCACGATCACCAACATGGGCGCCGAGCTGGGCGCCACCACGTCGATGTTCCCGGCCGACGACAAGATGTTCGCCTACCTGCGGGCGACGGGCCGGGGCGCGCTGGTGCCGCCCGCTCAGCAGCACCTGTCGATGCTGGCGCCCGACGAGGAGGTCGAGCGGGATCCCGAGAAGTACTACGACCGCGTCGTGCGGCTCGACCTCTCGGGCCTGGAGCCCCACGTCGTCGGCCCCCACACCCCGGACCGCGCGCGCCCGATCAGCCGGCTCGCCGCCGAGGTGAAGGACGCCGGCAACGCGTTCCGCGACGACATCTCGGCCACGCTGATCGGCAGCTGCACCAACTCCTCCTACGAGGACATGAGCCGCGCCGCCGACGTGGCCGAGCAGGCCAGGGCCCACGGCCTCAAGGCGGCGGTCTCGCTGCTGGTCACCCCGGGCTCGGAGACCGTGCGGGCCACCATCGAGCGCGACGGCCAGATGCAGTCGCTCAAGGATGTCGACGCGGTGGTCCTGGCCAACGCGTGCGGGCCGTGCATCGGCCAGTGGCGGCGGGACAAGGAGGTCGGGGTCGTCAACACGATCGTGACCTCGTACAACCGGAACTTTCCGAGCCGCAACGACGGCCAGCCGACGACGATGAACTTCATCGCCAGCCCCGAGATCGTCACCGCGTTCGCGCTGGCCGGCCGGCTGTCGTTCAACCCGCTCACCGACCAGCTCACGGGCGCCGACGGCCGGCCCTTCAAGCTGCGGCCGCCCGGGACGGCGCCCGAGGTGCCCGCCCGGGACTTCGCGCGCGGCCACTCGGCCTACGTCGCCCCGCCCCCCGACGGCCGCGGCGTCGAGCTGCAGGTGCGCGACGGCAGCCAGCGGCTCCAGGTGATGCAGCCGTGGCCGGCCTGGGACGGCCACGACTTCCTCGACATGCCGGTGCTGATGAAGACCAAGGGCAAGACCACGACCGACCACATCTCCCCGGCCGGCTCCTGGCTCCGCTTCCGGGGCCACCTGGACCGGTTCAGCGACAACATGTTCATGGGCGCCACCAACGCCTGGACCGGCGAGACCGGCAAGGGCCGTAACGTCCTCACCGGGCAGACCGGGCAGTCCATCGCCGCGATCGCGCGGGACTACAGGGCGAAGGGAATCAGGTGGGTCGTCGTGGGGGACCACAACTACGGCGAGGGCAGCAGTCGCGAGCACGCGGCGCTGTCACCGAGGCTGCTCGGCGGCGCCGCCGTCATCGCCCGAAGCTTCGCGCGCATTCACGAGTCGAATCTCAAGAAACAGGGCCTGCTCGCGCTGACGTTCCGGGTCCCGGCTGACTACGACCGCATCCGCGAGGACGACCGTCTGAGCCTGGTGGGTCTCGCGGCGATCGCGCCCGGCCTGCCCGTGCGCTGCGTGGTCACACACGCCGACGGCACGACCGAGACCCTGTTGCTCTCCCACTCGTTCGGCGCCTCTCAGCTCGACTGGTTCAGGGCCGGCTCAGCGCTGAACGTGGTCCAGCGCGGCTAACGGGTGATCGAGGAGTGTCACGGAGGCTAGCGGCCGGTGAGGCCGGGGGGCTCGGGGGTTTTCCAGGCGAGGAAGCCGTCGCGGTCGGTGATGGTGAGGGCGGGGGCGCCTTCCCGGGTGAGGGCGAGCTCCGCGCGGTTCTTGCCGTTGCTGTCGTAGAAGGTGAGGGCGGGGGCGCCGTGCGGCAGCGTGACCAGACCTGCCCGGACGCGGCCGCCCTGCTCGTTGAGCACCACGACGGCGGCGCCGTTCTCGGTGCCGACGGACAGGCGCGGCATGCTGTCGGCATCCTTGAAGCGCAGCGCCACCGACTGCTCGCCGTCCACCACCAGTTCGGCCCGTGCGCGACCGGCTGCGTCGCGGAGGATGAAGCGCTCGGCTTCGACGATCCGCGGCGCCGGCTTCTGGCCCATGAGCCCGACCGCCACCAGGCCGACGGCCGAAACCATCGCCAGACGACGCCACCGGCGGTGGGCGCGCTCCAGGCGGTCCACCCGCCGCGCGAGCGTGAGATCCATCAGCTCGGTCATCCTGGCCTCCTCGCCGCAGTGCGCGACGTCGTGTCGCACGCGCTGAGCAAGACGGGGGCCAGGGTGGGAATGATGCAACGACAGGTACCTCGCGGGGCGGGCGGCGCGGTCGTGTCGTGCCCGATGTCAGGCGGACACTGGTCGATGCAGCCTCGACACTGGCGGGCTCGGCGCGCTGACGCCGGGGCCTCCAGACCCTGCTGAGTCACGCGGGGGGCGCGTAGGCGGGAAAGACGCGGCGCACGACGTCCGGGGCGTTGACCGCCAGCATGCCCGTGACCAGCCGGCGGGCCGCGCCCCGGATCGCCACGAAGGTGATCGTGGCGCCGGCGAGGAGCCGGCCGGCGCCGTCACGGGCGGTGACCTCGGTGTCCCAGTACCGCGCATCGGCGCGCGGCCGGGCCGAACCGCGCGCGCCGGCCACCGTGATCGTGCCGTCGGCCGGCGCCGCGCCGTACAGCGTCACGCGAAGCTGCGTGGTCATCCCCGACTCCCCGGTCGCCAGCGCGCCGAGCCAGAACGCCGTCTCGTCGAGCAACGCCGTGACCGCCACCGCCGCCAGGGTCCCGTCGGCCTGGCGAAAGCCCGGGCGTGGCGTCCACGTGCCCCCCACGGCGACGTCGTCGGCGCGCAGCCGCACGCCGAGCCCGAGCGGATTGTCGACGCCGCACGCGAAGCATGCGCGTGACACCGGCAGCGCCGGCGCCCCGGCGGGCGGCGGCGGGCCGCCGCCGGCCGCGGGCGCCTCGGCGACGCCCGCCCCGGCGACGCGGCCGGTGACGAGGATGCCGTCGTCGTGCGACAGCTCGAGCTCGCAGGCGCCGCCCGCCTCGCGCACGCGCACGCGCAGGCGGAGCGGAACGCCGAGCGGCACGCGCTTGAGATAGTGGCCGTGGAGCTCGCGCGGGCCGTGGCGCCCGGACACGGCGTCGAACGCCGCCAGGACGCTGCCGCCATGCGCCGTCTCCGGCAGCCCCTGGAACGCGGGGTCGAGGGTCAGCGCGCGATCCTCGCCGCGGCCCCCGAGGGCGCGGCGCAGGAGGTCGATCGTCAACATGCGATAATCATGCGCAGTGGCGTCCATTCTAGCGCCCACGCCGTTCGTCCGGGCGACCGTCACCAACTTCTTCTTCTTCCTGAGCCTCAACGGCTTCGTGCTGCTGCCGCTCCACATCCAGCAGCTGGGCGGCACCGAGATCGAGATCGGGCTGGTGATGGGGATCTACAGTGGCGTCGGCATCCTGTGCCAGCCGTTGATCGGTCCCTGGGTGGACGTCATCGGCCGCCGCCCGTTCATGCTGCTCGGCATCGGGCTCAATCTGATGGCGGCGCTCCTGGCGGTGGCGCCCGGGGGCGTCCCCCTGCTGGCGCTCGTGCGCGGGCTGCAGGGAATCGGCTTCTCCCTGTTCTTCGTGGCGAGCTTCTCCTACGTCGTGGACATCATCCCGCCCGCGGAACGCGGCTGGGCACTCGGCATCTACGGGATCTCCGGCTTCGTGTCCACCGCGGTCGCGCCGCTGATCGGCGAGTGGATCATCCGCACCGCCGGCTTCCGCGCGCTGTTCGTGCTGTCGGCGGCGCTGTCGCTGGTGCCCGCGGCCCTGGTGTGGCCCCTGCCGGAGACGCCGCGCCCGGGCGGGCTGCCGGCGAGGCTCGCGCCCGGCGCGGTGCGGGCCGCCCTGGAGGACGTGCTGCATCGCCACATGGTGGTGGCGATGTTCTTCGGCCTCGGCTCGGGTACCGTCTTCGCCTTCCTGCCGACGTTCGCCGAGGACCTCGGGGTCACCACGCTGTCGCTCTTCTACACGGCGTACTCGCTGTCGGCGATCGCCGTCCGGGTCGCCGGCGGCCGCCTGATCGACACCCGTGGCCGGCGGGCCGTGATCGTGCCGTCGATGTTCGTGCAGGCCGCGGGCACCGGGCTCCTGGCCCTGCTCGGCGGGCTGGTCACGCGCTCGAGCGCCACCCCGGTGCTGCCGGGACTGTTCGCCGCGGGTCTCATGTCGGGCTCCGCCCACGGCTTCCTCTATCCCGGCCTGGCCGCCCTCGTGACCGACGCCACCCCGGCCGAGCGCCGCGCCGCGGTCGTCGGCATCTTCAGCGCGATGTTCCTGGTCGGGCAGACGGCTGGCGCCTTCACGTTCGGCTGGGTCGCCAACGCGCTTGGCTACGGCTCCATGTGGGCGGCGCTCACCGCGTTGCTGCTGCTCGGCAGCCTGGTCTCGCTTCGACTGCCGCCCGCGACCCGCTGAAACCCCGCGGCCGGCCCCGGGCCATGGTCGGGCAGTATACTGGCCGCGGTGAGAGGCCTCCCAAGGGGGTAACGCGATGACGTCCAGGGCCCGGCTCGGAGCGGTTGCGCTGGTAACGCTGGCGTTGGCGGGAGCGCCCGGCCGTGCCGACCTCGCCCCCGGCCGCGGGGCCGAGGTTCCCCCGCGGCTGGACGGACCGCAGGAGGTCGAGGTGGTGGCGGTCATGCTCGACCCACGGACTCAGACGCCTACGGTCGTGCTGCAGGGCAAGCGTGACGGCCGGCGGCTCGCGATGACGATCGGGCCCGCCGAGGCGACCGGGATCGCGGTGCCCCTGCAGGGCGTCACCCCGCCGCGGCCCCTGACCCACGACCTGTTCCTCACGCTCTTCGGGCGGCTCAAGGTGTCGCTGACGCGCGTCGTGATCACCGACCTGCGCAACGACATCTACTACGCGACCGTGCACCTCAGCGGCGGCGGTGGCGGGGATCTGACGCTGGACTCGCGCCCCTCCGACGCCATCGCGCTGGCGATCCGCGCGAAGGCCCCCGTCCTCGTCGAGGACCGGGTCTTCGACAAGGGCGGCCTCGATCTCCCGCCCTCCCGCCGCCCCCACATTTGATATGTCGCGCCTGCCCGCCGACGACCTCCAGTGGGCGCTGCAGCGCCGGCTGGAGGACGTCTTCGCCAAGCTCGGCGAGAAGTTCGGTGACCTCACCGGGCGAGTGGAGACCGACATCCACCCCAGCGCGTCGTTCGAGGAAGTCGGCGGGCTCGGCCAGGCCAAGATCCTGCTGCGCGGGTTCGCGCTGGCCCTCACCCACGCGGAGTCGTACGCGCGCTGGGGCATCCCGCCGCCCAAGGGCATCCTCCTGTACGGCGCGCCCGGCACCGGCAAGTCCAAGCTGGCCAAGGCCCTGGCCACGGCGGCCGGAGCGATCTTCTTTCACGTCAAGCTGCTCAACCTGACCTCGAAGTTCGGCGCGAACACAGGCGAGCTGCTGCAGGAGATCCTCAGGATCGCCGGCAGCGAGGGCCGGGCGGTGCTCTTCCTCGACGAGGCCGAGGCCCTGTCGCTCGAGCACCTGCTGCCGCCGCCCGCCGCCCGCGAGGCCAGCGCCCGCCTGGTCGCCGCGCTGTGCGAGAAGCTGGACGCGCTCCAGCCCAACGGCCGCGTCCTCGTGGTCGGCGCCACCAGCCGCACGGACGCGGTCGACGCCGAGCTGGTCGCGCCCGGCCGGCTCGATCACCTGGTGGAGGTGCCACTGCCGGACGCCGACGCCCAGCGCGAGATCCTCGAGCTGATCAAGGCGCGCACCGAGCGCCACGCCGGCCGGCCGCTGTTCGAGTCGATCGACTATCGCAAGGTGCTGCCGGTGATGGGTGGCATGAGCGGGGCCGACATCTCGGAGATCATCCGCCGCGCCCTGGAGACCAAGGTCCACCGGGCCGCCGAGGGCGCCGAGCCCGGGCCCGTCTCGACCGAGGACCTCCTCATCTCGATCGACGCCTACAAGCGCGTGCGCGGCGTCGTCGAGAAGATCCGTTACGGCCAGTACCTCTAGACCGTGATCGCGTCGGCGAAGATCCGCGTGCGGTACCAGGAAACCGACTGCATGAAGGTCGTCTACTACGGCAACTACCTGACCTACTTCGAGGTGGGGCGGGTGGAGTTCCTGCGGCAGCAGGGGGTGCCGATCTCGGAGGTGGACCAGAAGGTTCACCTGCCGGTGGTGGAGGCGACCGTGCGGTACGTGCGGCCGGCCCGCCTCGACGACCTCCTCGACGTGCACTGCTGGGTCAGCGAGCGCAAGCGGGCCAGCTTCCGCTTCGCCTACGAGATCGTCAACGAGGCCGGCCAAGCCGTCGCGACCGGCACCACGCTGCACGCGTGCTGGGACCCGGCCACGAGCAAGATGATCGCGGTGCCCGCCTGGCTCGTCGCGATCATGCCGGTGGTGACGGCCGGCCCGTGAGGGTATAATCAGCCCTCGGTTCGGCCGGATATGATCGAAGTCCAGAACCTGACGAAGAACTACGGTCCCGTCACCGCCATACGCGACGTCACGTTCAACGTCGCGCCCGGCGAGATCGTGGGCTTCCTCGGCCCCAACGGCGCCGGCAAGTCGACGACCATGCGCATCCTCGCCTGCTTCATGCCGGCCTCGGGCGGCACGGCGCGGGTGGCCGGCTTCGACGTCTTCCGCGAGTCGATGGAAGTCCGCCGGCGGATCGGTTACCTGCCCGAGAGCGTACCCCTCTACGGCGACATGCGAGTGGCGCCGTATCTGGACTTCGTCGCCGAGGTCAAGGGCGTGCCGCGCTCGGCCCGCAAGAAGCGCGTGGCCGAGGTGATGGACCGCTGCCTCATCGCCGACGTGCAGAACCGGCTCATCCGCAACCTCTCCAAGGGGTACCGGCAGCGGGTGGGGCTGGCCCAGGCCATCGTCAGCGATCCCCACGTGCTGATCCTCGACGAGCCGACGATCGGGCTCGACCCCCGGCAGATCGCCGAGATCAGGAGCCTGATCAAGTCGTTGGGCGGCGAGCACACGGTGATCCTGTCCACGCACATCCTGCCCGAGGTGTCGATGCTGTGCAGCGGCGTGGTGATCATCAACCGCGGGGGCATCGTGGCCCAGGGGCCGATCGACCGGCTGGTCGAGCAGTTCTTCCCGACCGCGCGGGTCGAGGTCGAGATCGTGGCGCCGCCGGCCGTGGTGCGCGAGAGCATGCAGGGCATCCCGGGCGTGGTGCGGGTGGAGGGGCTGACGCTGACCGACGGGGCCGGCCGCTTCGTGGTGGAATCGGCGCGCGGCCGTGACGTGCGGGGGGAGATCTTCCAGCTGGCCGCCCAGCAGAAGTGGCGCCTGCTCGAGCTGCGCCAGGTGGGCATGACACTGGAGGAAGTTTTCATCCGGATCGTGGCGGGCGAGGAGAGCGAGGGGGCGGCGCCGGCGGCGAGCGCCCGGGAGGCGGGCGTGGAGGAGGCGGCGCGGTGAGAATCTGGCCGATCTACAAGAAGGAGCTCCGGCTGTACTTCACCTCGCCGGTGGCCTACGTCATCCTCACCATCTTCCTGCTCATCGCCGGCTACTTCTTCTTCTCGATCTTCTCGTTCTTCACCCGGGCCTCGATGCAGGCGGCGATGAACCCCCAGATGGGGCGCGACCTCAACGTGACCGACGCCGTCCTGCGGCCGCTCTTCGCCAACGTCAGCGTCATCCTGCTCCTGCTGATGCCGCTGGTGACGATGCGACTGTTCGCCGAGGAGCGGCGCTCGGGCACCATCGAGCTGCTGCTCACCTACCCGGTGCGGGACGGCGCCGTCCTCGCCGGCAAGTACCTGGCGGCCCTGACGATGTACGGCGTGATGGTGGCCGGCACGCTCGCGTACCCGGCCATGCTCGTCAGCTTCGCCCGGGTGGAATGGGGGCCGCTGCTCACCGGGTACCTCGGCCTGCTCCTGATGGGCGCCATGTTCCTGGCGGTGGGCCTGTTCGCCTCATCGCTCACCGAGAACCAGGTGGTGGCGGCGATCGTCACGTTCGGCGTCCTGCTGATGTTCTGGATCATCGGCTGGACGGCCGAGTTCGCGGGCGGCCCGCTCGGCGCGGTGCTCACCCACCTGTCGATCCTCGACCACAACGACACCTTCGCCAAGGGCGTGCTCGACACCAAGGACATCATCTACTACGTGAACTTCACGGTCCTGGCGCTGTTCCTGGCCCTGCGCTCGCTGGAAGCGCGCCGGTGGAGCGGCTGATGCCCCGCCGGCTGGCCGAGGGCGCGTTCTGGCTCGGGCTGCTTCTTTTGGCGGCGGCGGTCGTGCAGGGGCTGGGCGCCCGCTTCAACTGGGCGGTGATCGGCGCCCAGTGGAACCGGTTCTGGTGGCCGCTCGTCATCGCCGGCGTGGCCCTCGTTCTGCTGTCGTTCCTGCCGCAGTGGCGCGATCCGCGGGCGACCCTCGGCGCGCGCAGCGTGCGCTACGGCCTCAACAGCCTGGTGGCGGTCCTGCTCGTGATCGGCGTCATCGGGGTCGTGGAGGCGCTGTCCTACCGGCACAACGCGCGTCTCGACCTCACCGAAAACCGGCGTCACAGCCTGTCACCGCAGACGATTCAGATGCTCAAGGGCCTCACCACGAAGGTCAACGCCGTGGCCTTCTACCGCAGCGACCAGCCGGGGAAGCGGGTGGCCGAGGATCTCTTCAAGCAGTACGCGCGCTACGCCGGCGACAAGTTCGCCTGGAAATCGGTTGATCCCGACCGCGACCCCGCGCTGGCCCGGGCCCTCGGCGTGGAGGCGTACGGCACCACCGTGCTGGAGGCCAAGGGGCGCACCGAGAAGGTGCAGGACGCCGACCAGGAGGAGAAGCTCACGAACGCCCTCGTCAAGGTGATGCGCGAGGGCAAGCGGGTCGTCTACGTCGTCCAGGGGCACGGCGAGGCCGAGCTCGGCAACAGCGACCGGCCCGGCTTCACCGAGGCCAAGGGCGCCCTCGAGAAGGCGAACTACGAGGTCAAGCCGCTGGCGCTGGCCCGCCAGGGCAAGGTGCCGGACGACGCCGCCGTGCTGATCGTGCCCGGTCCCCGCACCGACTTCTTCGGGCCGGAGATCGACGCGCTGGACGCCTACCTCGGCCGGGGCGGCAAGCTGCTGGCGATGCTCAATCCGCCGTTCCCCGAGCGCAGCCAGCCGGAGGCGCTGCGCAAGCTGCTGGGCCGCTGGGGCCTCACGCTCGACGACGACCTCGTCATCGAGCTGAACCCGATCGGCCAGGTGTTCGGCATCGGCCCCCAGGTGCCGATCGTGCAGCAGTACGAGCCGCACCCGATCACGCGCGACATGGCGGGCATCACGACGCTGTTCCCGCTCACGCGCAGCATCGGCACGGCCAAGACGCCCCCGGCGGGAGTGACGGTCCAGCCGCTGGCGCGCACGACCCCCGACTCCTGGGGCGAGACGGACCGCCAAGCGCTCGAGCAGGGGCAGGCCAAGCCCGACCCCCAAGATCCGAAGGGGCCGCTGACGCTCGCCGCCGTCGCCACCAAGGACAAGGCGCGCCTCGTCCTCTATGGAACCTCGAACCTGGCCGCCAACCAGTTCCTCAACGTGCAGGGCAACCGCGACTTCTTCCTCAACACGGTGTCCTGGCTGGCCGAGGAGGAGGACCAGATCTCCATCCGGCCACGGGACACCCGGCAGACCCCGGTCTTTCTCACCTCGCAGCAGGCCCAGCTGGTGTTCTGGCTGCCCGTGGTCATCCTGCCCGGGCTGGCGCTCGCGGGCGGGATCGTCGCCGTCGGGCGCCGCCGCGCCGCGAAGTAGCCGGCGGGCACGATGCGCTGGCAGACGACCGCGGTCCTCGCCCTCCTGCTCGTTCTCGTGGGCGGCTTCTATTACGTCTACGAGGTGCGCTGGGGGCCCTCCCGGGAGGAGGCCGCCGCCCGCAAGGGCCGCGTCTTCGGCGCCGACACCAAGGACGTGACCGGCATCGAGCTCAAGCGCGGGGGCGAGACGGTGCGCCTGCAGCGCGAGGGCGAGGCATGGCACGTGCTGGCGCCCGTCAAGGCCCGCGGCAGCCGCACCGCGGTGGACGAGGTGCTCGCCACGATCCTCACCGCCCGGATCGATCGGGAGATCGATCCCAATCCTGCCTCCCCGGCCGACTTCGGCCTCGACAAGCCGGCCGCCGAGGTGACCCTCACGCTCACCGACGGCAAGACGCTCGGCCTTCAGCTGGGCGGCCGGAACCCGACCGGCGTGTGGGTCTACGCCCGCGAGCGGGACAAGCCGGCCGTGTTCGTCCTGGGTGAGAGCGTGCTCCGCGACGCCAGCCGGGCCGTCGCCGACTTCCGCGACCGCACGATCCTGGACTTCGACGCCAAGGCCGTCACCGGCTTCGAGGTCGTCCTGCCGGAGACGACGCTCGCCGTGCAGGGCGGTGCGGGCGCCTGGCAGATCACCCGACCCGTCGCCATGCGGGCCGACAACGAGACCGTTCGCGAGTTCCTCGACAAGCTCGCCGCGCAGAAGGTGAGCGACTTCGTGGCCGAGGTCCCACCCTCGCGCCAGGCCTACGGCCTCGAGCGGCCCGTCCGCCTCACGATCCACACCGGCCGCGACAAGGACCGGGTGAGCCGCACGCTGCTGCTCGGCCGCGTCGACGCCGACAAGAAGGGCGTCTACGCGATGCGGCCGGACGAGACGAGCGTGCTGATCCTGCCCGAGGAGGTCTGGAAGCAGGTCCCCAAGAACGTGGGCGTGCTGCGCAACAAGGTCCTGGTGGAGGTCGAGCGCGACAAGCTCGCCCGCCTCGAGGTCGAAAGCCCCAGGGGCCTGGTCGTGCTGGCCCGCGAGAAGGACGAGTGGAAGATCGTCGCGCCCGAGCTGCTGCCGGCCGACCAGGTCGAGGTGGGCGCGGTGCTCACCCGGCTGCAAGGGCTTCGCGCGCAGGGGTTCCTCAGCGACGACGCGGCCGGGATCCCCCGGTACCTCCCCAAGCCCGAGGTGCGCCTGGCGCTGATCGATCAGGGCGGCGCCCGGACGACCGTGCTGCTGGCCGCCTCACGCGAGATGCGGGGCGGGGCTCCCAGCGCCTATGCGGCGGTGGCCGACAAGGGTCCCGTCACCCTGGTGGAGGGCAAGGCGCTCACCGACATCGGCCGCTCGCTCAACGACCTGCGCGACCGGCGGCTGCTGGCCGCGCTCGAGCCCAGGGACGTCAAGCGCGTCCGCGTGCAGGCCGGGGGCCAGACCGCGGTGCTCGAGCGCAAGGGCGACACCGAGTGGCGCATGCTCGAGCCGACGAAGGGCGGCGCCAGCGGCCAGAAGGTCGACGACCTGCTCTACACGTTGCGCGCGTTGCGCTGGAAGGACATCGTCGCGCCGCAGGGGGTGGAGCCCGCGCGCTGGGGGCTGGACGCGCCCACGCTGGAGATCGGACTGTTCCGCGGTGACGGCGGAGAAATCGCCACCGTGCAGGTGGGCAAGCGGGAGGGCGACCTCGCCTATATCCGGACCAAGACCCAGCCGACCGTCTACAGCGTGGAGGACCGGGCGCTCGGCCCTGCACCTAAAGTCCCCGACGACTTCAAAAGCTGATAACATCTCCCGCCCATGGGGCGGGAACTCTTCATCGTGAGCCGGGAGCGGCCGGACCTGTACCGGTACCTCAGCCAGACGTTCGCCGACGCCGAGAGCGTCGAGGTCATCTGGGACCGCCGAACGGGCGAGCGCCGCAGCGCCGCGACCGACAGCAACCCCGAGCGCCGCCGGGGCGACCGCCGCGCCCGTCCCGCCGTCGACGAAGAGATCCGCGCCGTCGGCTACGCCTTCCTGGCGCTGGAATGACCGCGTGGGGCCCGAAGGGCCCCCGCGTGGCCGGGTGCGGTAGGATGGAGACCCTCGGAGGGCGGAGCCCGATGGCCGGCGGTATCTACCTCAAGCAGCTCGAGCTGGGACCGATGCAGAACTTCGTCTACCTGGTGGGCGATCCGGTGGCGCGCCGGTGCGTCGTCGTCGACCCAGCCTGGGAGATCGACGCCATCGTCGACACCGCCGCCGCCGACGACATGACGATCGCCGGGGCGCTCGTCACCCACACCCATCAGGACCACGTCGGCGGCAGCCTCGCCTCGTGGGGTATGCCGGGCCGGATCGCGGGCGTGGAGGAGCTGCTGGCCCGCGTGCCCGCCAAGGTGTACGTGCACAAGGCCGAGCGGGAGTTCCTGCCGGGCCTCGGCTCGGATCTGGTGAAGGTGGACAACCACGACACGCTCGACGTCGGAGGCCTGAAGCTGACATTCCTGCACACACCCGGTCACACGCCGGGCTCGCAGTGCTTCCTCGTCGACGGCCGGCTCATCTCCGGCGACACGCTGTTCATCGGCTCCTGCGGCCGCACGGACCTGCCGGGCAGCGACCCGAGCGAGATGTACTACTCGCTCACCCAGCGGCTGGGAGCGTTGCCCGACGACACGCTGCTGTTTCCGGGCCACAACTACGGCGGCCCGTCGTCCACCATCGGCGCCGAGAAGCGGCAGAACCCGTTCATGCGCTTCGCCTCCCTCGGCGATTTCTTGCGGACGATGGGCGGCGGCCGGATCGTCGCGCCCTGAGCGGGCCGCAGTGATCTCCGGCCGCGAGTTCGCCGCCGGTCTCGAGCGCCACGGCTTCGACTTCTTCACCGGCGTGCCCTGCTCGTTGATCGAGGATCTCATCGCCGTGCTCGAGGGGGGCTCCCGCGCGCCCTACGTGGCAGCCGTGCGCGAGGACGCCGCGGTCGGGGTCGCGGCGGGCGCCTGGTTCGGCGGCCGGCGGCCGGCGGTGCTGATGCAGAACTCCGGGCTCGGCACCAGCCTCAACGCCCTGGCCTCGCTCTCGCTCATGTACGGCCTGCCGGCGCTGCTGGTGGTGACGTGGCGGGGCTTCGGCGGCAAGGATGCGCCCGAGCACATCCTGACGGGCGAGATCACCCCGCGGCTGCTCGAGCTGCTCGGCGTCCCGCACCGCGTGCTGGCCGCCGACTCGATCGACGCCGACCTGGCCTGGGCCGCCGCCGCGATGGAGGCGCGCCTGGCGCCGGTGGCGCTGCTCGTCCCGCCCCGGGTCGTCGAGACCGGTGGTGTCGGGCCGGCCGCGCCGGCGGCGCGCGCGACGCCGGCCGCGCCGATCGCTCCGCCTCCGGTGGCGGCGGGAGCGCTCGCCCCCCCGACGATGTCGCGGCTCACCGCGCTGGGGATCGCCCTCAAGGCGGCCGGGGACGCGCCGATCACGCACGCCAACGGCTACATCTGCCGTGAGAGTTTCTCGCTGGCCGACCGGCCGCAGAGCTTCTACATGATCGGCTCCATGGGGCTGGCGCCGGCGATCGCGCTCGGTTTGGCGCTGGCCCAGCCGACCCGTCGCGTCGTCGTCTTCGACGGGGACGGCAATCTCCTGATGAACCTGGGGATCCTGGCCATGATCGCCGCCCAGCGCCCCGCCAACCTCCTGCACCTCGTGTTCGACAACGAGGTCTACGGCTCGACGGGCAACCAGGCCTCGCTCTCGCGCGGTGTCCGGCTCGACCGTCTGGCGGCGGCCGCCGGGTTCGCCAGCGCCACGGCGGTGAGCGAGCCGTGGACGCTGGACGCCGCTCTCGGCGGCGCGCTGGCCAGCGACGGCCCGCATTTCGTGCTCGTCAAGGTCACGGCCGAGGAGGCGGATGTGCCGCGTCTTCCCTACGCACCGGCGGCGCTCCGGGACCGTTTCCGGGCGGCCGTTTTGGGAGGCTGACGTGCGACGCACGAGCGTGCTGCGTGGACTGGTGACCCGCCCTGGGACCGCCTTCCTCATGGAGGCCCACGACGGCGTGTCCGCCCGCATCGCGGCGGAGGCGGGCTTCGAGGGCGTGTGGGCGAGCGGCCTCACGATATCGGCCTCGTTCGGCGTCCGGGACAACAACGAGCTGTCGTGGTCGCAGGTGGTCGACCACGTCGGGTTCATGGCCGACGCCGCCGGCGCGACGCCGATCCTGATCGACGGCGACACCGGGTACGGCAACTTCAACAACATGCGGCGGCTGGTCCGCAAGCTGGAGCAGGTCGGCGCCGCGGGCGTCACGATCGAGGACAAGCTGTTTCCCAAGACCAACTCGTTCCTGCGCTCCGAGCAGCAGCCGCTGGCCGACGTCGGGGAGTTCTGCGGCAAGATCAAGGCGGGCAAGGACAGCCAGACCGACCCCGACTTCGTGCTGGTCGCGCGCGTGGAGGCGCTGATCGCCGGGTGGGGCCTGGCCGAGGCCATCCGCCGCGCCGAGGCCTATCAGCTGGCCGGCGCCGACGCGATCCTCATCCACAGCCGCCAGTCGAGCGCGGCCGAGATCTTCGCGTTCCTGGACGAATGGGCGAACCGCGCGCCGGTGGTGCTCGTGCCGACCAAGTACTGGCGCACGCCCACCGCCGAGTTCCGTGCCCGTGGTGTGAGCGCCGTCGTGTGGGCGAACCACCTGCTGCGCGCGGCCGTCGGTGCCATGCAGGCCACGGCCCGGCGACTCCGGGAGGAAGAAACGCTCCTGAACGTGGAGCCGCAGGTGGCGCCGCTGCCGGAGGTCTTCCGGCTGCAGGGCGACGAGGAGCTGGAGGAGGCCGAGCGGCGCTATCTGCCGGCGACCCGGGGGGACGCGCTCTCGGCCATCGTGCTGGCGGCCGGGGCTGGCGACGACTTCGGCGGGCTCACCGCCGCGGTGCCCAAGGCCATGCTCAAGGTGCAGGGCCGGCCGATCCTGGCCCGGCTGCTCGACGACCTCGGCCACTTCGGCTGCCGAGCCGTCACCGTCGTGCGCGGGTACCGCGCGGACGCGGTGGATGTGCCCGCCGCCCGCTTCGTGGACAACGCCGAGTTCGCGACGACCGGCGAGGCTTACTCGCTGGCGCTGGCCGAGGCGGCGCTGGTTCCCGGCACACTGATCGCGTTCGGTGACATCGTCGTCAAGCGCCACATCGTCCAGGCGTTGCTCGAGGAGGCGGGCGAGGGGATCACGCTGTCGGTCGACAGCGCGCTGGCCGGACAGGGCGCGCCGGACCGGGTGCAGGGCAGCCGTCCCGACGCGGGGCGGTTCAGCTTCGAGCCCGTGCGCCTGGCGGCGGTCGGCGAGGGCGTCGAGCCCGCCTCGAGCCACGGCGCCTGGCTGGGCCTGCTGCACGCGGGCCGCGGGGGCGCCGCGTGGCTGCGCGAGGCGATCGCCGAGGCGCGCGCCGACGGCACGCTGCCCCGCGCGCGGCTCTCGGACCTGCTCACGCGCGTGCTGGCCCGGGACCGGCCGGTGACGCTGGTCTACACGCGCGGCGGCTGGGTCAACGTCAACAACCTCGCCGACCTCATCGACGCGTCGAGTATTTAGGCTCGGAGGGGGCTGCGCGCCTGCGCAGCCGGCGCTCGAATGCCCGCGCTGGAAAGGTGAGGGTCGGAGCCTGGCGCGACGATCGGTGGGTCAGGCGGTTTCGCCGCCGTCGACTCGGAGGATCTGGCCGGTGATGTAGAGGGGGCAGGTGGCGAAGAACACGACGGCGGCGACGACGTCGCCGGGATGGCCGGCGTGGTTCTTGGCGATGTCGCGCCAGCGGGCGAGGGGGAGCCGGTCGGGCTTGAGGACGGCGCCGGGGGCCACGCAGTTCACGGCGATGCCGCGGGGGCGCAGCTCCACGGCGAGGCCGCGTGTCATGGCCTGTATTCCCGCCTTGGACAGCGTATAGGGAATCCAGCCTGGCCGCGCCAACTCGGTGATCACGTCGCCGATGTTCACGATGTGGCCGCCGCTGGTCATCGCCGCGGCTGCGGCCTGGGCGCAGAAGAAGGCGCCGCGAAGGTTGACGTCGAGCAGCGCGTCGTACCGGGCGGGGCTCACCGTCGCGAGCGGCGTGCGAGCGAAGCGGGCCGCGCTGTTCACCAGGACGTCGAGCCCGTCGAGCGCGCCCGCCGCGGCCGTCACCAGCCGCCGGGCCGCCCGCGGGTCGGCGAGATCGGCCCGCACGGCGAGGGCGCGGGCGCCGGCGGCCTCGAGCTCCCGCACCGTGGCCCGGGCGGCGGCACCCGAGCCGTGGTAGCCGATCGCCACGTCCATCCCGGAAGCGGCCAACCCCAGCGCGATCGCGCGACCCAGCCGGATGGCGCCGCCGGTGACGAGCGCGCGCGGCCTCGCTTTGCGATCTTCGCGCTTCGGTGTCATGATCGATCGGGTATGAGCGATCGCGCGGGACTGAGGACCTGGTTGAAGCTTCGCTTCATCGCCGGGATCTTCGTCACCCTCCCCGCCTTCGTCACCGCCTGGATCCTGTGGGTCTTCTGGGTCAAGATCGACGACTTCTTCGCGCCGATGTACTTCCAGATCTTCGGCCGCCCGGTGCCGGGCCTCGGCTTCCTGACGGCGGTGGCCATCATCTTACTGATGGGCACGATCGCGCGAAACGTCGTCGGCCGGCGGGTGCTGGCCCTGGGTGACAAGCTCCTGCTCAGGGTCCCCGTGTTCCGCCTGCTCTACCCGTCGATCAAGATGCTGATCGATTCCTTCTCCCCGGAACGGCGCGGCTCGTTCAAGGCCGTCGTCCTCGTCCAGCATCCCCGCGAGGGAACGTGGGCGTTCGCCTTCGTCACCAGCGAGCTGGTCCTGGAGTCGCCGGTCGGCAAGGGGGAAATGGTGACGGTCTTCGTCCCGACCAACAACCTGTACCTGGGCGACGTCGTGGTCGTTCCCCGGAGCGACGTCATCTTCACGGGCCTCACCGTCGAAGAAGGGCTGCGCGTCATTCTGTCGGCCGGGACCGCCACCCCGATGCGCCTGCCCCGGATCTAGGTCGCCAGCTTCCCGGCCCAGTCGTCGAGGGCGGCGGCACCCGCCGAAAGAGGCAGGGCCAGCCGGGCTGGAGGTCCCAGGCCGCTGCGATGGCGGGCGAGGGCCGCCGGGGAGGGTAAGGCTGACGAGGAGTTCGGGTATCATCCGGTGTCGAGAATAGCGAGGGGGGAGGGGCCGTCCAACGCCTGTGTTGATCTGCTATCGGACCCGGCGACGTATCGGCGCCTACCTCGATGGGGCTCTGGACCAGGAGACGGCGCGCTCCACGGCCGCTCACCTCGCTTCTTGTGGGAGTTGCCAGCGAGAGGCCGAGGAGTTGCGCCGTCTCCGTGGGCTCCTTCGGAGCAGCCTGAGCCCGGCCGAGCCGGACTGGACCGGCTTCTGGCAGGGCGTCGTGCGTGGCATCGAGGACCGCCGCGACGCCCGGCCCGTTCCCGCCCGGCAGCGACGCTGGTGGCAGCCATTGTCGCGCCCGCGGTGGGCGGTGGGCGGCGCGCTCGCGGCTCTGCTGGTGGCGGCCGGCGTCTGGCAGTGGGCGCCGGGTCCGCGGCCTTCCGAGGCCGGGGTCCTCGTCACGTCCGCCAGCACCGAGGATCCCCGCGGCACCGTGATGGTCTACTCCACGAAAGAGCAGGATGTCGCCGTCGTGTGGGTCTTCGGCCTGGATTGACTACATGGGGGGGCCTCGAAGGGCCCCCCAAGCCCCCCCGACGCTCGTCGCGCCCCGGCGGAAGCCGTGGCGCGCCTCGATCACCCGCCCGGGCCTCCAGATGGCCCCATCCCCGAGCAAGCCCCTCAGCGAGTTTTGAGGGTGGCGAGGCGATCGCGGGCGAGCGGTGTTTCCTCGGCCTGGGGGAAATTGGCGACGAGATACTCCAGGCGCTGCTGCGCCAGTCCTGGCTGCTTGAGGTCGAGCAGCGCCAGCGCTTCCTTGTACAGCGCGGTCGGGGCCTTCTCTCCGCGCGGGTAGTTCGCCAGCACCTTCCGGAATTCCAGGACCGCCTGCTCCATTTCCTGGACCGCCTTGTCCGTCTGCCCGGCGTTGACGTGGCTCCGAGCGAGGCTGAAGTGCGACTCGCCGATCCAGTACTGGGCGTTGCCCGCGAGGGGGTGCTCCGGGAAGCGGCGCAGGAACTCGCGGAAGCCCGCCATGGCCAGCGCGTAGCTCCCCTTGCTGAAGTCGATGTAGGCGGCCTGGTAGATGTCCTGTGGCTGCAGCGCATTCGTCGCCGGCCGTGTGCCCGCGGGGGCCGGGACGGGCGGCGGCGCGGTCGCGGGCGCCGTGGGTGTCGTGGTCCGCGGAGGTGCGGCTGGAGCGGCTGGAGCGGCGGGGGCGGCGCTCTTGAGCTGGCGGCCCACCGCGTCGACGCGCGAGGCCAGCTCGTCGACCCGCGTGCCCAGTTCGGTCAGCGAGGTGGTCAGGCCGTCGAGGCGCCGGTTCAGCGCGGCCAGCTGACGCTCGCCCTCGGTGCTCTGCGCGCGCAGCCGTGCGTCCACGGCGCGCGCCGCCGCACCCTCGGCCTCGCTGCGGGCGCGCTGGGCGGTCTGCTGCGCCGACGCGACCTCGGCCCGCAGCTGCATGAGGTCCTCCTGCGTCGCGGTGCCGGTGACGTCGGCGACGCTGGCGCAACCGGCGAGGAAGACCAGCCCGATGGCGGACAACCCCGCGGCGCGGCGCCCGCGCCGCCGTGCCGCCCACCCGGCGGGCGCTAGCGCGGCTTGACGAGGAAGTGTGCGCGACGGTTCTTGGCCCAGCACTCTTCGTTCTTCTGCGCGCACGCCGGCCGCTCCTCACCGTAGCTGATGATCGTGATGCGGCTGGCCTGGACGCCCTGTGAGACCAGGTAGTTCATCGTCGACTTGGCACGGCGCTCGCCGAGGGCGAGGTTGTACTCGTTGGTGCCGCGCTCGTCGCAGTGCCCTTCGATCAGGATGAGGTGGTTGGGGTTCGACTTGAGCCAGGTCGCGTTGCTGTCGAGGACCTTCGCGTCCACGGGACGGATGTCGTACTTGTCGAAGTCGAAGTGGATGTCCTTCAGCTCCGGGACCGGCACGAACACCTTGGGGTCCGGGCGCGCCGGCGCGGCGGCTGTCGCCGGGCCCGGGCCCGTTGGCGCCGCCGTGGCCGCTCCACCCGCTCCCGTCCCTGCGCCCGCCGACGTCGAAGGCTGCGCCGCCGCGGTGGCGGGTGGGGAGCCGGCCGTCGTCGCTGCCGCACCGGTCGGCGCGGGGGCCGCCGCCTGCGTGGTCGCAGGCCGCTTCGCGCACCCCGCCAGGATCACACCGGTGAGCAGCAGCGACGTTATCGTCACGTGCGCGCAGCGGCTTAGCATCTTCGTTGCCTCCTTTGTCGACGTGCGTCTGGACGCCCGCAATCGTATCACGGCAGCCGAGGCGACCAGGAGGGACTTGTGCTCTCGCTGGCCCCGCGCGTGATCGGCGCGGCCGCCGTACCGTCGGCGAGCATCGCGAAGATCTGCCAGCGGCCGAGGCGACTGGACTGGAACGCCAGATGGCGTCCGCTCGGCGCCCACGTGGCTCCCTGGTTGTCGCCGCCCGAGGTCAGCCGGCGCGGATTGGAGCCGTCGATCTCGACCAGCCAGACGTCGTGGGCGCCGGCGCGCTGCGTGTACGCGATCGCGTCACCGCGGGGCGACCAGCGCGGCTGCGTGTGAAAGCCGCCCGAGGTGAGCTGGCGGACGTTGGCGCCCTCGGCGTCCATCACGTAGATGTGCGGCGTGCCGCCGCGATCGGACACGAAGGCGATCTGGCGGCCGGTGGGCGACCAGGTCGGCTCGGTGTCGATGCCGGCGTGACGGGTGAGTCGCCGCATCGTGCCGCTGGCGAGGTTGAGGATGTAGATCTCGGGATTGCCGTCCTTGCTCAGCGTCATGGCCAGACTGCGGCCGTCGGGGCTGAACGCGGGCGAGGAGTTGATGCCGACGAAGGCGGCCAGCGTCTGGTCGGGCCGCCGCTCGAACGGGAACGCCCGGTAGAGATCGGGATAGCCCTGCTTGTAGGAGGTGAACGCCAGCGAGCGGGCGTCGGGGCTCCACACCGGGGAGAGGTTGATCGAGCCGTTCTTCGTCACCGGCGCCACCGCGGCGCCGTCGTAGTCGGCCATCACGATCTCCTTGGCGCCGAGCGGCCCCACGACGTAGGCGATCTTGGTGTCGGCGATCCCCGGCTCGCCGGTGAACTGCATCACCACCTCGTCGGCGACCTTGTGGGCGAGCCGGCGCAGCTGGGCGGCCGGCAGCTCGAACTTCTTGCTCCCGATCAGCCGGTGCTCGGGCGTGGTGAGGTCGTAGAGCCGCATCTCGGCCTCGGCGCGGTCGCCGCGCAGGGCGAGCAGCCCGTGCACGCCGGCGTGGGCGCCGGCCGCGGCGAACTCCGTCCACGACCGCCGCAACGCCTCCGGGTTGTTGGCGGGGATGGCTCCGGTCGCGGCCACCACGCTGAAGAGCCCGGAGAACGTGAGGTCGGCGCCGGTGACGGCAGCCAGTTGCTTGCCACTACCGGCGGAATCGGCACCGGTCGTGACTGTGAATTCGGGAACGGCGATGTTCATCTTGCGGGCGCCGCCGCCGGTGATGTTCAGGAAGACGTCGACGGCCTGGGCGCCCGCGGGCGGCGCCGGCGCCACCGGCCACGGGCCGGGCAGCGCGAGCAGCGAGACGACTGCCAGGAGCGCGAGTGGACGGCGAAGACTCATCGATCAACCTCGATCCTGGGCGAAGGTGAAGCCGAGGTGGATGCGGAGGACGGAGCCGGGGAACTCGGCGGGCAGCCCCGGAAACGGCGCCGACTCGGTGATCGCCCGCATCGCGGTGCGGTCGTAGTACGGGTTGCCGCTGCTGGTCTTGACGGCGACGCTCGACACCTGCCCGTCGCGGCCGATCTCGAACGTGATCACGGGCTGGCGCCCCTGGAGCGCTTTACCCTCCCAACGCTCGGTGATCTTGTTCTGGACCGCCCGCAGATACCACGCGAACGGGAAGTCCGTGACGTCGAGGGTCAGCGCCCCGGAGCCCTGCGCCGAGCCCGAAGGCCGGCCGAGCGGCGGTGGCGGTGGCTCGGGGCGGGTGGCGGGGGCCGGGGCCGGGGCGGGAGTCGATGGCGCCGGGGCCAGCGGGGCGGGCGCGCTGGCGACCGCGGGCAGTTCCTTGTCGCCGGCGCGGGGCGCGGGCATCGGCCGCGGCGGCGTGGACGGTGCGCGATCGGGCAGCGCACGCTCGGGCAGTGACGTCGTGCGTGCGGGGGCATCCGGTAGCGCGGGTGCCCGCGCCGGCAGGTCGGGAGGCCGCGCCGCCGTCCGCGACGTCTCCCGCTCGGGTAGCTCGCTCGGCGTGCGGCGCGTCACGCGCGGCGGCGGCTCCTCGGCCCGTGGAGGCGGCGCCGTTCGGCCTTGCGGCGCGCCGACCGCCGGCGTCGCCGGCACCAGGTTCACGATGTACGTCTTCGACGGACGGCTCGTCCACGCGGTGGCGGCGAGGACCACGACCACGGCCAGCGCGGCGTGGCAGATCGCCGACAGGGCGGTGGCGGTGACCGGCAGCGGCGCCGGCCGGAGCGCGGGGCCGCTCCGGGGACGCAGGCGCGGGGTGAGCAGGAGCAGGCCCGCCGCGCTCAACCTCAGCGCTCCCGCGTGGGCTCGGTCACCATGCCCAGGCGCTCGATGCCGGCGCGGCGCACCTGGTCCATCGTTTCGATGACCACGCCGTACGAGAGGGCCGCGTCGGCTTTGAGGTAGAGCGTCCTGTCGGTGCGACCCTTGAACGCCGCGCGCAGGTTCGAGTCGAGACCGCCCGGCGGCACGCGCTTGTCGTTCAGGTACAGCGCACGGTCCTTGGTGACGGTGAGGACCATGCGTTCCTCGACAGCCGTGGGCCTGGCCGCCGCCCGCGGCAGGTTCACGTCGATGCCGCGGTACATCATGGGCGCCGTCAGCATGAAAATGAGCAGGAGCACCAGCACGACGTCGACGAGCGGGATGATGTTGATCTCGGCCAGCGACGCTCCCAGGCGCCGCTCGCCTTCCGGCGCGCCCGCGTTAAACGCCATCTTTGGCCGGCCGCGCGAGCTTGCCCACCGGGCGGCTGAGGACGTTGAGGAGGTCGAGCATGAATCCGTCCATCTCGGTGGCCCAGTGGCGGACGCGGTTCACGAAGTAGTTGTAGCCGATGACCGCCGGAATGGCGGCGGCCAGGCCGGCCGCCGTCGCGATGAGCGCCTCCGAGATGCCCGGCGCCACCACGGCCAGGCTGGCCGAGCCCTGGCTGCTGATGCCGTGGAACGACGACATGATGCCCCACACGGTGCCGAACAGGCCGATGAACGGGGTCGCGCTGGCGGTCGTGGCCAGGAACGGCAGATAGCGCTCGAGCTGGGCCACCTCGAGCCCGGCCGCCCGCCGCATCGCGCGGTGCACGGCGTCCAGGCGCTCGGGCGCCAGGCCGTCGTCACCGTCGTCGACGACGGCCTCGACGATGTCGGGCAGCCCCGAGATCTCCCCGTACGCAGCGGCGTAGAGCTGGGCCAAGGGACTGTCACGGAACTTCCGGGCGGCCGAGTGCACGATCGACGGTCGTCGCCCCTCGCGGAAGACCTTGACGAAGCCCAGCGTCTGGCGCCGCACCCGCCTGAGCTGCCACCACTTCTCGACGATGAGCGCCCACGAGACGATCGAAAACAGCAACAGGATCGCCAGGACGAACTTCGCGACCGGTCCGGCGTTCAGGACCAGCTCGAGGACCCCGGTATTGAGCGTGTCGGAGGTAGGCACGCAGGCTCCTTTGCGTCTTGGATCGGCCAGGATCGATCATACGAAGCCCGTTGCGGGGCTGTCAACGTTTAGCAAGGACTTTTGCGGCCTTACACGATATAAGGGACCCGTGGCGCCACGCGTCGCGGCCCTGCTGGCCGCTCTCCTCCTGCCGTGCGCGGCCCTGGCGGCCGACGCCCGCGCCGCCGTCGAGGCGTTCGTCGCGCGCCTGGCCGGGGTCGGGGTCACCGATCTCCACATCGAGCAGACCTTCACGCTCTATCACCCCGACGGCCGGCACCCACAGTCTACTGGCGAGCAGCGGGTATGGGTCAAGGTCCCGCGACGGCAGCGCGTGGAGCAGGTGATGGACGGCCGGCGTGAGGTCCGGCTGTCGATCGGGGACCAGGTGTGGATCCGGACCGGCGACGGCCGCGTCCACGAGGCGCCCGCCCTCGAGCGAGACCGCACCCATCTCGTCATGCCGTTCCGGCGGACCGCCGCCGACTTGCTGGCCGAGTGGCGCGCCCTCGGCGTCCGGGACGACGTCAGCCACGCCACCCGTCTGGCCGGGCGCGCCGTGACCGTGATCGGCGCCCGGGCGGGCGAGCGCGACACCCCGTCCGTGTGGCTGGACCCCGAGCACGGCGTTGTCCGCTTCATCCGCCGCGAGCGTCTGCCAAGGGGGGAGGGCGTGGTGGATCTCGCGTTCTCCGAGCACCGGCCGCTGACCGGAGGGTTCGCCTTCCCGCACCGGCAGGAGGCCTTCGTCGACGGCAAGCTGCTGCTGCTCGTCGTCGTGCGCGCCGTCGCGGTCAACACGAACCCGGCCGACGCGCTGTTCGATCCCGAGACGCTCCGCCGCGCGCGGTGACGCCGGCGCGGTTCGCCTTCCTCGGCACCTCGGGGTCGGTCGCGTCGGCCGAGCGCGAGAACACCTCGCTCGTCTTCGAGGGGGACGGGGCCGCGGTCCTCGCCGACTGCGGCGGAGGCACCGTGCAGCGGCTGCGCCGGCTCGGCCTCGACCCGCTCCTGCTCACGCACGCCATCATCACCCATATGCACGTCGACCACGCCTACGGCCTGCCCTCGCTCGTCCGGCAGCTGGCCGTCCTCGAACGGCGCGCCCCGCTGACCGTCGTGTGCCGGCCCGAGCACGTCGACCCGCTCCGGACGCTGCTCACGGTCTTCCGGTTGTGGAAGCGGCCCGAGTTCTTCGCCCTGGAGCTGGCGCCGATCGACCTGGCCGTCGGCGCCCGAGCGTTCACGACGGGCGGTCTGGCGGTGCGCACGGCGCCCAATGCGCACGGCGCGATGCCGAACTTCGCGGTGCGCGTGGACGTCGAGGGCGGCGCCGGCGTGGTCTACTCGTCCGATACGGAGCCCAGCGAGGCGGTCGTCGCCCTGGCCCGTGGCGCCGACACGCTCGTCCACGAGGCGACGTTCGCCGAGCCCGACCGCGCGCCCGGCCGCTTCGTCGCCCACTCCAGCGCCGCCGACGCCGGCCGGGTGGCGGCCCGTGCCGGCGTGCGGCGGCTGCTCCTCACGCACATCGCGATCGAGTACCACGACCACGTCGGCGCCCTCGCGGCCGAGGCCCGGCGGCACTTCGGCGGGGTCGTCGAGGTCGCCGAGGAGCTGCGCGCCTACTCCTTCTGAGCGCGGGGTGCCGCCGCGGGACTCGTCGCCACCCGCACCTCGCTGATCACGCGGTTGTCGCCCGCGATGCCGCGGGCGATGGACTCCACCCGCTGCCGCTCGGCCTCGCCGGCGACCGTGCCGGTGAGCCGCACCATGTCGTCGGAGGTGTGGACCCCGATGCCGGTAAGAGTGCGGGGGCCGTCCATCGCCAGCCGGGTCTTGATCGCGGTGGTGGTGGAGCTGTCGTTGAGGAACTGCACGACCGGGTCGCTCAGGGACGCGCAGCCGGTCAGCGCCAGGGTTGCCGCGAGCACGCCGATCGATCGGGTCAGCCTGGTCATTCGTCTCCTCCCGTCGGGGTCGCCACGACGAAAGCGTGGCAAGGCCCGTGCCCGCCCCGCATCCGCCCAAAGCCGCGCGAAGGAAGGCGACGACCCTCCCGGACACCGCCCGGTGGGCAACGGCCACCCGACCCTGGGTGGTTCATTGCGGCGTGCTCCCCCGTGGTTCAGCGAGACGTGTTGGGGTGTCCGGCGATCCAGAAGCGCAGGCGGAGGTCCACCGCGCGGGTGATGCCGACGCGGGGACCGGTCGCGATGCGAAAGCGCCGGGGGCCGCGTGGTGGCTCGACGCTCAGCGCACCCCGGGTGAGATCGGCGCCGTTGTCGCGCAGCGTGACGCCCAGGGCGCGGGTGAGATTGCCGGGACCGGACGCCAGGCGCGGCGAGTCGCGCGCCGTGCCGCGGCGCCGCGCCATCGCCGCCCGCCCGGCCACCGGCTCGAGCGCGCGGATGAGGACGCAGCCCGGAGTCCCCGGGCGTCCGGTGATCGCGTTGAGGCAGAGGTGAGTGCCGTAGTTCAGGAAGACGTAGGCCACGCCACCCCCGCCGTAGAAGAGCGCGTGGCTGCCCGGCCGAAACGCGGCATGGGAGGCGGCGTCCTCGGGGCCCAGGTACGCCTCGGTCTCGACGATGCGGCCGGCCGTCAGGACGCCGCCGCGGCGGGACACGAGGACGCAGCCGAGGAGGTCGCGGGCCACGACCCGGGGGGTTCGGAGGTAGAACGCGCGTGGCAGCGGCACGCGGCAGGGCCGGTCAGCGCGGCCCCAGGCGCCCGGTGACGAGACGGCGTAGCGACGCCTCGTCGAACGCGGTGCCGCTCCGGCTGGGCGGCTCCGCCTCGGTCTTGAGGCCGGTCTCGCTGATGACCACGCAGATGTCCTGCGCGGGATCGAGCGCGCGGTCGGCCAGGAGCCGCATCAGCACGGCCAGCGAGGCGGCGCCGGTGGGACCGGCCCACACGCCCTCGGTGCGGGCCAGCGTGCGCTGGGCGGCGAGGATCGCCTCGTCCTCCACGTCCCCGGCGGCGCCGCCGTGCTCGCGGAGCAGACGCAACACCCACTCGCCCTTGCGCCCGGGATTGCCGGCGGCGAGTCCCTCGGCGACCGTGTAGCCGATCGTGAGCGGGGTGATGGCGGTGTTCGCGCGGAACGCGCGCACCACGGCATTCGCGCGGGTCGCCTGGGCCGCCACCATGCGGGGGACACGGGGGATCCAGCCCGCCGCGTGCATCTCCCGGAAGCCCCGCGCGGCCGCGATGAAAGTCTCACCCACGGCTACCGGCGCCACGACCACGTCGGGCGGCGCCCAGCCGCTCTGCTCGGCGATCTCGTACGCGAGCGTTTTCTTGCCCTCGTGCTTGTAGGCATTGCGGGAAGCGCCGCAGTCGAAGAAGAGGCGGTCCTCCACGAGCCGGTCCCAGATCGTGATGAGATCGTCGTAGACGCCCCGGTAGACGACGAGGTCGGTCGTGGTCGCCGCCATGTGCAGCAGCTTGGGCGCCGAGGCGCGCTCGTAGGCGAAGATGAGCGAGCGCAGTCCGGCCCGCGCCGAGTAGGCGGCGATCGAGGAGCCGGCGTTTCCGCTCGAGACCACCGAGGTCGCACGGAAGCCGAACTGCAGGGCGGCGCCCACGGCGGTGGCGGACGAGCGGTCTTTGACCGTGCCGGTGGGGTTCGCCCCCTCGTACTTGAGGCGCAGCCGGCGCACGCCCAGCTGCGCGGCCAGCCGCGGGCACTCCAGCAGCGGCGAACCCCCCTCGCCGAGCGTCACCCGGTGCGCGGGATCGGCGATCGGCAGCATCGGGGCGTAGCGCCAGAGGCCGCCGCCGCGCAGGAGGCCGGGCCCCTCGCGGCGCGCCGGGTCCAGGTCGTAGCGCAGCTCCAGGAGCCCGCGACACCTCTCGCACTCCAGCCGGTAGCCGAGGGCGTAGGCGCTCCCGCAGTCGATGCAGACGAGGTCGCGCGCGAGCGACTCCGTCATCGGCCGAACCGCTCCCGGATCACCGCCAGCATCTCCTCGACGCGATGGCGCAGGGTGTGCTCGGTCAGCGCGCGGCGCCGGGCGTTGTCGCCGACGGCGCGCGCCTCCTCGGGCCGCGCCAGATAGTGATCGAGCAGCCGGCGCAGCTCGCCGAGGTCGCGGTAGACGACGACCTCCTCGCCGGGCTTGAACAGCGTGGCCATATCCTCCTTGAAGTCGGCCACCTGGCAGGCGCCCGCCGCGGCAAGCTCGAACGTCCGCGTGTTCACGCCGACGATGTCGTTCATCGGATGGTGCGGGTTGAGCGAAAGCGTGGAGCCCGAGTACACGCACAGCTTGTCGCGCCCGAAGACCGGCCCGCCGGCGACGAGCGGGCGCACGGCCGGATCACGGGCGCGGCTCCAGCCGCCGCCCCACACCCGCAGCGGCCGGTCGGCCAGCGCGCGCACGAGGCGCTCACGGTAGCCGTAGCGGCTTCCGACCAGCGACACCGCGGCGCCGAACCGTTGCGTCTCGTCCGGCGTCAGGGCGACCGGATGGTGCGCGGCGGGCACGCAGTACATCGGCAGGTAGTGGAGGTTGCGCAGGCCGACCGATTGCAGCGTCCGGAGCGCGTAGCGCTCCTTGGTGAAGAAGACGTCATAGGCCTCCAGGCACTCGAACGGGATCATCCACAGCGGGTTGTCGGGGAAGACGTTCACGACCAGCGGGCCGAGCCGCGCCTTCACCCGCCGCAGGAAGTCCGGGGGGATCGGCCCGCCCTTGATCACCAGCACGACCTCCGGACGCCAGGCCGCGCAGGCGCGCTCGAGGCGGCGGAGGATCCAGCGCTGGTAGAGCCCCTTGGTCGGCGTGTTCTTGTAGAGTGGGTCGTCGCGCCGGTAGGCGAAGAGACGCACCTCGTGGCCGAGCCCGCGCAGCTCGTCGCCGAAGTCCACCCCCATCAGCCCTGGCCGCGCAAAGGGCAGGACGATCAGCCAGCGCACGCGCGCTAGCCTAGCACGGCGGACGCGGGGTGCCCGGCCGGTCAGTCCCCCGTGAGGAAGGGCTGGTAGCCGAGCGCCCGGATTTCCCGCAGCCGGTCGGCGGCGTGGGCGCGGTCGGGGAAGGGACCCACGCGGACGCGCAGGAGTGGCTCTCCCCGTACCCCGGCCGGCGCTCGCGGGGCGACGACGAGGATCTCGCCGTTCACTCGCGCCGCCACGCGACCGGCCAGCGTCGCGCTCTTGAAGGCGCCGACCTGGATCCAGACCGTTGCGGGCGGAGTCCGGGGGGCGAGGGCGGGGACGGGGCCCGCGGGGGCCTCGGGCGGCCGGGCCGGAGCGACGGCGGCGACCGTGGTCGATGGAAGGACGACCGGCACGATCTCGCGCCGCGGTCGCGGCGGCCCTGCCGAGGTGACGTCGGGCACGGCGAGGCCCGGCGTGATGACGGCGGCAACGTCCCGCGCGAGTGCCCGGCGCTCGTCTGCGATCGTTCGGTCGAGCGTGGGCAGGGGCAAGGGGGGCACCACCGGCCGCGGCGCGGGTCCGGGCGGAGGTGGCGCAACCGGCGGGGGCGAGACCACCCGGGCCGTCGTGACCTGACCACCGCCCGGCGGCGCGCCGACCTTGGCGCGCAGCTGGCTCACGAGCTCGGGCCAGGACGTGTCGCGCACGACGCGCTGGAACTGGGCGCGATAATTCTCCATCGTGCTGACGCCCTCCATCACGACGTCGCGCACGACCCACCGCTCGGCCCGCCGCACCAGGCGGAACTCCAGCCGGAAATCACTGCCGTCGCGGGCGGCGACGGCGGTCTGGACGGAGGCGGTGTCGCCGTTGACCGTCTCGCCCACGTAGTCGACCTTCACGCCGCCGCCGAGGCTGGCCTTGCCGGCGACGCGCCACACGAACGAGCGCTCCAGGAGGTCGGCGAACAGCGCGACGAACTCGTTCTGCTCGAGCGCGGTGCGGGCGGCCCACTCGCGGCCCAGGGCGAGCATGGCCGCTTCCCGGAAGTCGAACACGTCGTCGACGTGACGGCGGATCGCCCGCAGTTTCTCCTGCGGCTGGTCTTCCGTGCGGGGATCGTTCAGCACGACGTTCACCGCGCCGAAGAAATCCCGCAACGTATCCGTCGGCGCCCCCGCCCCCGCCGCATCCACGGCCCCACCAAGCGCGATTCCCACCCCGACGAGGAGCGCGCACCAGCGCGGCCAGGAGCACAGTCGAGTCACGCCCAGAACGATACGGGCCGACACGTCCCCCGACGAAACTTATTCGCCGCCGCTCGGGGGGTGATCGGGGGGCAGCCGCGCTCCCCCGATCCCCAACAAGCCTCCGCCCTATGCGACCCGGGCCGCCCGCTGCTCCCGGAACCGAACCGCGAACAGCGGCTGGTAGAGCGCGGCGGTCGCGACGAGGGCGGCGTCCGCGCCCTCCCGCAGCATCGCGTGCGCGCGCTCGACGGACGTGATGCCGCCCACGGCCAGCACCGCCCGGTCCCAGCACCCGGCCCGCCGCCACGCCAGCATCTCGACGATCTGCCGGGAGGCGGCCGGGTAGGTGTCGGCGCCGACGACCTCCGCCCGGTCGCGGCCGGCGCCCTCGAACACCGCGTTGCCCGTCTCGTCGACCACGCGCCGCTGGAAGCTGTTCACCAGGGTGAAGCCGCTCGCCCACGCCGCCAGCCTCGTCGCGGTGTCGTGCAGCATCCGGGGGGTGCGGAAGGCCCCCAGCTTGGCCACGATCGGCACCCCGACGCTCGTGCGGATCCGATGGAGGATCTGGGCCGAGAGGGGGAGGTTCTCGTAGATGGCCTGGGGCTGGTCGGCGAACGGATCCGGCCAGGCCAGGTGCACCTCGACGACGTCGGCGCCCGCCTCGGCCGCCCACCGCGCGCAGGCCGCGTAGTCGCCCACGAGCGCCTCGCGGTCTCCGCCGGCCGGCAGCGAGCCCAGCACACTGACGATCAGGACCTGGCCCTTGCCGATCCGCTCCTTCGCCCGCCGCACGTCCTTGCGCCACACGTCGGGCTCCATCGAGGGCACGCCGAGCGAGACGGCCAGCGTGGGATCACCGTTCAGTCCGGAGCGCCGGGTGGCCACCGCCGCCTGCTCGCGGTTCTCGACTGCGCGGATGTTCGGCAGCGCCAGGGCCGGCACGAACCCGGAGCGCACCGTGGCGTAGGTCAGGATGTCGAAGCCGACGCGCGCGTAGGCCTCGATCCACTTGGAGTTCAGCAACGGGCCGGCGGCGATGCCCAGTGGCGAGTTCAGCGGGCAGTCGAACAGCCGTCCCCCCGGCGCGGCCGGTAAACGGCGCACCCGCGGAAGCTTCGGGGCGTGGCCGTAGTTCCACGCGTACGAACGGTCGACCCGATAGACGGCCTGTGCGATCGGTATCACTCCTCTTTGGCGACAGAAGTGGACCGGCAAGGCCTCAGTATATCAGTTAGTTAGGTCTGTTGCCTCCGCTTGGTCTGACCTGTCGTCACCGGAAAGCCGGCATCACTTCCCGGGCGATCAGCTCCAGCTCGCGCATGATGTGGGCGTGCGGCATGCCGGGAAAGAAGGTGCGGCAGATGAGGTGCGTCATCCCGTACTGCGCGACGAAGCGGCGGACCTGCGCGACGCACTGCTCCGGCCCGCCGATGATGAACCGATCCTGCATGAGCTTGTCGAGATCGGTCGCGATGGAGGCGTCGATGAACGGATGCCGCCAGCCCCCCGCGTACTCCCGTCGGTAGGCGACCATGATGTGCTCCTCGGCCAATTCCCGGGCGCGCCGGTCGGTGTCGGCGACGATCACGTCACGCGTGAGCGGCCACTCGGCCGGGTCCGGCTGCCCGGCCGCCCGCCGCCGCTCCAGGAACTGCGCCTTGCCCCGCAGCAGCCGGGCGAGGTCCGCGGTGGGGCCGGGGATCCAGTTGTCGGCCAGCGTGGCGGCGCGGCGCAGCGTGATGTCGCCCCAGCCGCCGATCCACACCGGCGGGTGCGGCTTCTGCACGGGCTTGGGCTCGAGCCGGCCCTCGACGGTATAGTACGCGCCTTTGAACTGCACGCGCTCCTGGGTCCACAGCCCCTTCATGACGGCCAGCTGCTCCTCGAATCGGGCGCCCCGCTTCTCCAGCTCGACGCCGTACAGCGCGAACTCGTCCGGCTTGTAGCCGATCGCGATGCCGAGCACCAGCCGGCCGCCGGAGATCACGTCGAGCATCGCCACGTCCTCGGCGAGCCGCACCGGATGATGGAAGGCGGCCACGACGATGTCGGTGCCGAGCACCAACCTGGACGTGCGCGTCGCAAAGCCGGCCAGGACGGGCAGCGGAGACGGCCAGTAGTGATTGGTGACGGAGTGGTGTTCCTCCATCCACGCCGAATGGAAGCCGAGTTCCTCGGCGCGGGTGACCTCCTCCAGCGCCTCCCGATAGTAGTGACCGCCCTCGATGGGGATGAAGCCGATCTGGAGTGTCATGAGCCTCCTCGGAGCCGCTAGAGTACCACCGCGTCTTGACACTGCCGCGGCGTGATGGTTACGTACGGCCACCCGGAAGGGACAGCGCAACTCACTCTCACGTCAGCGGAGGCGAGCCATGCAACCCGGTTGGCTGAAAGAGTTCTGGCGGAAGCAAGAGGAGCCCGCGGTCCCCGAGGAGTCGACGGAGGCGGCGCGGCCCGAGGCAGTCTCGCGCCGGAGCTTCGTCAAGGCCGGTGTCGTGGGCGGAGTGGCGGCCGGCGTGGCGGCGGGCCAGGTGGTCGCCCAGGCCCAGGCGCAACCCGCGGCGGCAAATCCGCTCAGCGCCGGCAACTGGTGGCCCTCCCCGTGGGGGGCCCAGGACCAGCGCGGCGCCAACAATCGCATCACGCCGGCCAAGGTGCTGGAGGCGGCCCGGCTGATCAAGACCGGCAAGATCTATCCCCTGGGGCGTGTCCTCGAGAAAGGCATCCCGCTGTTCGGCGAGCGGCTGGGCGCGCACGTCGTCATCCCGGGCTCGCCCACCGGCGGTCCCTTCGGCAACCAGAAGCTCTACTACCACGACGAGCTGTTCGTCGGCGAGATCGGCCAGGCGGGCTCGCAGTTCGACAGCCTGGGCCACATCGGCATGGTCGCCACCGACGGCAAGCTCCGCTACTACAACGGCCTCACGCAGGAGGAGGTCGGGGGCACCTACGGCCTCAAGAAGCTCGGCATCGAGAACTGCCGGCCGTTCTTCACCCGCGGCATCCTGCTCGACGTGCTCGCGCTCAAGGGCGGTGACCGGCTGCCGATCGACTACGTGATCACGGTCGCCGACATCGAGGCGGCGCTCAAGCGCCAGAACACCCGGGCGCCCGGCGAGGCCGACGCCGTCATCTTCCACACGGGCCACGGCACGCTGTGGAAGAAGGACAACGCCGAGTACAACAAGGGCTGCCCGGGGCCGGGCATCAGCGCGGGACGCTGGCTGGCCGACAAGAAGATCGCCGTCGTCGGGGCCGACACCTGGCCGGTGGAGGCGGTGCCCGGCGAGAACCCGAACCTGCCGTTCGCCTGCCACGCGATCTGGCTGACGCTGAACGGGATCTACATCAACGAGAACCTCGACACCTCCGAGCTGGCGAAGGACCGGGTGTACGAGTTCGCCTGGTCGTTCAACCCCGTGCCCATCAAGGGTGCGACCGGCGCGCCGGGCAACTCGGTGGCGATCGCCTGAGCGGGCGCGGTTCGACCTCGGCGTCCGACGTCCCGGGAGCGCGCTCCCGGGGCGTCGACGTCTCCGGCCTCCGCGACGGCCTGGTCGCCTCGCTCTCGCTGGTGCCCTCGGTATTCGTCTACGGCACGGTGTTCGGCGGCCTCGCCGTGCAGTCGGGGCTCCACCCGCTCGAGGTGTGGGGGATGTCGCTGCTGGTCTTCGCGGGCGCCGCCCAGTTCGTGGCGGTCCCGATGCTGGCGGCCGGCGCCTCGCCGCTGGCGATCATCGTCACCACCTACGTCGTCAACCTGCGGCACTACCTCATGGCGGCCACGCTGGCGCCGGCCTTCCAGGCGTTCCCGCGGCCGTGGCTGGCGCTGGTCGCCCACGGGATCAACGACGAGTCGTTCGCCGTCGCCGTCACCCGCCGCAACCCGCCCGACCCGTGGTGCTTCGTGGGCAGCGTGCTCGCGGTGGCCGGCGCGTTCCTGGCCGGCGTGTCGGTCGGCACCCGGCTCGGCGGCCTGGTTGCCGACCCCGCGCGCTGGGGTCTCGACTTCGCGTTTCCCGCCGTCTTCCTGGCCCTGGTCGCCGGGCAGCTGCGCCGGCGCGCCGACTGGCTGGTGGCCGGGGCGAGCGCGCTGGTGGCGGTCGCCGTCGCGTTCGTCCTGCCCGGCAACTGGCACATCGTGATCGCCGGCGTCGCCGTCAGCGCGGCGGCCGCGCTCCTGCTCCAGGCGGAGCCGGCATGAGGACCGACGTGTGGGTGGTGATCGCCGGAATGGCCATCGTCACCTATCTCACGCGGGCGCCGCTGCTGCTGATGCTGGCGCGACGCGCGCTGCCGCCGCGCGTCCGCCTGTGGCTCCGCCTCGTCCCGCTGGCCGTGCTGCCCGCGCTCGCGCTGCCGCTGATCCTGGTCGACCACGGGCGCCTGGCGCTCTCGCCGGGGCACCCGCCGCTGTGGGGTGCCGCGATCGTGCTGGTCCTGGCCGGCTGGCGCGTGAACCTGCTCGTCACGGTGGGCCTCGGCGTCGGCGTGGTGGCGGCGCTGCGCGCGCTGGCGTAAGATGCGACCGGGATGAACGGTCAGTTCAGCCCGGACGAACGCGCGCGGCTCGCTCCGTACTTCACCGACCTCGACGGTCCCGTCTTCGCGCTGGTGAACCTGCCGGAGGTGGTGAAGGGCGCACTGTTCGCACGGTACTCCCGCTCGCCGAAATCCCTTCGGCGGCTCTTCCTCGACGAGTTCCTCGGCGGGGGTGCCCCGGCGCCGGAACCGCCGGGCGCCGACGCCGGCCGCGCGCGCGCCGAGCAGCTCTACGAGCGCGTGTTCCTCGACTACGGCGACGACTCGGTGGCCCAGCTCGGCGGCGTGCACCTGGCGTGCGAGGGCGCGTCGAACCTCCTCACCAAGGTGCTCGAGTGGGGCCGGCTCATGGCCTATCTCGAGCAATCCACCCGCTACATCCCGTACGACGACCGCCCGGGCGATCGGTACCGCTACCATGTGCCCGGGGAGCTGACGGGGGCGCTCCGCGAGCGCTACGTCGCCACGCTGGATACGGCCTTCGAGACCTACCGCGAATGGCTGCCGCGGGTGCGCGCCTTCTACGAGCGCCGGCATCCGCGCCCGGCCGGCGAGTCGGAGATCGTCTACCGGACCACCATCCGCGCGAAGGCGCTCGACACCCTGCGCGGCCTGCTCCCCGCCGCCACGACGTCCAACGTCGGCATCTACGGCACGGGCCAGGCCTACGAGCAGCTGCTGCTGCGCATGCGAGCGCATCCCCTGGCCGAGGTGCGCGCATACGCCGATCTCATGCTGAGAGAGCTGCGCAAGGTCATCCCCGCGTTCCTCACGCGGGTGGACCTCCCCGACCGCGGGTCGGCGTGGTCGACCTATCTCGCCGAGACCCGGGGCGCCACGCGCGCGGTGGCCGCGGAAGTCCTGGCGTCGCCCGCGGCCGAGGCCGCGGCGCGGCAGGCGGGCCCGGCCCCGTCCGAGGAGGTCGCGCTCACGGACTTCGATCCGGACGGGGAGGTGAAGGTCGTGGCCGCCGCGCTCTACTCGGCGAGCTCGCGCTCCGACCGCGAGCTGCAGGCGATCGCCCGGGCGCTGGCCCCCGAGCAGCGGACCGACGTCCTGCGCGCCTACGCCGGCGCGCGCAAGAACCGCCGCCATCGGCCCGGCCGCGCCTTCGAGCGGACCGGCTACCGCTTCGACGTCCTCGCCGACTATGGCGCCTTCCGCGACCTGCAACGGCACCGGTTGCTCACGCTGGAGTGGCAGCGGCTCGAGCCACGGCACGGCTGGAGCATGCCGGAGGCCGTGGCCGAGGCCGGCGGCGCCGACGCCTGGCGGCGCGTCATGGACGCCTGCGCCGGGCTGCACGACGCGATCGAGGCGGCCGGCTTGCCCGAGGTCGCGTCCTACGCCGTCGCCATGGCGTACCGGGTCCGGTTCTACATGGACATGAACGCGCGCGAGGCCATGCACGTCATCGAGCTGCGGACGACGCCGCAGGGGCATCCAGCGTACCGCCGGATCTGCCAGACGATGCATCGCCTGATCGCCGAGCGGGCCGGCCACCGGGCCATCGCCGCCGCGATGATCTTCGCCGACCATTCCGCGGTCGAGCTCGAGCGGCTCGAGGCCGAGCGCGCGGCCGAGACTCGCCGGGGGGCATCCTCGCTCGGAGGGGGGCGGCGGCCCCCTTCGATGCCTCACCCTCGCTGAGGATTATCTCACGCGGGAGGAGCCATGAACGCGGACGCCGAGGCCCAGGAACGCGCTCGCGCGTACTTCCGGAGCAAGAGCACGCTGGCGCCCGCGGTTCTCCGCGGGCAGATCGCCGCCGCCTTCGAGGCGCTCGACACCGTGCTGGCCACGGTGCCGCCCGACCGGGCCGCGCGTCGGACCATTGCCAACGAGTGGTCGATTCAGGAAATCGTCGATCACCTGCTGGAGACGTACCGGCCCGGCGTGGACGAGCTGCGCTGTCTGCTGGCCGGTCAACGGCCGCCGGGCGAGCCGATTCCGGCCAGCCTGCAGTCGAAGGCGCCCCTGCTGCGCCCGTGGCCCTGGCTGCTCGACGAGCTGCGGCGGGCGCATCGCGACGTGCTGGACCTGCTGGCCGGGGTGCCGGAGGACTGCCGGACCGCCGCCCGCGCGCCGTTCGTCATGGTCGTCAATGTCCCCGGGCCCGGCGGCGCGGTCCGGCCGCTGCACTGGGTCGAGGAGGCCGACTGGAAGGCCTACGCCCTCGCGTCGTGGCGGCTGCACCCGATCGACCATCTGAACCAGGCCCGTAAGGTGCTGGCGGCGGGCCGGTGACGGACGTCAGTCCCGGATCCAGTCCTCGGCCTGCGGGATCGCCGTCGAGGCGCCACGGTCGAGCCTGATCAGCGCCTCGACCTCGGCGCGCCGGTACAGTCGCTGCCGCTTGATGCCCTGGCGGTAGCTCTTGAGGATGCCCCGGCTGACGTAGGCGTAGAGGGTCTCGCGCTTGACCCCGAGCAGCTGCGCCGCCTCCTCGACCGTCAGGAACTCCTCGCCGTCCAGGATCACCATCGAGCCGAGGCTATCAGAAGCGCTTCGTCCTCGCCCGGCCGTTGAAGTTGCATCAATATAAATCATGTAGTATCAATCTAAAGCGATCCAGATGGCCGGGGGAGGGGACAACGCGATGGACAGCGACTGGAAGGCCGGGCTGGAGGACGTCGTGGCGGCCGACTCGGCCGTCTGCACGATCGACGGCGGGGCCGGACGGCTCTACTACCGCGGCTACGAGATCGGCGACCTGGCGGGGGCCGTGCCCTTCGAGGACGTCATCCGCCTGCTCTGGTTCGGTGAGCTGCCGGCGGCGGACGAGGCGCGCGCGTTCCGCGCCGGGCTGGCCGAGGCGCGGACGCTGCCGGAATCGATCGTCGGGCTACTGCGGTCGCTGCCGCGCGACGGCCACCCGCTGGACGCGCTGCGCACGGCGGTGTCGTTCGCGGCGGCCCTCGACCCCGACGCCGGCTCGATCGACGCCGGGGCCAACCTCCGGAAAGCGTTCCGCCTCGTCGCCCTGGTGCCGGCGGTCGTGGCCGCGTGGCAGCGGCTCCGGACCGGGCGGGAGCCGGTGACGGCGCCGGCGATCGACTCGCACGCCGCCTGGTTCCTCACCCTGCTGGAGGGGCACACCCCGTCCGCGGACGTGGCGCGGGTCATGGACATCGCGCTCACCCTGCACGCCGACCACGAGTTCAACGCCTCGACGTTCGCGGCGCGGGTGGCGGTGGCGACGCGTGCCGACCTCCACGCCGCGGTCGTGGCCGCCATCGCGACGCTCAAGGGACCGAGCCACGGGGGGGCCAACGAGGACGTGCTCCTGATGCTCCGCGAGATCGGCGACCCGGACAGGGCCGAGGCGTTCGTCGAGAGCCGGCTCGGCCGGCGCGGCGCGCTCAGCCGTCGGGAGCGCAGCGACCCCAAGACCCGCGTGCCCGGCTTCGGCCATCGCGTGTACCGCGTGGACGACGCCCGGGCCCGCGTGCTGCGGGGCATGGCCAAGACGCTGGCGGAGGCGACCGGCCGGCAGCGGCTGTTCGCGGTGGCCGAGGGGGTGTATGACGCGATGCGGGCGCGCACGACCCTGCCGGTCAACGTCGACTTCTTCTCGGCCGTCGTCTACGACGCCCTCGGCATTCCGCCCGACCTCTGCACCTCGATCTTCGCCACCGGCCGCATCGCCGGCTGGTGCGCCCACGCCCTCGAGCAATACGCCGACAACCGTCTCATCCGTCCCCGCGCCCACTACACCGGCCCTCCGCCCCGCCCGCTGCGGGACGTTACTTCCGCGTGATCACGCCACAGGCGATCCGCGCCCCGGAGTTCCCGGTCGGATCGGTGCGGAAGTCGTCCGGCGCCGCGTGGACGACGAGCGCGCTGCCGTCGCCGTCGAAAACGGAGGTCGATCCACCCAGCAGCGTGATCAGCTCGGTGGTGCTCTCCAGGCGGCCCCGGCCGTCGGCGCCGATCGTGATGCTCGGCAGGTCGCCGGCGTGCGGCCCCGCCGGGTTCAACGCGCCGTGCTGCTTGCCCGTCGGGTTGAAGTGATCGCCGGCCGAGGTGAAGCCGGGCGCCTCGCACTTCCCCACCGCGTGGACGTGCACGCCCTTGACACCCGGGGGCAGGCCCTGGGCCTCGAGCACCACGCGGACGGCGCGGCCGACCTGCGTGAACGTGGCGACGCCCACCGGCTGGCCTCCGGCATGGCGCAGCTCGGCGCGCGCCGTGGTGTCGGCGGGCGGCGCGCTCACGGCGGCACAGCCGGCGAGCACCAGCGACCCGAGGGCCGCGCCGAGGGCTCTCATAGTCACTTCGCCGCCTCGAACTCCGCCCGGGCCTGCTTCAGGAGCCCGGGATCGGCGAGTAGATCATACGTCGTCATCGCCATCGTCTTGGCCGCCTGGCACATGCCCTGGCGGGCCAGCGGCGTCACCGCGGCGGCCTCGAAGGCGCGCGAGTGGATCGGCGTACCGTGGGGCGCGATCTGCACCATCGGCTGGATGGCCGGGATCACCTGGCTCACGTTGCCGATGTCGGACGAGCCCATGCGGTCGGCGAGCGCCGGCGACTCGACCGCGCCGACCGACTGCATGTTGGCCCGGAAGAGCCCGAGCAGCGTGTCGTTGCGCTTGAGCGGCTCGTAGGGCGCCTCGAGGTCGATCACCTGGAGCATGCAGCCCGTGGCCCTGGCGGCGCCCTCGGCGCAGGCGGTCACCCGCCGGTGCAGCTCCCACATGTAGTCCAGCTTCGGCGCGCGCACGTAGAAGGCGCAGGCCGCGACCTCCGGGATGATGTTGGGCGCGGCACCGCCCTGGGTCACGATGCCGTGGATGCGCGCGGCCGGCCGCATCTGCTGGCGCAGCATGCTCACGTTGTTGAAGGTCTGGATCACCGCGTCGAGCGCGTTGACGCCCTCCCAGGGATCGGCGGAGGCGTGGGCCGCCTTGCCGGTGAACTCGAACCCGACGCGGACGATGCCGAGCAGGTCCTGGTGGAGGATCCACCGGTCGAAGCCGTGGATCATCAGCGCGGCGTCGACGCGCTCGAAGACGCCACCCTGGAGCAGCCTGACCTTGCCGCCCCCACCCTCCTCGGCGGGCGTCCCGATCACCTGCACGCGCCCGGGCGGCAGCGCGTCGCGCACGGCGGCGAGCGCCGCGCCGGCGCCGGCCCCCGCGGTGGCGATGACGTTGTGGCCGCACGCGTGCCCGATCGCCGGCAGCGCGTCGTACTCGCACAGGATGGCGACGGTGGGGCCCTGGCCGGTCTCCACGGTGGCGCGGAACGCGGTGTCGACGCCGGCCACGCCACGTTCGACCGTGAAGCCCTGGCCGGCCAGGAAGTCACCCAGCCAGCCAGCGGCCTTGACCTCCTGGTAGGCCAGCTCCGGATTGTCGTGGATCCGGCGCGAGAGCGTTTCGAGCTCGTCGGCGAGGCGGTCGACGGCGTGGCCGATCAGGTCCTTGACTGCGCTCATTGGGGCTCTCCCGGCGTGTGATTCGCGGCCGCTCGGAACCACGCGGCCGGCAGGCAAACTATAGCACCAGGCCAAGCGCCGCGCCGGACGCGCGCCGGAGTCGCCGGCTCGGCGTATAGTGCCGGGGAGCAGCATTTGCGCCCGGGAGGCCGACGTGATCAGTCGCGTGAGGCTCGGTGTGGCCATTCCCCAGACGTTCGTCGGCGGCCCCGTGGATCCCGGGCGCATCCGGGACTTCCTGCGCCGCGCGGAGGCGCTCGACTTCCATAGCGCGTGGGTCGTCGAGCAGATCCTCGGCTCGGCACCCAGCCTCGAGCCCGTTCACACGCTGACGTACGCGGCGGCCGTCACCGAGCGCCTGCGGCTGGGCTCGGCGGTGCTGCTGACCGCGCTCCGCAGCCCCGTGCACCTGGCGAAGAGCCTGGCGACGCGCGACCAGCTGAGCGGCGGCCGGCTCATCGTCGGGGTGGGTCTGGGCGGCAGTCCGGGGATCTACGCGGCCCATGGCCTCAGCGCCGAGGGCCGCGCGGCGCGGTTCGCCGAGGGACTGCGGCTGATGAAGCGGCTGTGGACGGAGCCACGGGTCACGCTGGCCGGCGAGTTCTACCGGCTGGAGAACGCCTCGATGCAACCCCAGCCCGTGCAGAAGCCCCACCCGCCGCTCTGGTTCGGCGCCCACCATCCGCTCGCGCTGGGGCGCGCCGTCGAGCTGGGCGAGGGCTTCATCGGGGCCGGCTCGGCCTCGACCTCCACCTTCGCCCGCGAGGTCACGGCGGTGCGCGCGATCCTGGCCGAGCTGGGCCGCGATCCCGCCTCGTTCGCCGTCGCCAAGCGGGTGTACATCGCGATCGACCGCGACCGGGCCCGGGCCGGGAAACGACTGGCCGAGTGGTTCGGCGCGTTCTACGGCAAGCCGGCGCTCGCCGAGGACGTGTGCGTGTGGGGCGACACCGAGACGTGCGTCGAGGGGCTGCGGGCGATCGTGGGGGCCGGCGCGGGCTTCCTCGTGCTCAACCCCGTGTTCGACGAGCTGGAGCACCTGGAGCGCTTCGCCGAGATCGCGCCCGCGCTGTGAGGCAGGGCGTTCGAGCCACTCCCTCGCCGCGCTAGTCCTTGTAACGGTCGGCGAGGGCCATCTGCTCGGTGGTGCCGATGAGGGCGTTGAACTCGGGGAAGGGGAAGTAGCGGTCGGCGAGCGAGACGACGTCTTCGCGGCGGCGCAGGTCGGCAAGAAGATCGGCCATCGCCTTCGTCGCGACCAGCAGCGTGTCGACGGGCAGGATCACGACGGCGAAGCCCAGCTCGCGCAGGCGGGGAATCGGCAGCAGGGGGGAGCGGCCGCCCATCGCGTAGTTGTAGAGCAGGGGCGTGTCGAATGACGTCGCGACCGTCTCCACCTGGGCCTCGTCGCGCGGGGCCTCGATGAAGAGGACGTCGGCACCGGCGCGGGCCGCCGCCTCGCCGCGGCGCAGGGCCTCGTCGAAGCCCACGGCCGAGATGGCGTCGGTGCGGGCGATGATCAGGAGGTCGGGATCGCGGCGGGCGTCGACGGCCGCGCGGATCTTCCCCGCGAACTCGCCGAGCGGCACGATCTGGTGGCCCGAGAGGTGGCCGCAGCGCTTGGGCGTCATCTGGTCCTCGATGTGAAGGGCCGCCACCCCCGCCGCCTCGTAAGCCTGCACGGTTCGCCGCACGCCGAGCGCGTTGCCGTAGCCGGTGTCGGCGTCGGCGATGAGCGGGATCGAGACCGCTGCCGCCAGGTTGCGGGCGTGATCGGCCATCTCCGCCAGGCCGGCGTAACCGAGGTCGGGCAGGCCCAGGCGCGAGGCCGAGGTACCGAAGCCGGTCATGTAGACGGCGGGGAAGCCCGCGCGCTCCACCAGCCGCGCCGAGACGCCGTCGTAGGCGCCGGGGACGAGCAAAGCGTTCTTCTTCTCGACGAGGCTGCGCAGCGTTCGGCGGACGCTCATACGGCTTCTCCTCTGGCGCGCGCGATGCGGCGGTCGAGCGCCGGGTGCGAGTAGAGCAGGATCTCCTTGAGGCGATGCGGGCGGCGCTCGGCCAGGTTCAGCGCGCCCAGCCGCTCCATCGCGGCGATGAACGCGGCGGGATTGCGGGTGAGGGTCAGCCCGAAGTCGTCGGCCTGCCGCTCGATGCGGCGGGAGAACGCGTTGGCGAGCGGCAACTGGACAGCCCCCAGCAGCATGAAGACCAGCGCGAGCCAGGGCAGCCCGGCGGGATCGGCCGGACCCGTGATGCCCCACCGGCCGACGCCGACGGCGAGCAACCCGGCGGCCAGCCAGAAGGTCGCCAGCGTGAGCACACCTTGTACGATCAGCCCGCGCCGGAGATCGCCGTGGACGTGGTGGGCCAGCTCGTGGGCGAGCACGGCCTCGATCTCCTCCTCGCGGAACCCCGTGGTCAGTGTGTCGAACAACACGATGCGGCGCGTGCGGCCGAGGCCGAGGACGGCGGCGTTGGCCGTGCGGCTCTTGCGTGACTGGTCCACCACCCACACGCCGATCGCCATCACGCCGGCCCGCTCGGCGAGCGCCAGCAGCCGGCGCTCTAGCGCGGGGTCTGCCAGCCGCGTGAGCGTGTAGAACATCGGCATGATGACGACGGGGAACAGCGCCGACAGGGCGATGCCCACGACGAAGAAGACGGCGGCGGCGACGAGCCACCACCACGGCGTCGCCCGGAGCAAGCCGTAGAGGACCAGCAGGCCGCCGAGCGCCAGCGCGCCGCCAAGCGCGGCGGCCTTCGCGCGGTCGGCGAGCCACGCGCCGAACGGCTGGTGCAGAAGCCCGAAGCGGCGCGGCAGCCAGAAGCCACGCACCCATCCCAGGGGAAACGCGATGACCGCCTGCGCGCCCCCCAGCAGCACGGCCACGATCACGACCTGTGCCCACCAGCCATCCGTCAGGGTGGCGGCGATCTCGGCCACCACCTCCGCGGCGCCCGAGGCGAGCACCGCCAGCAAGTAGGCGGCGCCCAGCGCGAAGCCGGCGAGACCGAGCCAGAGCTGCAGGCGGTGATACCGCGCGGCTTCGTCGCGATCGGACATGCGGCGATTGTACGCGCCGCGCCGGGGCCTCGCCGCCGGGACCCGCAGTTGTCTGCCGCCGCCCGGCACGGCATACTCGGCCGGCGTGGACGTGCGGCCCAACCGCGTCGGGTACAATGAACGGGCATTCACTCCGGGCAGACAGGGGAGACTCATGTTCGAGTCCGTCGAGGAGGTCCAGCAGCAATTCAGAGACGCTCGGTACATCGCCAACCGGCGCATCGCCACCGTCGTGTTCCTGGCCGCGCGCATGGGCCGGCCCGTGCTCATCGAGGGGCCCGCCGGCGTGGGCAAGACGGAGCTGGCCAAGACGCTGTCCGACGTCACCCGGCGCGCCCTGATCCGGCTGCAGTGCTACGAGGGGCTCGACGAGGGCAAGGCGCTCTACGAGTGGAAGTACGCCAAGCAGCTCCTCTACACGCAGCTGCTGCGCGAGCGGATCGGCGAGCTGATCGCCGACGCGCCCTCGCTGCCGGAGGCGGTGTCACGCATCGCCGGCCAGGACGACGCGTTCTTCTCCTATCGCTTCCTGTCGCCACGCCCGCTGCTGCAGGCCATCCGCGCCGAGGACCCGGTCGTGCTGCTCGTCGACGAGATCGACAAGGCCGAGCCGGAGTTCGAGGCCTTCCTGCTCGAGGTGCTCTCCGACTTCCAGGTCTCGATCCCCGAGCTGGGGACGGTGAAGGCCAAGCACGTGCCGCTGGTCGTCCTCACCTCGAACAACGCGCGCGAGCTGAGCGACGGCCTCAAGCGGCGCTGCCTGCACCTGTTCATCGATTTCCCCTCCCCGGCCGACGAGCTGGACATCATCCGCCTCAAGGTGCCGGAGGCGCCCGAGCGGCTGGCCCGGGCGGTGGTGGCCGCCGTGCAGAAGATCCGTGCGATGGACCTGCGCAAGCCGCCGTCGGTGTCGGAGTCGATCGACTGGGCCCGCTCGCTGGTGATCCTCAACGCCCGGGAGCTGGACCCGGTGCTGGTCGAGTCCACGCTCACCATGCTGGTGAAGTACGAGAAGGACCTCGAGCGCGTGAAGGGCGCTCTCGACAAGGTGCTGGCCGACACGCCGGCCTGACGTCGCCCGGGCGACCATGGAAGAGCGCATCCTCGAGTTCATCGCCGATCTCCGGCGCGCGGAGCTTCGCATCTCGACCGCCGAAGCGCTCGATGCGCTGGCCGCGAGCGCGGAAGTCGGTCTCACCGACCGGGAGACCTTCAAATCCACGCTGGCCGCGACCCTGGTCAAGGAGGCCCGCGACCACGAGACCTTCGAGCGCATCTTCAACCTCTACTTCCTGGATCTGGAATCGCTCGGCGAAGGACTCAAGAAGGCGCTGGGCCCCGAGGATCCCCGCGTGCAGGACCAGCTCGAGCAGCTGGTCGACCAGGACAACCTGGATCTCGACGAGCTGACCGAGCTCCTCATGCGTGGGCAGGGCAGCGAGATGGAGATGGCCATCCGCGGCGGCGCCCAGAACGCCGGCCTCGAGCGGCTGATGTACTTCCTGCAGGTGGGCTTCTTCAGCCGCCGCATCTCCGACCAGTTCGACTGGTCGGCCATCGAGCGCGACATCGAGAAGATCATGCAGGCGCTGGAGGCCCGTGGCCTCGACCCTGGCCAGCTCGCCCGCATCCGCAACTACCTCGAGCTGCGGCTGGAGGCCTTCCGCCGCATGATCCGCCAGCACGTGCAGCGCGAGCTGGAGCGCCGGGCCTACCGGGCCGGCGAGAAGCTCACCCGGGAGGTCCTGGCCGACAAGCCGCTCTTCGCGCTCACCCCCGACGAGGTCGCGCAGATGAAGAGCGTCGTGGCCAAGCTGGCCCGCCGGATCAAGGACGCCCTCGCCCTGCGCCAGCGCCAGGAGCACAAGGGCCGGATCGACTCGCGGCGCACGATGCGCAAGAGCCTGTCCTACGACGGCGTGCCCATGGAGATCTTCCTCAAGCGCCGGCACCGCGAGAAGCCCAGGCTCATCACGATCTGTGACGTGTCGGACTCCGTGCGTAACGCCTCGCGCTTCATGCTGCAGCTGGTGTGGAGCCTGCAGGAGTGCTTCAGCCGCGTGCGGTCGTACGTCTTCGTGTCCGAGATCGCCGAGGTCACCCAGGCGTTCTCCGTCTACCCGGTCGAGCGCGCCATCGAGTGGGCCCTCAAGGGCGCGCCGGTCGACTACCACTGCCGCTCGGACTTCGGCTACGCGTTCAACCGCTTCGCGACCACCGAGCTGGAGTCGCTCGACCGCAAGACGACGATCCTGCTGCTGGGCGACGCCCGGAACAACTACAACGACCCCCAGGCGTGGGCGCTGCGGCTCATCCGCGAGCGGGTGAAGGGCATCATCTGGCTGAACCCCGAGGGCCAGTGGGGCTGGGGCATCGGCGACAGCGTCATGCCGCTCTACGCGCCGGCCTGCGACATCGTGCGGGAGTGCCGCACGATCGGCCAGCTCGGCGAGGTCGTGGACAATCTCGTGCACCAGTGGTGGCGCCGGGGGCGCTAGCGTGGCGGCGGCCCGGCCACTGGCCCGGCGCTTGCTCCCTCCGGCTGCCGTGCGCGCCTTCCCGCTCTTCCTGCTCCTGGCCGCCACCGGCCTGGCGCTCACGCCGGCCGCGCACCATGCTGCACAGGACGATTGCATCGTGCTCGACGACTTCTCCGCGGCGAAGGTCGGCGCGTTCCCCGCCGGGTGGGAGGTCCGCAAGGACGAGGGCAAGCGCGTCTACCAGACGGGGGAGGAGGCCGGCCGGCGCTTCCTGCGCGCCGTGTCCAAGGGCCTCGGCGTCCAGGCCGCCCGCGAGACCCCGACGTGGGACCTGGCGACGCATCCCGTCCTGGTCTGGTCCTGGCGCCCCCGCGAGTTCCCCAAGGGCGCTGACGAGCGCGAATCGGCGACCAACGACAGCGCGCTCGCCGTCTACATGGGCGTGCCGCACTCGAGGATCCGCGGCCCCAAGGCCGTGAAGTACATCTGGAGCGAGAAGGTCCCGGCCGGCACCCGCCTGTCCTCCAACGCCGGCCTCACCCAGGTCCGCGTGCTCCGCAGCGGCCCGCCCGCCTCCAGGGACGCCTGGGTCGAGGAACGGGTGAACGTGCGCGACGACTGGAAGGCCGCCTTCAAGGAATCGGACACGCCCAGGGCCGGCGGCATCGCCGTCCTCACCGACGCCGACGACACCAGCTCCACCGCCGCCGGTGACTACGCCACCTTCCGCGCCTGCCGCTCCCGGTGACGCCCGGGAACAGGCCTCGTGATCCGACTCGTGGCGATCACATGGCTCCTGGCGGGCTGCGCGACCCTGCAGGCCCGCACGGTCGATTCCACCACCTTCGCCCTGCAGCTCCGGAACGTCGGCGACCGAACCGTGACCTTCACGAAGATGGATCGCACCGTGTATCGGCCCGGCACCGAGTCCGGCTCCACGGGCCATGCGGGACGGTGGCAGCTTCGGCCCGGCGGAGAGTGGAAGGTCTCGTTCTCCTCGCACCTCACCATCGACGTCGTCCTGCCGCCACAGGCCGAGGGCCGCACGCCCATCGTCCGATAGACGGGTTCAGCTCGCCTTCGCACGAGCCGGGCGGCGCCGGCGGCTTGATCCCGTGCGCGTTCCCGACTAGACTGCCGGGCACTTCGGCGAATCCGCCCAGGAGGACATGCATGACCCGCCTCGCCCTCGCCCTGCTCGTCGTGCTCGGCTCCGCCGTTCCCGCCGCCGCCCAGTACCCGGAGCGGCCGGTCACCGCGATCTTCGGGTATCCGGCCGGCGGGCTCGCCGACGTCGTGCTGCGGGCGCTGACCGAGGGGATGAAGAAGAAGTTCCCGAAGGGGATCGCGGTCGTGGCCCGGCCGGGGGCCGGCGGCACGATCGGCGCCAGCGAGGTGATCCGTTCCAAGCCGGACGGCTACACGCTGGGCATCATGCCGCTGACGAACCTCGTGATCCAGCCGCAGGTCATGGACCTGCCGTACAAGACGCCCGACGACTGCATCCCGGTCATCAGCCTCGTGTCATGGTATCCGCTGCTGGCCGTCAAGCACGACGCGCCGTGGAAGAGCGCGCAGGAATTCGTCGCCGCCGCCAGGGCCAACCCCGGCAAGCTCCGCGTGGGCTCGCCCGGCGAGGGGACCTCGAGCCACCTCAACCTCGAGGAGCTGATGCGGGTGTCGGACGCCCGGATGACCCACGTGCCGTTCTCGGGCTGGGGGGAGGGCAGCCCGGCCTTGCTCGGCGGTCACATCGAGGCCCTGGTCGCCCAACCCGGCGAGGTGCGGCCGCTCGTGGAGTCCAAGCGGATGCGCGTGCTGGCGGTCTTCCAGCCCGCGCGCAACACGGTCTTCCCCGACGTGCCCAGCTTCAAAGAGCTGGGTTACTCCGCCCACAACGGCTCCACGTTCTTTCTCGTCATGCCCAACGGAACGCCGCCCGACGTGGTGCGCTACGTCCACGACGCCGCCAAGGCCGCGATGGACGAGGCGGCGTTCGTCAACTTCGCCAAGGCGCGGGTCATCGACGTGGACTACCGGGCCGGCGACAAGCTGAAGAGCGATCTCTGGTCGGAGTACAAGGCCCACACGGAGATCCTCAAGCGTCTGGGCATGCTGCGGAAGTAACGGTGCACGAGCGGGCCTGGGCGCTCGGCTTCCTCGTCGCCAGCGGCGCCTATCTGGCGGCCTCCCTCGCCTTTCCGCTGGGGAGTGTGGCCAAGCCGGGGCCGGGCTTCTTCCCCGTCGGCGTGGGGGTCTTCCTGTGCGCGGCCGCGGTGGCGCTGGCGGTCGCGCTCTTCCGCGGTGCGGCGGCCGTTACCGTCGGCGCGGGCCTGGCGGGCCGGGAGCGCGTCCGGGTGTTGGTCACGGTCGGGGGGTTGGCTGGCTTCTGCCTGCTGCTGCCGTGGCTGGGCTACCCGGCCTGTGCGTTTCTCTTCGTCGTGCTCGTGCTCCGTTGCCTCGGCGGTGGGCGCTGGCCGGGCGTCGTGCTCACCGCCGCGCTGAGCGCGTTCGGGTCCTACTACCTCTTCGGCGTGCTCCTGGGCGTGCCGCTGCCCCGCGGACCGTTCTAGCGCCGGCATGGGGCCCCTCGAAGGCCTGGCCTACGGCTTCGCCGTCGCCCTCACGCCTGCCAACCTGGTGGCCTGCTTCGTGGGGGTCCTCATCGGCACGGTCGTCGGCGTGCTGCCCGGCATCGGGCCGGTCGGCGCGATGGCGCTGCTGCTGCCCTCGACGTTCGCACTGTCGCCGGCGACCGCGCTGATCATGCTGTGCGGCATCTACTACGGCTCGATGTACGGGGGCTCGACGACCTCGATCCTCGTCAACGTCCCCGGCGAGGCGGCCTCGGTCGTCACCGCCATCGACGGTTACCAGATGGCCCGCAAGGGGCGGGCGGGCGCGGCGCTGGCGGTGGCGGCGGTCGGCTCGTTCGTGGCCGGCTCGCTGGGCGTGCTCGGCATCGTGCTCTTCGCCGGCTGGCTCGCCGACGTGGCGCTGCAGTTCGGGCCACCCGAGTACTTCGCGCTGTCGGTGGCCGGTCTCGCCGTCCTCTCGCGCCTGTCGGGCAGCTCCGTGCTCGCCTCGTTCGTCATGGTGGGGCTCGGGCTGGCCATCGGCACGGTGGGCATGGAGCCGATCTCGGGATACCCACGCTTCACCTTCGGCTCGGTGCAGCTCGCCCAGGGCCTCGAGCTGGTGCCCATCATCATGGGCCTCTACGGCGTGGCCGAGGTGCTCACGCTGGCCGAGGCCGGGCTGCGCCGCAGCCAGATCGTGCCGGTGCGCCTGCGCGAGATGTTTCCCACCCGCGACGAGTGGCGGCGCTCGTCGGCGCCGATCGCCCGCGGCTCCGTTCTCGGTTTCCTCACCGGGCTGGTGCCGGGACCCGCCAGCGTGCTTGCCACGTTCATCGCCTACACCGTCGAGCGGCGGGTGTCGAAGACGCCCGAGCGCTTCGGCACCGGCGCCATCGAGGGGGTGGCCGGGCCGGAGGCGGCCAACAACGGCGCCACCGCCGGGGCCATGGTGCCGCTGCTCTCGCTCGGCATCCCGTTCTCGCCGGCGACCGCCATCCTGCTCGGCGCGCTGGTGATCCACGGCATCCAGCCGGGGCCCCTGCTGATGACGAACCAGCCCGCGGTGTTCTGGGGCGTCGTGGCCAGCATGTACATCGGCAACTTCCTGCTGCTGATCCTGAACCTGCCCCTGGTCGGCGTGTTCGTGTCCATCCTGCGCGCGCCCCAGCACGTGCTCTCGACGCTGGTCCTGCTGCTGTGCCTGGTCGGCGCCTTCAGCCTCAGCAACAGCCTGCTGGACCTGTGGGTGCTGGTGGGGATGGGCCTGCTGGGCTACGCGTTCCGCAAGCTGTCGATCGATCCGGCGCCGCTCATCGTCGCCGTCGTGCTGGGCCCCGTGATGGAGAAGACGCTGCGCCAGACGCTCTTCATGGCCCACGGGGACTGGCGGTTGCTGGCCTACCGCCCGCTGAGCCTCACGCTGTTCGTGGTGGGCGCGCTGGTGCTGGTGGGGCCCCCGCTCGCCGCTGCGCTCCGCCGCCGCGCGGCCGTGTCGGCGCCGGTGGCCGGCGGCGGCTGACCCCCGTCAGCTGCGGGGGGGCTGGGGCGGCCGCTTGAAGCGCGCGCACGGGTCGCCCCGGCCGTCGTCCATTCGAGGCGTGAACCACACCCAGTCGAACGGCAGCCGTCCACCGCCGAAGGTCTCCCCGTACTGCTCCGGCTTGGTCCACGCCTCGTGGACCTCGAGCGGAGCGAGCGTGGCGATCGTGGCCCCGGGCGCCCGGGCGCGGAGATAGAGCGGCACGCCGCGGTCGCCCCGCACGTGGCCGGCGCCCGCGATCAGCACGGCGCCGTCACGCTCCCCCGCGAGGAGGCTGTCGGCCAGCATCGCGTCACGCGCCCGCTGCGCGAGCACCATGCCCTCCAGCCGGTCGGCCGGGATGTGTCCGCAGTGCGCCCGGTCGATCTCGGCGGTGAGCGCACCCTGGGCGCCGTCCGGCAGCGGCTGCTCGAGGCCGTAGCGCGCGGCGAGTCCGTCGGGCAGCGACGCGCGCTGCCCGCGCGCCAGGGCGCGGGCCGTCGCCGGGGCCAGGTTGGCGGCGACGACGGGCAGGCCGGCGTCGAGCGCCGCCTGCGCGATCGGCTGGTAGTGAGCCCAGTCGGGCCAGCCGGAACGCTTCCAGTTCACGGCCTCCCCGAGGCCGGCGGCGTCGCGCGGCGCCGCGGCCAGGTGCCGGCCGATCGCCGGCGCATCGTCGGCGGTGAACATCTCGAAGGCCACCGCGGGCCGCCGTCCGGCGCCGATCAGCGCGCGCAGCAGCGCGGCCTGGACGCGGTGGTGATCGGGGTTGTCGTGTCGCTCGCCGAGCAACACGTAGCGGGCGCCGGCCAAGCCGGCCACCACTTGATCCGACGTGACGAAGCGCCCGCGCCGCGTCTCCCAGATCCGCCCGGTCAGCGGGTGCTCGCGCCCGACGGGTGCCAGCCAGGCTCCGAGGTCGACGGCGGCCGGCGCCGCGCATCCCGGCAGGATCAGGAGAACGACGGCGAGCAGGCTCCCGGCCAGGCGCCACATACGGTCAGCATACCCGGCCGTGTTAGCCTCTGCGCGATGCCGGCGACCGAGACCGACCCGATCGAGGCGCTCTGCGCCCGTGGTGTCACCGACGGCTTGCCGGTGGTACGACGAGGCGTTCGACGAGATCCTGGCGAGGCTGACGCGATAGGCCGCCCGCGCACCCCGTGACGGCCTCGGCGCCTCACGAGCTCCTCACGGCCATCGGCGTCAGCATCATCGCGGCGGCGGCGTTCGCGCTGGTCGCGCGCGCCGTGAGCCAGCCGCTGATCCTCGGCTACATCCTGGCCGGCGCCGTCCTCGGCCCCAACCTCGGCGTCGGCCTCGTCGCCGACGAGGCCAGCATCGAGCTGATCTCCGAGATGGGACTGATCTTCCTGCTCTTCATCATCGGGCTGGAGGTCAACGTGCCGGCCCTCGCCCAGGCCGGCCGCGCGATCGTGCTCAGCGGATTGCTCCAGTTTCCGCTGTGCGTCGCGCTGGGATGGTGGCTACTGGGCGGCCTGGCCGCGGACACCGGTGGCCGCTTCGATCGGCTCTACCTCGCGGTGGCGGTGAGCCTGTCCTCCACGCTGATCGTCGTCAAGCTGCTGTTCGACAAGTTCGAGATGGGCACGCTGGCCGGACGCATCACGCTCGGCGTGCTCGTCTTCCAGGACCTGTGGGCGATCGCGTTCCTGGCCCTGCAGCCCAGCCTGCACGCCCTGCGACCGGCCGCGCTCCTGCTCTCGCTGGGAGCCGGCGTGGGGCTGGTAGCCGGCGCCGGGGTGCTCTCGCGCCTCGTGCTGCCGCGGCTCTTCCGCTCGGTGGCACGCTCGACCGAGCTGTTGCTCGTGACCGCCGTCGCGTGGTGCTTCCTCGTGAGCGGGACGGCCGGCACGCTCGGCGTGTCCCGCGAGATGGGCGCCCTCATCGCCGGCATGGTGATCGCCGCCTTCCCCTACGGGACCGAGGTCATCACGCGACTGGCGGGCGTCCGCGACTTCTTCGTGACGCTGTTCTTCGTGGCCCTCGGGCTCAAGGTGCCGGCGCCCTCGGGACGGCTGCTGCTGCTGGCCGCGCTGGTGGGCGCGTTCGTGATCGCCAGCCGGTTCGTGACGATGCTGCCCATCTTCGCGCTGCTGCGCTCCGACACGCGCACCGCCGGCGTCGTCGCCGTCAACCTGGGTCAGATGAGCGAGTTCTCGCTGGTGATCGTCTCGCTCGGCCTGGCGCTCGGCCACGTGAGCTCCTCGCTGGCCTCACTGGTCCTCTACACGCTCCTGCTCACCGCGGTGGTGTCCACCTACGCGATCCGCGGCAACCACGCGCTGGCCAGCGCGCTGGCCCGCGTCATGGCGGCCACCGGCGCGCCCCGCTGGCTGGGACGGGTGGCGCCGCCGGCCGCCGCGGACGACTCCGCCTCGGGCGACCCGCACGACATCTTCTTCCTGGGCGTCTCCCGCGAGGGGCTGGCGTTCCTGCGCCACCTCGAGCGGGAGCATCCGGCCATGAAGCAGCGCATCGTGGCCGTCGACTTCAATCCGGAGACGCTCGAGCAGCTGCAGGCCGACGGCGTGGAATGCCACTACGGCGACGTGAGCAGCGCCGAGACGCTGCGCCACGCGGGCATCGAGCACGCCCGGGTGGTGGTCTCCAGCATCTCCGACTGGTTCCTGCAGGGCACGAGCAACCTGCGCCTGCTGCGGCAGGTCCGCGGCCTCGCGCCCGAAGTGCGGACGATCGTGACAGCGGACACGCTGGCGGCGGCCGAGCGCCTGTACACCGAGGGCGCGGACTACGTCCTCATTCCGCCCGTGCTGGCCGCCGAACACCTCTACGGACTGCTGCTCGAGCCCACCGCCGAGGCCCTGAGCGCCGCGCGGCAGCGCCAGTCGGACGAGCTGGCGGCCGGGCGCCCGCCCGATTGAGGTGGGGGGCCCCGAGATGGCCCCCCACACCCCCCCGACGCTCGTCGCGCCCCGGTGGAGCCGGGGGCGCGCCTCGATCCTGCGCCAGGGCCTCGTGGTGGCCCCATGCCCGCCGGGAGGCCGGTGCTCGCAGTGGTCCGGCGGAGACTACAGCCGCCAGACGCGGCCCTGGGGGGGCTCGTCGGTGAGCGTGAACTGGGGCAGGGCGAAATGATCGGCCAGGTCCTGGAACACGACGCGCACCCGCTTGCCGATCGCGACGTTGTCCTCGCCCTCGGGCGTGAAGTCCGGCTTCACGAGGTTGGCGATGATCCGCAGCCCCTCGTCGGGAGAGGGCTGGCCGCGCTGCTCGTCCAGCTCCACGAGCACGATCGGGTAGGGCGTGATCTCCTTGAAGCCGGGCTGGATCGCGTGCATGACGATCTCGTAGGAATGGATCGTCCCGCGTCCGCTCACTTCCGTCCAGCTCCAGCCCAGCTCCATGCACCACGGACAGGCGTGGGTGGGCGGATAGCGCAGGAGACCGCACGCCGCGCAGGCGCGCACCATCAGCCGGTGCTGTCGCGCGTGCGCGAAGTACTCGCTCCATTCGCTGTCGTTGTCGGGAATCACCAGCGACATGCCGCGATAGGTCACCGGCGCCGGCATCAGGCCTCCAGGGTCCCAACGGTGATGTGAACGGTCGTGTGGTGCAGGGGGGCTTGGGGGAAGGCTGCGCGCATCAGCCCCGCCTCATGATCAACGCGGAGCCGAGCGCCGGCATCGCCCACCCCAAATTCATCGTGATCTGTGGATCTTTGACCTGCCGGCACCGTCCCGGCGAGTAGTCGTAGGTGTGCACCCCCTCGGTGCCCTTGGGACAGTAGTCGTCCACGGCGCCGCGCAGCTGGCGGACGTTCTCGATGACCATCGACATACCGTGGGTGTAGCCCTCGCACAGGTGGCCGCCCGAGGTGTTGTTCGGCCGCCGGCCGCCCAGCTCGATCGCCCCGCTGGAGACGTACGCGCCGCCCTCGCCCTTCTTGCAGAAGCCGTATTCCTCGAGCTGCAACATGGTCGTGAAGGTGAATGCGTCGTAGGACCCGGTGACGTCGACGTCGTCGGGTCCGATCCCCGCCTGACCGAACACGATGTCCTTGGCGTAGTAGCCGGCCACGCGGCTGATGGGCCCGTGGGCCCAGTGGAAGTCCAGGCGTGGCTTGGACACGCGCCCGGCCACGCCCATGACGTGGACCGGCCGCTGGCGGCAGTCGCGCGCGCGCTCGGCCGAGGTGACGATGATGCACGTGGCGTTGTCGGTCTCCAGGCAGCAGTCCAGCAGGTGCAGCGGCTTGACGATCCAGCGGGAGTTGACGACGTCCGGGACGGTCACCCGCTCCCTGAGCAGTGCCTTGGGGTTCTGGGAGGCGTGCTTGCTGTGGGCGACCTTGACGTGAGCGACCTGCTCGGAGGTCGTGCCGTAGTCGTGCATGTGGCGCATGAACGTCAGCGCGAAGTTCTGACCGGCGCTGCGCATGCCGAACGGCACCTGGGCCAGGTCGAGGCCGCGCACGGGCTGGGCGGCCCGGGCGCCGGTGCCGCCGATGCGGAACTCGGAGTAGCCGTTCATCGAGCGGTAGATCGCCACCGTCCGGCACATGCCGGCCTCGATGGCGCCCATGGCCAGGCCCACCAGCGCCTCGGTCGACGAGCCGCCGCCCACCACGTCCATGTAGAAGTTCAGGCGCAGACCGAGGTCGGGCGCCACGTGGGGCGCCAGCGTCGAGTCACCGGACTGGTAGTCCATCATCCCGTCGACGTCGCCCGCCTTGAGCCCGGCGTCGAGGATCGCCTTGCGCACGGCCTCGACCGCCAGCGCCCGGGTCGAGCGTCCGGAGCCGCGCGAGTACTCCGTCTCGCCCACGCCGACGATGCAGTACTTGTCCCGAAGGCTGTTCATGCTGGCGGAGTATAGCGCAAGCGCCCGTTCGCCCTCGGCAGGACCTCCGCCAGGAACTTCCCGGTGTACGACCCCGGCGTCTGCCCGATCTGCTCGGGCGTGCCTTCCGCGACGATCTCGCCGCCGCCCTCGCCGCCCTCGGGCCCGAGGTCGACCACGTGGTCCGCGCACTTGATGACGTCGAGGTGGTGCTCGACGACGAGCACGGTGTTGCCGGCGTCGACGAGGCGGTGCAGCACGCCCAGCAGCTTCTTGACGTCGTCCAGGTGCAGGCCGGTCGTGGGCTCGTCGAGCACGTAGAGCACGTCGCCGGAGCTGCGGCCGCCCAGCTCGGTGGCGATCTTGAGCCGCTGCGCCTCGCCGCCCGACAGCGTCGTGGCGGGCTGGCCCAGGCGCAGATAGCCCAGCCCCACGTCCTGGAGGACGCGGAACCGGCGCCCGAGGTTCGCCTGGCCGGCGAAGAACTCGACGGCCTCGTCGACGGTCATCCGGAGCACGTCGCCGATCGAGCGGCCGCGATGCTTCACGCCGAGCACGTCGGATCGGTACCGGCGGCCCTCGCACTCCTGGCACGAGACGTACACGTCCTCGACGAAGTACATCTCGAGCTTCTGGAAGCCGTCGCCCTGACACGACTCGCAGCGCCCACCCGGCACGTTGAACGAGAACGCGCCGGCGTCGAGGCCGAGCGCCCGGGCCCGCGGCTGGGCGGCGTAGAGCTTGCGAATCTCGTCGAAGGCCTTCACGTAGGTCACCGGGTTGGAGCGCGGCGTGCGCCCGATCGGCTCCTGGTCGATGAGCCGTACGCCCTTGAGGTACTCGAGCCCGGTGAGGGCGGTGTAAGCGCCGGGGGACTGGAACTCCAGCTTGAAGGCGCGGGCGACCGCCCGGTAAAGCGTGTCGTGCACGAGCGTGGACTTGCCGGAGCCGGAGACCCCGGTGACCACGCTCAGCGTGCCCAGCGGCACGCGCAGCGTGACGTCCTTGAGATTGTGCTCGCGGGCACCGGTGAGGACGAGGTGCCGCCGGCCGGTCCGGCGCGCGGGGGGCACGGCGATGCTCTCGCGGCCCGACAGGTACCGCGCGGTCAACGAGCGGGTGGCCTTGCGGAACTCCGCCTGGGGCCCGGCGAAGACGATCTCGCCGCCGCGCTCGCCCGAGCCCGGGCCCAGCTCGACCACGTGGTCGGCGGCCTCGATGAAGCCGCGGTCGTGCTCGACCACCACGACGGTGTTGCCGGCCTGGGCCAGCTCGCGGCACAGCTCGGCCAGCCGCATGGTGTCGCGCGCGTGCAGGCCGATCGAGGGTTCGTCGAGGACGTAGAGCGTGCCGACCAGCTGGGAGCCGAGCTGGTTGGCGAGGTTGATCCGCTGCGCCTCGCCGCCGGAGAGCGAGCGCGTCTGACGGCCGAGCGTGAGGTAGCCGAGGCCCACGCGCAGCAGGAAGGTCAGCTTGGCACCGAGCTGGCGGAGGATCTCGCGGGCGACGGCGGCCTCCCAGGCGGTGAGCTTGAGGTCGCCCAGCAGGGCGGCCGCCTCCTCGATGGTGAGCGCCGTGAACTCGGCGATCGTCCGCCCGGCCACCCGCACGGCCAGCGCGGGCGGCTTCAGCCGGGCGCCACGGCAGACGGGACACGGCGACTGGCTCCGGTAGCGCGAGAGGAACACGCGCACGTGCAGCTTGTAGCGGTACGACTCGATCTCCTCGAAGAAGCCGTTGATGCCCGGAAACTTGCCGTCGCCCGCGTACACGAACGTCCGCTCGCGCTCGCCGAGGTCCTCCCACGCGCGCGCCGGGTCCACGCCGGTGCGCTTGGCCGCTCTCAGGAGCTCGCGCTGGTACCAGCGTCCGGAGGGATGCGTCCACGGCTCCACCGCGCCCCCGGCCAGGCTCAGCGTGCGGTCGGGGACGACCAGCGCCTCGTCGTACTTCAGGACGTTGCCGAAGCCCTTGCACTCGGCGCAGGCCCCCAGCGGGTGGTTGAACGAGAACAGCAGCGGCTGGGGGCGCTCGAGCGGGGTGGCGCAGGCGGCGCAGCGGAACGCCTCGGCGAACACGCGGCGGCCGCCCTCGGCCAGCTCGACGGCCACCTGGCCGCCGCCCTCGCGCAGCGCGCTCTCCACGGACTCCACCAGCCGGCCGCGCTGCGGCGGTCCCAGCACCAGCCGGTCCAGGACGACGGCCAGGGTCCCCTCCACCGACGGCGGCGGCGCCGCCGTCAGGTCGCAGACGAGGCCGTTCAGCTGGACGCGCGCGAAGCCGCGCCGCGTTAGAGCCGCCCACAGCTCGGCGGGCGGCTGGCCGGCTGGAACCGGCAGCGGGAACGTGATCAGCGCGCGAGCGCCGGCGTGCTCGGCCAGCAGTGCGTCGGCGATCGACTCCGGCGAGTGAGAGACGGCCGGGCTGCCGCAGCGCGGGCAGTGGACCCGGCCGACCTTCGCGTACAGCAGGCGCAGAAGGTCGTAGACCTCGGTGGCGGTGCCGACCGTCGAGCGGGCCGTACGCACGGGGTTCTTCTGCTCGAGAGCCACCGCCGGCCGGATCTGCTCGATGCGATCGACGTCGGGCCGGTCGACCCGGTCGAGGAACATCCGCGCGTAGGTGGACAGCGACTCGATGTACCGCCACTGCCCTTCGGCGAACAGCGTGTCGAAGGCCAGCGACGACTTGCCGGATCCGGAGACGCCGGTGACGACGGTGAGCCGATCGTGAGGGATCTCGAGCGAGACGTTCTTGAGGTTGTTCTGGCGGGCTCCCTCGATCCGGAGCCCCGCGGGCCGGGGCATTCGGTCGGTCCTCCTGAGATGGAGAGTCTACTGGAAGTGCTACCATGGCGCCAGATGGCGGACCGGCTCCACGTGCTCATCGTCGACGACGACGCCGGCATTCGTGGCTGGGTGGCCGCGGTGCTGGCCGGTGACGCGTTCGCCACCGTCACCGAGGCGGCCTCGGGTGCCGAGGGCATGGCGTGCCTGGGCCGCGACGAGTTCGACGTGGCCGTCGTCGACATCCAGCTGCCCGATCACTCGGGCCTCGAGATCCTCCGCTGGGCCCGCGCTGCCGAGCTGGACACCGAGTTCGTCGTCCTCACCGGCCACGGCGACGTCGAGACGGCCGTGCAAGCCATGCGGCTGGGCGCCTACGACTTCATCAGCAAGCCCGCCAAGAACGCCGAGCTGCGAGAGGTGGTGGCCAAGGCCGCCGAGAAGAAGGCGCTGCGGCGCGAGAACTCGGCGCTGAAGGAGGTCGTGAACCGGCGCGACGGGCTGCCCACCATCGTGGGGCAGAGCGCGGAGATCCGCGAGGTCCTCGCGGTCATCGCCCGGGTGGCGGTGAGCGACAGCCCGGTGCTGGTCCAGGGCGAGAGCGGCACCGGCAAGGAGCTGGTCGCCCGCAGCATCCACCTGCAGTCACGCCGGGCCGCCCGGCCCTTCGTGTCCGTCAACTGCGGCGCGCTGCCCGACACGCTGCTGGAGAGCGAGCTGTTCGGTCACCGCAAGGGCGCCTTCAGCGGCGCCATCGCCTCCCGCGTCGGCCTGTTCGAGGCGGCCAACGGCGGCACGCTGTTCCTGGACGAGATCGGTGAGATGTCGCCCGCCATGCAGGTCCGGCTGCTGCGGGTGCTCGATTCGGGCGAGGTGCGGCGGGTGGGCGAGGAGCGCGTCTTCCACGTCGATGTGCGGGTGGTGGCGGCCACCGCCAAGGATCTCTCGCGCGAGGCTGCCGACGGGCGCTTCCGGTGGGATCTGTTCTACCGCGTCAGCACGATCGTGATCCCGGTGCCGCCGCTGCGCCGGCGGCGCGACGACGTGCTGCACCTGGTCCGGCACTTCCTCGGCACGCGGGCGCGGGCGGGCCAGACCCTGCAGTTCACGGCGGACGCCTTGGCGCGCCTGCTCGACTACGAGTGGCCCGGCAACATTCGCGAGCTGCGCAACCTGATCGAGCGCCTGCAGATCCTGCACGAGGGCCACGAGGTGCGCGCGGCGGATCTGCCGGCCGAGTTCGGCCGGCCGCCCGCCGCCGCGGGCGCGGGGGCGCCGGCGCCCGAACCCGACAGCGTGCTCGTGCCGCTGACCGACATCGAGCGCCGCCACGTCGAGCGCGTGCTGCACGCCACCGGCTGGAACAAGGCCCGGGCCGCCCGCGTCCTCGAGGTCGACATCAAGACGCTCAACAAGAAGATCCGCGACTTCAACATCGTTCACGAGAGGGAGCGGCTCCCGCCTCCCGGGAGATCCTCCCACCCCGCCTGAATTGTCGATATACCAAGGCCCGCCATGACGCGGGCTTGCGGCGCGCGCGGTGTGGCATCCGCGTTGCCGTGTTCGATGGCCATGAGCATCGCGTCGCCGCTTCCCCTCCACCTCGCCTCGCCTCGCCGCCGACTCAAGACGCCCGCCGGCGTCGCGCTCTGGCGTCCGGAGATCGTGCTGGCGACCTCGATCAGCGCCGCCCCGGCCCGGTGCACGGTTGCGGTCGCCGAGCCGGCCGCCCGGCCGGCGGCGCTCCACGTGCAACTGGGGGCCGCCCGCTCGATGCTGTCGTCGCTCGCCCGCGCGCAGCAAACGCTCGGCGCCGCCGCCGAGGCGCGCGCCAGGGCGGGGCAGGCGGACTCCGCCCGCGAGCAGGTCTCGGCGACGATCGCCGCCTATCGCGCCGAGGCCGCGCTCGACGACGTGCTGACCGGCACGTGGCGCCGGACGACGGCGCTCATGGAAGCCCGGGGGCTGCGATGAGGACCAGCGTCCACTAGCTCCGGCGGGCGCCGGCGATTGACATCGCCCCGGGGCCGCCGGTACAATCCGCCCCGGCCACTCAAATGCGAATGATTACCAAGAAGGGGCCGGCCGGGGAGGACGGACAGGCGGCGGCGCTGCGCGCCCGCGGCAAACGGCTCACCCGCCCGCGCCGGCTGATCCTCGACACCGTGCGCGCCAGCGACGCGCATCCGTCGGTGGCGGCCGTCTACCGGCTGGTGCGGCGGCGCCTGCCGCGCGTGAGCCTGGCCACGGTGTACCGCAACCTCCGGATGCTGGCGGCCGAGGGCCTTCTGAACGAGCGCGCCGACCTCGCCGGCATGCGGTTCGACGGCAACATTGCCCCCCACGACCACTTCACCTGCGTGGCGTGCGGGCGCATCTACGACGTGCCGGCGCTCGCCGCGCCAGGCGTGCGCACCTGTGTGGCGTCCCGCACGGGCTTCGAGGTCCTGACCCAGCGCATCGAGTTTTACGGCCGTTGCGGCGCCTGCCGGCGCGGCGGCGGCCTCACCCGTCCACCAGCAAGGAGGAGCTATGCCAGGGCAAAGCCTCAAGGGGACTAAGAGTTTCGAGAACCTGAAGGAAGCGTTCGCCGGCGAGTCGCAGGCCAACCGCCGCTATCTCTACTTCGCGCGGGTCGCCGACATCGAGGGCTACCCTGACATCGCCGGACTCTTCAAGGACACCGCGGACGCCGAGACCGGGCACGCCTTCGGGCACCTCGACTTCCTCAAGGAGGTCGGCGATCCGGCCACCGGCGAGCCCATCGGCAAGACCGAGAAGAACCTCAAGGCCGCGGTGGCGGGCGAGACCTACGAGTACACGCAGATGTACCCGGGCATGGCCAAGACCGCGCGCGACGAGGGGTTTGCCGAGCTGGCGGAGTGGTTCGAGACGCTCGCCAAGGCCGAGAAGTCGCACGCCGGCCGGTTCGGCAAAGGCCTGACGCAGATCGCGGGCAAGGAGCCGGCGGAGGCGATCTAGCTTCCATCCCCGGGCGCGAGGGGCGGGCGGGGCCGGGGGCTTTCGCCGTTCCGTGTGATTCTGGACGCGGGCGCCCGCCGCCCGCCCCTCGCGCCCTCGGTGGGAGCTGATTGACTCCTCGGTCCATGCGCACTCGACCATGATGCATTCAGCGATCGGCGGCGTCCGTGTCTGACGATCCGGCGCTCGACCTTCGGCGGCCGGAGTTCTGGGACCTCGGCCGGGTCGATACGGAGCTCAGGCGGGTCTATGACATTTGCGCGGGGTGCCGGCGGTGTTTGCCGTTGTGTCCGTCGTTCAAGGTCATGTTCGATCGGCTGGACGTCGAGGCGGTGGACGGGGACGTCGAGAAGTTGCCGGCGTCCGATGTCAAGGAGGTCGTGGATCTCTGCTACCAATGCAAGCTCTGCTACAACCACTGTCCGTACACGCCGCCGCACCGGTGGGCCGTGGACTTCCCGCGGTTGATGCTGCGGGCGCGGGCGGCGGAGGCGCGGCGGGCCGGGGTGTCGTTCCAGGACCGGATGCTCGGCAACACCAACCTCGTCGGCAAGCTGGGGAGCCTGACGGCGCCGCTGTCGAACTGGATGAACGAGCGGGGGGTGCACCGGGCGTTCATGGAGGCGGTGGCGGGCATTCACCGGGCGCGGCAGCTGCCGAGGTTCCACCGCCAGACGTTCTCGGCCTGGTTCAAGTCCACGGCGAAGCCGGCCGCGGCCGAAGGCGGCAAGGCGACCACGCGCAAGGTCGCGCTGTTCGCGACGTGCACGGTCGAGTACAACGCCCCGGCCATCGGCCGGGCCGCCGTGCGCGTGCTCGAGCGCAACGGCGTCGACGTCAGCGTGCCGGCCCAGCGCTGCTGCGGGATGCCTTACCTCGACGGCGGTGCGGTGAACGAGTGCCGCGCGCTCGTGCGCGACAACGCGCGGGCGCTGGCGGCGGCCGTGCGGGAGGGCCGTGAGATCGTCTCCCCGGGGCCGACCTGCAGCTACATGCTCAAGCAGGAGTACCCCTGGCTGGACGACTCCGCGGACGCGCGGCTCGTCGCCGCCAACACGCGCGACCTGTTCGAGTACCTGGCCCGGCTCCTCGCCGAGGGCGCGCTCGACACGCGCTTCAGCCGTCCGGTGGGCGCCGTCACATACCACGTGCCGTGCCACCTGCGCGCGCAGAACATCGGGACGCGGTCGGCGGACGTGCTGCGGGCCATTCCCGGCGCCGCGGTGAACGTCGTCGAGCGCTGCTCGGCGGTCGACGGCACCTGGGGCTTCAAGACGCAGTACTTCGACCTGTCGATGAGAGTGGCCCAGCCTCTCTTCGACGCGGTCCGGGCCGGTGGCGCGCCCACCGTGGCCACCGACTGCCCGCTGGCCGGGATGCAGATCGCCCAGGGCACCGGTGTCGAGCCCCGGCACCCGATCCAGGTGCTCGCCCACGCGTACGGCTTCGACGACGGCCCATGAAGCCCCTGGCACCGGACGAGATCCTCAACCTCTACGAGTACGAGAAGGTACGCGACGCCCGCCGGCGCGCGGTCATCGCGCTCAAGGCCGATCGCCGGGTCAGCGTCGGGCGCTATCTGTCCTTCGTGTTCGAGAACCGCGAGACGGTGTGGTTCCAGATCCAGGAAATGGTCCGCGCCGAGCGCCTCGTGGACGACGGCAAGGTCGCCGAGGAGGTCGCCGTCTACAACACGCTGCTGCCCCGCGTGGGGGAGCTGGCGGCGACGATGTTCATCGAGATCGGCGAGTCGGCCCGGATCAGGCCCGTGCTGGACGCACTCCTGGGTATCGACACCGGCGGGTATGTGCGGCTCGAGGTGGGCCCCCACGTCGTCCCCGGCGTGTTCGAAGCCGGCCACTCCGACGAGGAGCTGGGCAAGCTCTCGGCCGTGCACTTCGTCCGTTTCGCGCTGCCCCAGGCCGCCCGTCGCCTCTTTCCCGAGGCCGAGGTCGCGCTCGTCGCCGACCATCCGGGCGATCGGGGTCGCACCGTGCTGACGCCCGCCACGCGTCGCCGCCTCGCGGACGATCTGGCGTGAGGCCCGGGCGCGCCCTGCTCGCGGCGGGCGCCGCTGCCCTGGCGCTGGCCGCGTGCGGGCGCGAGCCGCTCGGTCCCCTGGCCGAGCGGGGGCGGCAGGTCTATCTCAGCCAGTGCGCCTCCTGCCACGGGCCGGATCCGGCCCAACCCGGTCCGGTGGGACCCGCGGTCAAGGGGGCATCTCGGGAGCTGCTGGAGGCGAAGATCCAGCGCGGAACCTATCCTCAGGGTTACAGGCCCCAGCGGCCGACATCGGTCATGCCACCCCAGCCACACCTGGCCGGCGATGTTCCGGCGCTGGCCGCGTTCCTGAAGTAACGCCGGTGCCGAGGAAGGCGGGCTCGGTCCTGGGGCCAAGCCCGCCCGGCGGAGCGCCCTCGTCTAGAGGATGATCTCCAGCCCGAAATACAGGATGGCGGTGAGCACGAATCCCGCCCAGAACGTGCCGTTGACGGTGGCGAGGACCTTCTTGCCGCCCGTCGCGGGGCTGGCCGGGCCGGCCAGCGCGTTGATCTCGACCGCCACGATGACGATGGCCAGCAGGATCAACGCCGCCCACTGCGCCCCGCCGCCGGCCGGATCGGGCATCCGCAGGTGCGACGCCGCGCCCATGAAGAACAGCATCGGGATCGACAGCATCGTGTTGGTGCGGGAGGCGACGCCGGCCCGCGCGCCGCGCGCCGCCGCGTCGGGAACGGCCTGGCCGCCGGTCGCCACCTGCTCGGCCGAGCGCATCACGATCTGCTGGGCCGGCCAGATCACGAACCAGACGTTCGCCCACATCACGGTACCCAGCATGCCTCCGAAGAAGATCTTCCAGCCGTACGAGGTCGCGAAGAAGCCGCCGATCCCGCCGTACTGCGCGAAGGCGATGTGCAGGATGTAGAGCCAGCCCGTGATGAAGGTGAACATCGCGCCCCACCGGAACCACCAGAGGGCCGAGTTCAGCAGCCCGCCGCGCACGATCCCGCTGCGCACGGCTGCGTTGTCGGCGACGAACTTGCTGCCGAAGAAGGGCGTCTGGACGAAGTTGAAGTAGTACAGCATCCCGATCCACGTGATCCCCGCCAGGAAGTGAAACCACCGCAGGAGGAACAGCCAGCCGTCACCACTGAGTAGTGCCATTGCAAGCGCCTCCCAACCCGAATGAGGAGCTACTTGTCGTCGTCGTCTTCCTCGTCCTCGAGCTCGTCGTCGTCAAGCTCGTCGTCTTCTTCCTCCTCCTCCTCCTCGAGCTCGTCGTCGTCCAGGTCCAGCTCGTCGTCGTCCTCGTCGTCCTCGTCGGCTTCGTCGGTCTCGTCGGTCTCCAGCACGTCTTCCTCGTCTTCGTCGTCGTCGAGCTCGTCGTCGGCGTCGTCGTCCAGCACCTCGTCGTCGAACCCGTCGTCGTCCTCGACGTCGTTGCTGCGGAGCACAGGTCCGTCTTGCCAAGGATGCGTGCGGAACAGCATGTGAAGGTTCCTCCGAGCCGTACCCGGCCAGACGTATGAGCCGCGCGGATTATATAGCAAAGGTTTCGCCACTGACATCCCTCCTGCGCACGCCGGGGCCGCCATCGGCCCGTGATTATCGCACCGTTCGGAGAACGCGGCAGCCGGCCCCAGCTTACGGTAAAATCCCCTCCCGCAACTCCGTGCGGTCTCCAGCCACGGCGGTGTAGCTCAGCGGCAGAGCAGGGGTCTCATAAGCCCCGTGTCGGAGGTTCAATTCCTCCCACCGCCACCATCTCCGCAACGAGACCGTCACGGCCTCTCGCCGGTGGAGACGCCGCCCTGGTATAGCGCAACTACCGCTTGGCGACTCGAAGTGCCTTCCGGCCGGCGGCTTCGCGCTCGGCGTGTCGCACCTCCTCGGCCTGAGCGCGGCGCTCCTCGTGGCGTTGACGGGCCGGCGGCGGGGCCTGCTCTCTGCCGCCTCGCACGACCCGGGGAGCCCGAGGCTGGTCCGCGCCCGCGAGGATTTCGAACCCGGGGGGCGCCAGCTCCGTGGTCAGTCGTCCACGGCGAAGGTCTTGCGCGAACCGGCGGTCTGACGAGGCCCCAATCAGCGTGTCGGAGATCCGGCGCAGCGTGGCCGGTGTGGGGTGGTAACCATGCTCGGTCAGGAGCTGGCCGGCGCGGACGACGAGCACCTCCAGGTCGGCCCGGAGACGCTGCACCGCCTCGCCGGCGGCGCGCGGGTCACGAAGCTGGGCACGGCGCGCTCGGTCCACTGCGTCGGCCAGCGCCTCGAGCTGCTCGGGCGCGGCACGGGCGAGCTGGTTGGCGGCCCAGAGGCCGGCGGGCGGGCGACGGAGCTGCCGGACCGCGCGGGCGTCCGCCTCGCGCCCCGCCTTCTCGAGCGCCGCGACCTTGGCGTTCCGCGCGCGGGTGAACGCGCTGGGCGGGACGGCGTAGAGTTCCGCGATCGGATCAGTCATGTGTTCGCCGCGGGTTCCGACGCGCACGTGACGGCCCCCCGAGCGTGGTGACATCATCCCACGTGAGGCGTGCGCGCCGCACCCGAGGGTCGCGACATTCGGCAACCTCTTGAACTGGAGCTGGGTAGTCGAACACCGCAACCACCGCGCCCGCAGCGCGGGGTAGCACTGGCTCTAGAATGATCGGTCCGGTCGGGGACTCTCTAGATGAGCTCCAGCCAGTGGCGTACAAGCTACTGATCTACTGGAGATTCACTCCGGTATTGGATTTGCTGTGGAGTCCTGCCATGGACTGCTCTGGCGAGGTCATGCCTGCTCCGCGCCCGCGCGCCGCCGAGCGCTGGGTTCGCCGCCGAGCGCTCGGGTGGACCGATCCGCTGAGTCCTGACGAGGGGCTGGGCATGCGGCTCAGCTCCAAGATCTTCCTCGCCTCCGCCCTCGTGATCGTCGTGCTTGCGGGCGTCAGCGCCCTGAGCCTCAGTGCGGTGGGCCGTCTGGTGTCCGCCAACCGGGAGATCGCGACTCGCGCGATTCCCGCACTGAGCATCACGGCATCCGCCCTCGAGGCGATTCCCCCGCTCCTGGGGCTCGAGGCTCGTGCGGTGGTGCTGGGCGACCCGCGCTATGCAACGGCGTGGACAAAGCTGGCGGCGCAGATGGCCGAGGACCTCGAGCGCCTCGCCACGTACACGCTGAGCGAGCGGGAGGCTCGGCACCTCCGCGAGGCAAGCGCTGCGTTCGAGGAGTACCGGCGCATCGTCGCCCAGGAGCACGCCCTTCTCCGGCGCGGCCACCGCGCACGCGCCCTGCGTTTGACGGACGCCGCCGCGCCGGTGCTCGCCGAGCGGGTCCGGGCGAGCCTCGACGGGCTGATGGCGGCGACCCGCGCGCGGGTCCTCGCGGCGCAGGACGATGCCGATCGCCTCGAGGCGCGTACGTGGACCGCGGTGCTGTTCGCGCTGGGCGTGGCGGTCGCGCTGGCGCTGGTCGGAACGGCCATCATCGCTCGACGGATGACTCGCTCCCTCGCCCTGCTGTCCTCGGCCACGGCGGCAGTCGCCGCGAGCGCGTTCCGTGAGCCCATCGCGGTCGAGAGCCGCGACGAGATAGGGGCGCTCGCGCGCTCGTTCAACTCGATGGCGAGCCAGTTGCACCAGATGGAGGAGACGAAGCGGGAGTTCTTCGCGACAGTCTCACACGAGCTCCGGTCGCCGCTCACGTCGATTCGAGGCGCCGTCGACCTCCTGCACAACGGCGCCCCCGGCCCGCTCACGGAGAGTCAGAAGCGCCTCGCCAACATCATCGGGCAGAGCTCCGCGCGGCTGCTCGGGCTCACCAATCAGATCCTCGAGATGTCGCGCCTCCGGGCCGGGCTCGTGGAGCTCGACCGGAAGCCGCTCGACCTCGCGGGGCTCGTGGACCGCGTCGTCGAGGAGCTTCACCCTCAGGCCGAGGAGGCGGGTGTCGCTCTGGATCGCGAGCGCTACGGATCGCACTTCGTGTACCTCGGCGACGAGGAACGGCTCTACCAACTCGTGGTCAATCTCGGCGCCAACGCGATCCGCTTCACCCCGCGCGGCGGGCGCGTCATCGTGCGGATCATCGACGCGAGCCCGGAGTTCGAGCTCCAAGTCGAGGATACGGGCATGGGCATCCCCGCTGATGCCCTGCCGAGCATCTTCGACCCCTACCGACAGGCACACCAAGACCGCGGGGGCACCGGCCTGGGCCTGGCGATCGTCCAGGGCGTGGCGAACGCTCACGGAGGTCGCGTGACCGCCGAGTCGCGCGAAGGAGAGGGGAGCCGCTTCACCGTCCTCCTCCCGCGGTCGTGAGCGGGGGCGCGCCGTGGATCACCAACTGCCGGCGGACCACATTCCGGACGTCCCTCAGATCGAACGGCTTCGTCAGGAACGGGGCACCCGTCGATTCGAGAAACCGACGCTTCTCGGCATCCAGCACGTCCCCGGTCACGAAGACGATCCGGCGTTGGAGCGCCGGGAACCGTCGCTCGATCTCACGGTAGAGCTCCAAGCCGTCCATGAGGGGCATCTTCGTGTCCGACACCACCAGGTCGAACGCTCGCCGCTCCAACCGGCGTAAGGCATCCGCCCCGTTCGACGCGATCTCGACCTGGTGACCGTCGCCCTCGAGCTCCTCGACGAGGAGCTCGGCGAGATCGCGTTCGTCGTCCACGACGAGGATCGCCTTCGACCCGACCGGGGCAGGCGCCTCGACCGCGATGGGCGCGCCGGCGTCCAACGGCCGCGGAACCACCGGCAGCGTGATGGCGAATGTTGTGCCCCGCCCGGGCTCGCTCTCCACGGTGATGGCGCCGCCGTGCTCTTCGACGATGCTGCGGCAGAGCGACAGCCCCAGCCCTGTGCCCTGCCCGGCGGGCTTGGTGGTGAAGAACGGCTCGAAGATCTTGGCCCGGATCTCGGGGGGGATCCCCGGGCCATTGTCGGTCAGGTCGAGGTGGACACGCTGGCGCGCTGGATCGGACCGCGTGGTGATCGAGACCTCGCGCGGTGCGGGGCTGGAGCGCATCGCCTGGTGGGCGTTCGCCACGATGTTGACCAACACCTGGTGGAGCTGGTGCGCGTCTGCCCACAGCGGCGGCAGATCGTCGGCGAGGTCGAGACTCACGGTGATGCTGTCGGTCCGCAGCTCGTAGGCCAGGAGCTCGACCGCCTCCGCGACGACCTGGTTGAGGACGACGTTGCCCCGCTCCGGTGGCCGCTGCCGCGCCAGCGCCAGGAAGTTCTTCACGACCCGGCCGCAGCGCTCGGCAGCGGCGGTGATCTTCCCGGCGCGCTGGACCAGCGCAGGGTCCTTCGCCCCCCGCCGCAGCAGATCGGCTTGCCCCATGAGGACGGCCAGCGGGTTGTTCAACTCGTGGGCCACGCCCGCGAGGAGCGACCCCATCGTCGCCACCTTCTCGCTCTGGAGAAGCTGCGCGGTGCGCTCGCGCACGGTGTTCTCGAGGGACCGGTTCTGGCGGTCGAGCTCGAAGTAGAGCCTTCCGTTCTCGATCAGCAGCACCGCGAGGACGAAGCTGGCCGCCAGCAGCCCGTACAGCCGTCCAGCGTAGAACCCCAGATCGAAGCGGCCGGCGTTGAGGACCGCGGCCAGCGCGATGTCGAAGAGCCAGGCACACATCACGACCATGAGCCAAAGGTCGAGGACCGAGTGCGGCCGCCGACGCCAGAGAACGACCAGCGCGAGCAGGCTCAAGACCCAGACGCTCGAGACGACGATGATCATCGCCGAGGTGTAGTGGTTGCCCTGCATGATCGCGGGGAGCGTGTCCTGGCCGGCCGTGGCGAGCAACACCACCCCAGCCGCCACCGCGATCACCACCGCGACGCTGGCGAGGATCGCGACGGGGGCACGGCCACGCGGTGGGTTCGTCCGGTGCTCCTGGTCCTCGGCCACCGCGTAGGCGATGACGAGAAGGGGGAAGCCGGCGTGCCAGAACATGTACAACCAGGCCGTGCTCTGGGGGCCCGCGCCCAGCAGGCCGGACGGCGTGAACAGACCGGGAAACGTGAGCATGTGCGCAATGGCCATCAACGCCGTAAACAGGTATCCGGTGGCCAGCACCAGCAGTCCCCGTGAGCGCAAGAAGCTGAACTGACCGAACAGCAGGACCGCGGTGATCAGATCGTTGACGGCCAGCGCCGATTGATAGATCGGAATGAACGCCGGAACCCGAGCGAGCGGCACCTTGGCAAACGGCACCGCCGCCAGAAAGATGGCAACGGACACCAGCACGACCGCGAGCGCGAGCCGGCGCTCGCTGGGGTGCGCAGCCAGCGTGGAGAGGAATACCCGGCGGCCGTCTGGGAGCTCGTGCGCCATGCGCATTCACCACATTAGTGCACGCCGATTGTGAAACCCTACCGTTTTCGAGGGGTTATCCTCTCGGGGCACCTCTGGTACACTGACCCGCCATGACCGATGAGATCCTCGTCCAGCAAGAAGGGCCCATCGCGACCGTGGTCATCAACCGGCCGCGGACGCGCAACGCGATCAATCTGGCCATGTGGGGCGAGCTCGCGCGGGCGACCGAGGGGCTGGTCAAGGACGACTCCGTGCGGGCTATCGTGTTCCGGGGCGCCGGGACGGAGGCATTCGCCTCGGGGGCCGACATCAAGGAGTTTCCCGAGAGCCGCAAGGACGTCGAGACCGCCCAGCGCTACAACACCGTCACCGCCGCCGCCTACGCGGCGGTGCGGGAGTGCCCCAAGCCGACGATCGCGATGATCTACGGCTTCTGCATGGGGGGCGCGATGGGCCTGGCGATGGGCTGCGATCTCCGGTTCGCCGCCGAGGGCAGCAAGTACGGCATTCCGGCCGCGCGGCTGAGCATCGTCTACCCGGCCGAGGCGATCGGCCAGCTCGTGGACCTCGTGGGGCCCGCCTACGCCAAGGACATCCTCTACTCGGCGCGCACCGTGGGCGATCGCGAGGCGCTGGCCATCGGGCTGATCCAGCGGCTGGTGCCGGCGGCCGAGCTGGCGCGCACGACCTACGAGTACCTCGAGGTGGTGGCCGACAACGCGCCCCTCTCGGTGCGCGGGTCCAAGGCGACCATCCAGGCCTACCTGGCCGGCTACACGGCGGAGAGCCGGGCGCGGCTGCGCGCGTTGTCACTGGAGGCGGCGGCGAGCGAGGATTATCGGGAGGGCACGCGCGCTTTCCTCGAGAAGCGCCGGCCGTCGTTCCAGGGGCGCTGACCCGCCGCCTCGCGTGCGGTTCGAGTTCCTCAGCTCGACCCCGGCCGGCCCCACCGAGGGCAGCGGCACGTGGGTGGCGATCGACGGCCTCGTGCGCGGTCTCGAGCGCCTCGGCCACACCGCGGTGTGCCGGCCGCTCGGCCTGCGCACCGGCTTCCACACCGCCGACCGCTGGCTGTACAACGCCCGGGTGGCGATGGCGCCGCCGGCCGCCGACGTCGTCGTGGGCGTGGACCTCGACGGGTTCGTGTGGGCGGGCCTGCCCCGGCGCGCGCGCTTCGTCGTCGCGCTGAAGGGCATCATCGCCGACGAGTTACGCAACGAGCGGGGGCTGGTGCGGGCGCTGCTCGGCGTGCAGGCACGCTGGGAGCGTCTCAACACGGAGCGGGCCGATCGGGTGGTAGTCCCCAGCCGGTACTCGGCGGCCATGGCCCGGGAGGCGTACGGCGTGCCTGCGGAGCGGCTCGCGGTCGTGCCGGAGCCGATCGACCTGGGCGAGTGGCGCCGGCGCTTCGGCGCCGTCGTGCGGGAGCCGAGCCCGCCGACCGTCCTTTCGGTCGCCCGGATGTATCCGCGCAAGCGGCTGGAGGATCTGCTCCGCGCCGCCGTCGTGCTGCGCGAGCGAATCCCCGCCGTGCGGGTCCGCATCGTAGGGGAGGGGCCGCAGTCCGCCCGGTTGCGCGCCATGCACGCGGAGCTCGGCCTGGGCGACACGGTGACGTTCCTCGGCGAGGTGCCGCGGCAGGCGCTGGCCGTAGAATACGTACGGGCCGACTGCTTCTGCCTGCCCACCGTCCAGGAGGGGTTCGGGATCGCGTTCGCCGAGGCGATGGCGGCCGGCCTGGCCGTGGTCGCGTGCCGCGCAGGGGCGGTGCCGGAGCTGGTCGAGGACCGGCGGACCGGCCTGCTGGTGAACCGGGAAAGCCCCGAGGAGCTCGCCATGGCGCTGGAGACTCTGCTGAGGAACGACGGCCTGCGCGGTGATTTCGGCGCCGCCGGCGCCGCCCGCGTGGCGGCCTTCGACCTGGAACCGGTCGCTCGCCGGTTCGTGGAGGCGACGGGCGCGTGAGCGGGCGCCCCTCCACGACCCGTCGCTTCGCGTTCGCCGCAGGCCACCGCTATCACGTGGCCCGCTGGTCGGCGGACGAGAACGCCCGCGTGTTCGGCCGCCTCGGCGTGCCGCACGGGCACAACTACACGCTCGACGTCACCGTGCAGGGCGCCATCGATCCGCGCACCGGCATGGTGATCGACCTCGGCGAGCTGAAGCGGATCGTGCAGGAGACGGTGATCGACCGCTTCGACCATGCCGACCTGAACGCCGACGCGCTGTTTCGCGACCGCGTGCCGACGACGGAGAACGTCGCGATCGCGGTGTGGGAGCTGCTGGCGCCCAAGCTCGGGCCCGACCGCCTGGTGCGCGTGCGCGTGTGGGAGGACCCGACGCTGTTCGTCGACTATGATGGGACGTGACATGCGACCCGTCGCCCTCACGCGCGTGTACCATTTCAGCGCGGCCCACTGCCTGGCCAACCCGGCGCTGACCGCCGCCGCCAACGCGGCGCTGTACGGGCCGTGCGCCCGGGCCCACGGCCACAACTACTATCTCGAGGTGACGGTGACCGGCGTGCCCGACGCCGACACCGGCATGGCCGTGGACCTCGCGGCCCTCGACCGGACGGTGACGCGCTCACTGCTGGACCAGGTCGACCACCATCGCCTCGAGGATGCGCCGGTCCTGGCCGGCGTGATCACCACCGGCGAGGGGCTGGCCCGCGCGTTCTGGCGGACGCTCCAGGGGGCGCTGCCCGCCGGCCGGCTGCGGCGGGTGGTCGTGCAGGAGACCGCCAAGAACCGGTTCGAGTACTGCGACGAGGAGGCCTGATGGCCGACGCGATCCCGGGGCTGGTCGAGGAGCTGCTGAAGGAGCTGGGCGAGGACCCGGGCCGCGAGGGGCTCCAGCGCACACCCGAGCGCGTGGCGACGGCGCTGCGCTACCTGACCTCCGGCTACGAGAAAGATCCACGCGAGATCCTCAACGACGCCCTCTTCTCCGAGGAGTACGACGAGATGGTGGTCGTGAAGGACATCGACGTGACCAGTCTCTGTGAACACCACTTGCTGCCATTTATTGGCAAGTGCCACGTGGCCTACATGCCGGGCAAGAAGATCGTGGGGCTGTCGAAGATTCCACGGCTGGTGGACATGTTCGCGCGGCGGTTGCAGGTCCAGGAGCGGCTGACGACTCAGATCGCCTCCACGCTGGACGAGGTGCTGCAGCCGCGCGGGGTCGCCGTCGTGATCGAGGCGATCCACCTCTGCATGCTCATGCGCGGGGTGGAGAAGCAGAACTCCAAGGCCGTGACCTCGGCGATGCTCGGCGCCTTCCGCGACCGGCCGGAGACCCGGGCGGAGTTCATGGAGCTGATCAAGGCCGGGCGGGGGCTGGTGATATGAGCGGCGGGCTGGCCGGCAAGGTCGCCCTCGTCACCGGCGCCGGCCGCGGCATCGGCCGCGCCGTCGCGCTGGCCTTCGCGGCCGAGGGCGCCGCGGTCGCGCTGGCCGCGCGCTCGCGCGCGGACCTGGCCGAGGTCGCGGGCGAGATCCGTGCGCAGAACGGCCGCGCCCTGGCGGTGCCCACCGACGTCACCCAGGACGGCGCCGTCGAGGCGCTGGTCGAGCAGACCCTGGTCGAGCTGGGGCGCCTGGACGTGCTGGTGACCTCGGCCGGGACGGCGTTCTTCGGGCCGGTCGCCGACTCCAAGCCGGGCGACTGGGACGCGATGCTGGCGCTCAATCTGCGGGCGGTGATGGTCTGCTGCCGCGCGGTGCTGCCGGCCATGATGCGCCAGCGCTCGGGGACCATCCTCAACATCGGCTCCATCGCCACCAAGCGGGCGCTGCCGGGCAGCGCCGTCTACACGGCGACCAAGATCGCCATCGACGGCTTCAGCCGCGTGCTGGCCGAGGAGCTGCGCCCCCACGGTGTCCGGGTGGGCGTGCTGGTGGCGGGGGCGGTGGACACGCCGCTGTGGGACTCGCTGGCGGCGCCGCCGCCGCGCGAGAAAATGCTGCGGCCGGAGGACGTGGCCCGCGCGGCCGTGCTCATGGCCGCGCTGCCGCCGCACGCCTCGCTGGAGGAGCTGACCCTGCTGCCCGCCGGGGGTATCCTGTGATACCATTCCCTCGTCGGGAAACACCGCGAATCGACGGGAGGATCGCATGCTGACGATGACCGAAACCGCCGCCAAGAAGGTCGGCGAGCTCCGCCTGGAGGAAGGCAAGCCCGAGTGGGGCCTGCGCATCCGGATCGTGGGCGGGGGCTGCTCCGGCATGTCCTACGAGCTGGGCTGGGAAGACCAGGAGACCGAGGGTGACAGCGTCATCGAGGCCCACGGCATCAAGGTCTTCGTCGACAAGAACAGCGCGCCCTATCTGTCCGGCACCGAAATCGACTACGTCGACAACAACATGATGGGCGCCGGCTTCGCGATCAAGAACCCGAACGTCAAGTCCAGCTGCGGCTGCGGCCAGTCCCACCGCTTCTAGACCCCGTCGTGCGTGTCCGGGTCCACCTGTTCGCCCGGTATCGTGAGATCGCCGGGCGGGAGCAGGTGGACCTCGAGCTTCCCGAGGGCGGCACGGTCGAGACCGCGTGGTCGGCCGTCGTCGATCGGCACCCGCAGCTTGCGCAGTACCGCCCGTTCACCCTGTTCGCCGTCGGCCACGACTACGTGGAAGACGACCACCGCCTGAAGCCGGGCGACGAGCTGTGCCTGTTCCCGCCGGTGAGCGGCGGGCTGGGCGGGCGCGGCGCAAGCGAGGAGCGCCGGTGAACCCGGCTGACCTGTTCGCCGTGGTCGAGCACCCGCTGTCCCCCGACGACATCGCGGCCCGCGTGGACGACCCCGGAGCCGGTGGCATCGTGATCTTCTCCGGCATCGTCCGCAACGAGACCGGCGGGCGGCCGGTCAAGTTCCTGGAATATGAGGCCCACGCGGCCATGGCCGAGGCCAAGC
>DASTOJ010000304.1:0-19129 GCA_035762565.1 Candidatus Methylomirabilota bacterium | reverse complement strand
AAGGGCCATGCGGTGGAAGATCGGTCAGGCGAAACAGCGGTTCTCCGAAGTCCTTCGGCGCGCGGCGAAAGAGCCGCAGCTCATCTGCAATCGCGACCGCGTCGTCGCCGCGGTGATCGATGCCGAGTCGGCCAAGCGGGTTCTCGTCATTCGGGAGAAGGGGAGCCTGCCTTCCATCGCCGAGGCCTTCGAGGGTCTCCGCGCGCTGGCAGCACGCGAGCGATATGCCCTGCGGACGCCATCACGCAAGACCCGACGGAACGCGTTTGCCGATGGCCTCGACCGCCTTTCTCGTTGACACGAACGTCCTGAGCGAGCTCGCCCGCCAGCGACCCAATGACCGGGTCGTGGCCTGGGCGTGGACGGTCGTCAGAGTGTCGCTGAGCGTCATCACGCTGGAGGAGATTCAGTTCGGGCTCACGTGGAGGCCGAACCCCCGAATCCACGCTTGGTTCGAGATGTTCGTGAGGGAGCACTGCGAGCTGCAGGCCGTCACGGCCGAGATCGCGGCGACCGCAGGTCGTTTGCGTGGGAGCTTGGCGGCTCGAGGTGTATCTCGGACCCAGGCGGACATGCTCATCGCCGCAACCGCGCACCTTCAGCGGCTGACGCTCGTGACGAGAAACGTGCGCGACTTCGCGGATTGCGGTATCGCGTTGCTCGATCCCTTCAGGTGAGGCCCGGGGTGTCTCCCCACCGTCGTTGCCTGTAAGGGACGCGACCGTCGAGGCCCCCTCCGGACTCAGTGGCTGTCGGAGTCCGCGGCATCCCGGAGGCCGTCGCCGACGAAGTTGAAGGTCAGCACGGAGACGATCACGACCAGCCCGGGCACGAGGAGCCAGGTCCTTCTGGTGGTCAACTCGCCTTGCGCTCCTCCCGGCGGAACGGCTCCTTGACGACCACCTTCACGCCGGAGATCATCCCCGTCGCGGCGTTGCGCACCTCTTCCACCGCCTTGGCGCTGACCTCGCCGGCGCCTTGCAGCGCGCCCGTCGCCGCGGCCGAGGCCGCCGACTCGGCACTGAGCCCCACGTCGCGCGCGCCCGCGATGGCGCCCTCGACGGCGCCCTTCGCCGCCTTGCCGAGATCACCGCCCACCTCGGCTGTAGTTTTCACCACGGCGCGGGCGCTGGTGCCGATCGTCTCGGTCGCTTCGACGCCGACCTCCCGCGTTGCCCGCAGGACCCCGATGACGCCGCCCTTGGCCGCGCCGCCCAGGTCTCCGCCCACGTGCGAGGCGCCCAGGATCACGCCCCGTAGCGCGTCGGACACCGCGCCGGTCGCAGCGGCGCCGACCGCCCCGGTGCCCCGGATGGCATTGACGAGCGCGCCGCTCACGGTGTCCACAGTCGTGTTGACGATCTCGCCGGTCCCTCGGATCGCCCCGATGATCCCGTCCTTCACCGACTCGGCGATGTTCCTTCGCGTGTCACTCATCGCTGTGCTCCTCCGCTGATCGAATTAGCCGGTCGGGAAAATGGGTCAAACTGCAACCGGGATGCCGTCAGGTCACTCGATGTAAACACTCCAAGGGCACGTGGGAAGCCAAGGTCAATGGAAACCGAATTGCTTAGTACCCGCCGCTGACGTTCGGACGTTGTGTCAACGACGCGCACGGAAAAACGGGAGGCGGGACAGCGATGAGACCGTTCGACAATCCACGACCCCTGGGGGCGGCACGTGTCGCGCTCGCCGGGCTGGCGCTCGTCGTGCTGAGCCCGGGTCTCGCGGGTGCCGCGACCTCGGCGCGCGGCGAGCTGGAGACCTTCTTCCGGCGGGCGATCGCGATCCAGACTGAGGCGACCAGCGCGACGCAGGCCCGTGATGACGTCCGCGGCTTGGCCCGGGCGTTGTTCGACGGCCGTGAGGCCTCCCGCCGCGCCCTGGGCCCCGACTGGGAGCAGTGCAGCAGCGCCGAGCGCGCCGACCTCGCGCGGACATTCACGGGTGTCCTCGAGCGGGCCTATCTCACCATCGTGCGGGCCCGCCTGCCACGCGATCGGCCACCCACGATCCGCGTCATCGGCGAGGATCTCGCCGGGGAGCGGCTTGCGGTGGTCCGCACGACGGTCCGAACCCGGCAGGGCAGCGACGCCCAACTCGACTACCGGATGACGAGGCCCGACAAGAGGTGGCTGATCGGTGACGTGGTGATCGACGGCGTCAGCCTGGTCGACAACTATCGAGCGCAGCTCGCGCACACCCGGCGCCGATCCTCCTACGCCGAGCTTGTGGCGCGGCTGCGAACCGTGGCCGGCACGCCCGCGGATGAATCGATCGCGGCGTCGCCGAGCTCGCGTCCGAGCGTCCTCGTCACCCTCGGTCGCCCGACTGGACCCGATATGGCGCCGCAGACGCCCTGAGTTCCGGCGGATCCTGCGACAGCCTCGTCCGCGTCATCTCGAGGGCGACGCGGCCACGCCCGTCTCGCCAGCCTGAAAGATCCGCTCTTGCGTCACGGTGCCGTCTTCGGCCCAGGAGGTCCACTTCCCGTGGACGACCGCGTGCCGGTCCTCCCCCTCCGCCCGCTTCTGCCCGTTGGCGTACCACAGGGTGAACTTCCCGTGCTTCACGCCCTGCCACCACTCGGTCTCGTAGCGGAGGCGGCCGTTGGTGTACCACGCCCGGGTCTTGCCGTGCCAGACGCCCCCGGGAAGCTCGAGCGGCTCGAACACGAGCTGGCGGGTGCCATCGGCCCACGCCGTCTTGAGCGTGAGCACGATGCGGCCATCGTCCAGGAGCCGGAGCCGATCCTGGGCCACCGCCGGGCGGAGCAGATAGCGGCAGATCAAAGCCCGCGAGATGCGCGTGCCAGGGCGCCGTCGAGAGCACCCAGGGTGCGTCGGGATCGTCCCCCATGCGCCACACGCGGGCGCCCGCGCGAGGACCGAGCGCGACGCGCCCCCGGATCGAAGCGCTGCTGATGCCAGCCAGAGCGGGCGATTCTTCGATCACGGGATCGGCCTGGAAGAGGTCAGCGTCGCCGGGATCGAGACCGCGGCGTTTGAGCAGACGCTGTACCCGCGCGGCGATCCGCGTGAGCACGACGCCGACCTCTTCGTCGGTCGGAGGGGGTAGTGGCCGGAAACCGAGCGTGTTCCCTTCGCCAGCGGCGAAGAAGACACCGTCGAGGAGCAGCGTGTGGAAATGGATGTTCAAGTTCAACCCGCCCCGAAGCGCTGGATGACGGTCACGGATCCCGACCGCCCGTCGTGGGTCCCGTGTTGGCGCGCACGGAGGCGCTGGAAGCCCAGCAGCACACGCACGGTAGTCCACGGCGCTGAGGGGCATGGCGACGACATAGACTCAGCGTGAGAACGCCGACAATGCCCAAAGATGGATACGCCACAGCCATTGAGGTGTACTGGGAGTAGGGGGGCCGCGTCCACGATCGTCGGTGCTTCTCGGCTCAGTTGATCCTCTCGCCCATGCCGCGCCCTCTCTCGACTCCTCGAAAGGTGCCGGAGGGGAGCAGGCGCACGTACCCGACGCGACCGAGAAGGCCTGGCGTGATCTCGTCCGGTGTCGCGACGACGTCCCGCGCTCGGTTTCCGTGCGGTCACTGCGAGCCCCAGGGCCTGGCCGCCGCGCGGGTCCGCGCGGCGGGCGAGCGCGATGTGGATCGCCGGCCAGGCGTGCAACGTCATCGCGCTGGTCTCCGCGCAATCAACGTCCCCCCAGGGGTCAGGGAAAACTGACACTTGACGACCGTTGACAAGGACGGGGCCCATCACCAGAATGGCCGGACCGATGCCGCGCGGCGACGAGCTATCTCCAGATGATCGACCGTCCCCACCCAGGGTGTGACGGTCGACGACGCCGCCCGCGAGTGGAGTGCACCATCCGGACGATGACGGCTATCTGGCCGTCTTCACGCCACCCGACGTGCTGCCGGCTCCGGGTCGATCAGGCCGTACGCCCGGTGAACGCACGCGCCGCACTCGCGTCGCTCCTCGTCGCCCTGGTCGCCCTCACGCACAGTGGCTGCGCGATCCGGCCCGACTGGCGCGCGGACCTCGAAGCCGCCGGGATCCGGTTCATCTCCGCGCGGGAGCTCCATGCGATGCTGACCCGCGGCGAGTCGCTCACGCTGATCGACGCGCGCGACGAAGTGCACTACCGCCGCGGACACCTGCCCGGGGCCATCTCGATTCCCGCCGAGGACGCGTCGCTCAGGCTCGTCGACCTCCGGCGGCCGAAGCGCCTGCTCCGCCCCGAGCGGCTCCCGACGGATCGCTCGCAGCTCCTGGTCTTCTACTGCGGCGGACCCACCTGAGCCCAGAGTCCGGACGCCGCGGTCGCGGCGTACCACCTCGGGTACCGCCGGATCATGGTCATGCACGGCGGTGACAAGGAATGGCACGCCGAAGGCTACGCCTTCGAGCAGTGAGGAGGACGCCATGCCGTCGCTCACGCCCGTGTATGGACGGTAGCCTCACGGAGGCGCGTGATCGACGGCGCATGGCCGGCGGCCGGTCGGTGGCGGCGGACCGTGCCCGCCGCCACCGCTGCTCCGACGGGCCGTTCGTCAGCGGCCGACCGTCTTCCGGATGCTGCCGAAGTGGTCGTCGATGTGGTTGATCAGGATGCCGGTGACGACCTGCTCGGCCGTCATTGGCGGCGCGTCGGTGAGGACGGTGCCGCTCTTCGCCAGCTGATCGTCGCTCAGGCCACGCACGACCGCCGCCGCCACGGCTGCGCCCTTCGTGTGGAGCTCGATCGTTTCCGTCTTCGTGCAGTTGGCGTGTTCCTTCGCATGCTTGGCGTTCATCTCGTGCAGCATGTCCATCGTGAAGTTGCCGAGCGATTGCCCAGCCACGACCGCCTTGATGATGTTCGCGATCGGCTCGTGACTGCCGGCCACGTGGTGCGCGGTCACGCCGACGGACCACTTCTCCGCGTCCGTGACCTTCTTCCAGTCCGCGTCGCTCAGCTTCTCGAGCACCGCCGTCGCCTCCTGGGCCTTCGCCTCGAACTGCTTCGCGAACGCTTCACCTTTCGCTCCCATTGGGCTCCTCCTCGATCGGGAAGTGGAAAGTTTTGACGACCGCACAGCTCGCCATCACCTTGGATGTCCAGCCATGGCGCTGAGGATTCACCGGATGATGCTCGGAGGGTCACACAGGTCCTGCGGGCCCGCAATGACCTTGGAGATAAGGCGACGCATGACTCCAACCGGTCAAGGAGACCTCCATGCGTAACTCTCGCGCAGCCGCTGCGGCGATCCTCGCGACGCTCGTGCTCAGCCCTCTGTCGGGATGGGGAACTGCGTCGGCCGATCATGGGGCCGGCGTTCCGCTCAAGGACTATGTGCCCCGGACCCGCGACGAGGCCGAGATCGTGCGGCTGATCGGAACGGTCGCCGCGGGCTGGGAGCGCAAGAACGTGGATCTGATCCTGTCGGCATACGCCCCGGATGCGGTCCAGCGGGCGTGGAACGACCCCGCCACGATGATCGGGATTGCGGGCATCCGAGGTGAGGCGCTGGGGGCGTTCGCTGATCCCGCCCTGGGCCTCGTGCGCTTCCAGGACTGGATTCACCGGATCTATATCGTGAATGGCTCGGCGCTGGTCGAGATCAACCAGAAATTCCACGGCTGGGGGCGGGACCACTACTACCGTGACTTCTGGCTGTTCGCACGGCGGGACGGTCGATGGTGGTTGATCCGCTACGACTACGAGCCTCAGTCCCCGTTCGACCGTCGCTGAGAGCAAGCCAGCGCCGGCGCTTTCCAAACGCCTCACTTCCGCATACAGTGGTCGCGGCGAATCCCGGCCGTGCCGTGATCCGGCCGGCCACCCGGGGCGGTAACGTCGGAAGGGGACACAGGAGGCGTCGACATGGGCAGGCGGCACGGTTCAGCCACGTTCGCTCTGGCGGCGGCGCTCGCCGCGGTCATCGGGCTCGCGTCCACGGCGCGCGCCGACGACAAGGTCCTGTTCCAGACGGACTGGATCCCGTCGGGTGAGCACGCGATGTACTTCGGGGGCTGGGAGAAGGGCCTCTTCAAGAAGCACGGCATCGACGTGACCATCGTCCGGGGCTACGGCTCGGGCGACACGGTGACGAAGGTGGGCTCCGGCGCGGCCGACTTCGGCGTCGCCGACCTCGGCGCCCTGTTCACGGCCCGGGCGCGCACCAACATCCCGGTCAAGCTCATCATGCAGCTCTACGCCCACTCGCCGCACTCGATGTTCGTGCTGAAGAGCTCGGGCATCAAGGACTTCAAGGACCTGGCCGGCAAGAAGATCGGCATCACCCCGGGCAACAGCCACCGGGTCTATTTCCCGCGCACGGCCAAGCTGGCCGGCCTCGACGCGAACAGCGTCACCTGGGTCAACACGGACGGCGCCGCCATGGCCGGGCTGCTGATCGCCAAGCGGCTCGACGCGACGCCGTTCTTCGCGATCCACCACTACTACCAGAACAAGGCGGCGAAGCGCGCGGGCGAGGAGATCGTGGTGCTCCCGTTCGCGGGGGTCGGCTTCGCGATCTACGCGACCGGCATCGTCACCACCGACAAGATGATCCGGGAGAAGCCGGACCTGACGCGCCGCTTCGTGGCCGCGGTCGCGGAGACCTTCACCTGGGCGCGCGACCACCCGGACGAGGCCTGCACGCTCCACGTCAAGCGCGTCCCCGAGGTCGCCCACGACGACTGCCTGGGCAGCCTGCGAGCGGTCGTGACCTACGTCTTCAACGACCATTCGAAGCAGACGGGTCTCGGGAAGCACGAACCGCAGCGCCTGCGGTTCACCTACGAGATCGTGGCCGAGGCCCAGACCCTCGATCCGAAGTGGGACTTCGCCCAGGCCGTCGACCTGTCCTTCCTGCCGCGCTGACGCGCGAGCCGGCGTGACGTGGACCACGGAGGCCGGGCGGGGGGCGGTGGCCGCGCCGCCATGATCGTGCTCGACGACCTCTCGAAGGTGTTCACGTCGCGCGACGGCGACGCGGTGGTGGCGCTGCGGGACATCTCGCTCACGATCGACAAGAACGAGCTGGTCACGATCGTGGGCCCGTCGGGCTGCGGCAAGTCAACGCTGCTGCGTCTCGTGGCGGGGCTGATCCGGCCGACCCGCGGGCGCATCGTCCTCGACGGGGCGGAGGTCGCCGAGCCGCGGCCCGACACCGGCATCGTCTTCCAGAGCCCGACCCTGCTGCCGTGGGCGACGGTCACCGACAACGTGCTGTTCCCGCTGAAGATGATGCACCAGCTGACGCTCGACAGCCGGCAGCGGGCGGCGTCGCTTCTCGAGCTGGTGGGCCTGCGGGGCTTCGAGCGGAAGTACCCGCGGGAGCTGTCCGGCGGCATGCAGCAGCGCACGGCGATCTGCCGCGCGCTGATCCACGATCCCGGCATCCTGCTGATGGACGAGCCGTTCGGCGCCCTCGACGCGCTGACGCGCGAGGAGATGACGCTGGAGCTGCTGCGCATCTGGACGGAACGACCCAAGACGATCCTGTTCGTCACCCATTCGATCCTGGAGGCTGTGATGCTCGGCGACCGGGTGGTGGTCATGTCGCCCCGGCCGGGACGCATCGCCGAGATCATCGACGTGCCGCTCGGGCGGCCCAGGACGTTCGACGTGGAGGGACGCCGTGAGTTCCAGGCCTGCGCCCAGCGCATCAGAGAGCTCATCTTCGGCGGTCGAGGTCAGCGCGCGGCCGCGGCCGACTAGGGTCGCGCGCCTGTGGCGGTCGGGGCAGGAAGTGTTCCTGCCGGCGATCGTCATGGTGCTGCTGGTGATCCTGTGGGAGGCGGCGGTCCGCCTCTTCGCGATCCCCGTCTACCTGGTGCCGGCGCCCTCCGTCATCTGGACCGACAGCCTGGCCATGGGCGGCACGGTGGCGAGCCACACGGTGGCGACGCTGCGGACCGTGCTGATCGGCTTCGTCGTCTCGATCATGATCAGCCTACCGCTGGCGGTGGCGCTCACCTCGTCACCGCTGGTCTCCAACTCGATCTACCCGCTGCTGGTGCTGACCCAATCGATCCCGAAAGTGGCGCTGGCGCCGGTCCTGGTGGTCGTGTTCGGCGCCACCGAGCTGCCGCGCATCATCGTCACCCTCCTGGTCGCGTTCTTCCCGCTGGTGATCTCGATCGCGGTGGGGCTGCTGGCGGTGCCGCCCGACCTGCTCGAGCTGGGCCGCTCGTACAAGGCCTCGCGGCTCCAGGAGCTCTACCGCATCCGGCTGCCCTACTCGGTGCCGTTCATCTTCAGCGGGCTCAAGGTGGCGATCGCGCTGTCGGTGGTCGGGGCGGTGGTGGCGGAGTTCGTCAACGCCGACCGGGGCCTGGGCTACCTGATCATCACCTCGACGGCGTTCTTCCAGGTGCCGGTCGCCTTCGGCGCGCTGATCCTCCTCTCGGTCATGGGCATCGTGCTCTTCCAGGCGGTCGTCGTCGTCGAACGGGTCTTCTTCCCGTGGTCGCCGGGCCAGGAGACCACGGTCGTCTGAACGCGGGGTCGAGGAGCGCCCGCTGGACCGGAGAGACAGGGCTGTTTTTCAGGAAGGCCTGGCTCCCGCGCTGACCGGCGCCGGCGGGCCGGAGCCCGCGGCGTGCTCGACCGGCCGGCGCCGCGCCACCAGGAACACCCCGACCGAGGCAATGGCGAAGCCGACCATGGCGCCCGGAGTCAGGCGTTCCCCCAGGAGCGCCCATCCGAGCAGCGCCACCGTCCCCGGAATCAGGTAGAAGTTGGCGGCCACGCGGCCAGCCGTCCCGTGATTCAGCATGTAGTAGTAGAGCGCCATGGCGCCGATCGACACCGCGAGGACATTCCAGGCGACCGAGGCCACGGCCGGAAATGTCCAGACCGCATGCGGGCGCTCGAACACGATCGTCAGCGCTACCGTCAGCACCGCGGCACCGCCGAGCTGCACCGTGGTCGCCGCGAGGAGCGGCACGTCGCGGCCAAACCGGCTGAAATAGATCGTGCCGCCGGCGAGGCTGGCCGCACCAAGGAATCCGAGCCAGACGGCGCCCCACGCCCCGGCGCTCTCGAGCGCCGGCGGTGCCACCACCAGGACCACGCCGGCGGCACCGAGGGCCAGGCCGAGCCACTGCTTCCGGCTGAGCCGCTCGCCGAGCAGTGGCACGGCCGCGAGAGCGATCAGCAACGGGCTGAGCGCCTGCACCAGCGCCATGATCGCCGCTTTCTCGGTCACCATCCCGACATGGAAGGCTGACAGGGTGACGCCGTTGAGCAGGATGCCGGAGAGCGCGAGGTGGTGCCATCGTCCCCGGAGCGGCGTCCAGGACTGACGCCACGCCACCATCACCAGGGTCAGCAACGCGGCGGCTGCCACCAGCCGGACGGCCACGAAGAGGAGCGGTGACACCAGCGGCAGGCCGACGCGCGCCGTGATGAAGGACGAGCTCCAGAGCAGAATGAAGCCGTACGGCGCGAGCCGCGACGAGGTGGTCTGCCGCGTCGATCTTCCTCACGCTCCAAGAGGAGCGGGCGGGCGTTCAGGTGCGGCTGCCGCCGGTCTGACGTACGCGATCGCGGCAGCGCTCACGCCGGGACGCCGTACAGGCGTGCGCAGTGCGGGTAGTCGGTGGAGAAGACGAAACACCCGTCGCCGCCGAGCTCGACCGCCCCCAGGCCGCCCTTGAAGGAGACCTTCGCGATCGCCGCCGAGAGCCGGAAGGCGTTCTGACCGTCGACGACGACGCCGACGTCCATCGGCGTGTGGGTGGAGCCCCGCGGCGCGCGATTCCGGAACGCCGGGTCGATGTACCGCTCCCAGAGATCCACGGGCTCCAGCACGTGCATGTCGCTGTCGAAGACCTTGAACCCGTTCTTCGCCATCGTGCCCTCCGACAACCGCGCGTCAGATCGGTTCCGTGCGGCCCCAGACGACGGCCAGCACCGTCGCGCCGTTCTGCGTCGTCACGCTGTGCACGCAGCCGCTCGGCCGGTAGTTCATGTTGCCCGTGGCCACGACGCCCGACTCGTCCGCATTCGCGCCCTCGACGAGGAAGATCAGCTCGTCACCGACGTGACGATGGGGCGGGAGCGTGGCCCCCGGCTCGAAGCGCGCCAGCAAGGCGCGGCGCTCGGCGACCTTGTCCTCCCAGATCCGCTTCTGGCGGACTCCCGGGCGCGTCTCGACCCACGGCAGCTCGCTCAGCGTGAAGATCTGCGAGCCGGGCGTCCTCCCCCGCTCGACGGCCGGCTCGATGTCACCGGTGAGCACGGCCAGGACCGTCGCGCCGTTCTTCGTCGTCACGGTGTGGACGCAGCCGTCGGGCCGGTAGCCCACGTTCCCGGCGGTGACCGTCCCGGACTCGTCCGACACGGCCCCCTCGAGGACGAAGACCAGCTCGTCGCCGACGTGTCGATGGAGCGGGAGCTGCGCCCCGGGCGCGAAGCGGGTCATCTGGGCCCGCCGCTTCGTCGGCTTGTCCTCCCAGAGAACCTTGAAGCTGATTCCGGGCCGATACTCCTGCCAGCCAAGCTCGCTGATCGAGATGATCTGAGATCGTGGACTCGTCGTCGTCATCGTCCCTCGTCCTTTCGTTCCGACGCGGGGGTGGCCATCTCCGCCTGCGCTCGCTCTCTGATCGTCCGCCAACGGTAGCACGGGACGCGTGGAACGATCCTGACCACGCCCGGACGACGCCGGTGAGGTGGCCGGCGGCGGTTCCCGGCCGGCACGCTCACTTGACCCCGGCCCGGCAGGTGGCTACAATTCTGGCCATGCCGCGCCGGGCGGTATTCGAAGTCATCTTCGACGTGCTGGCGCTCGATCAGATGGAGGCGATCGAGAGCAAGTACCACTCGCTGATTCGAAGGACGGTCGCGGAGCAGTTGATCTCCGAACCCGACACTCCGACTCGAAACCGCAAGCCGCTCCTTCGAGAGACGGCGATCGGTGCCGCGTGGGAGGTGCGGTGCGGCCCGGGCAACGGCGTCCGCATCTTCTACGACGTCCACCGGGATCAACGCCTGGTCGTCGTCCTCGCGATCGCCCGCAAGGTCAGGAACCAGCTATTCGTGGGTAAGGAGAAGTTCGAGCCATGAAGATCGCACCACTCGCTGAGGCCAAGGACCGTCTGAGCGCCTACATCGACGCCGCGAAGGAGTCGGCGATCGTGGTGACCAGGAACGGCAAGCCCGTGGCATTGCTGACCCCGATACTGGAAGACGACGATCTCGACAGCCTGCTCCTCACGCATGATCGCAGGTTCATCCGTCTGCTCGCGCGAGCGCGCGAGAGGGTGAGCGCCGGCCGTTACCTGTCCAACGAGCAGTTCTGGCGCGAACTGCGACGTCGGCGGACTCGACGCGGGAAGCGACAGCCGGCTCGGCGGTTGGCAAGAACAGCCGAGCGGTAGGCTTCTTCTCGAGCAGGTGGCTCATACCAGCTCGCGGGCCTGCTCGCGCTTGCCAGCTCGCCGGTAGAGCCTGCCGAGACCGAGGTGGCAGTGGGCACGAGCGCATGCCGCGCGGTTCGGCGAGGTCCAGCGCGCGGCGGTAGTGGGTTTCGCCGCTCTCGGCATCGAACCGGTCGGGATGGCTCGCGATGTCGCCGAGCAAGTGCAGCGCATGGGCCGCGAACCCAGGGCTGACGCGCGCCCGCGTCGTTCTCAGCCCGGCACCGGGGACACCTCATCGGAGGCCCGGGTCAGGCTCTAGCTTAGCTACGCCAATGTCCGTGGAGCCTGCCGGCGCATCCTGCGCGCCGCCGCCATCAGGACCGGAAGCACGGCGGCGGCAAGCGTCAGCGCGAGGAGCGCGAACGCGAGCGGCCGGGTCGTCAGGATCGCGAAGCTCCCGCGCGACAGGAGCAGCGACTGGCGGAGCGACTCCTCGGCCATGCGTCCGAGCACGAACGCGAGCACGAGCGGCGCGGGCTCGTACGCGAGCTTCCGCATGAGGTAGCCGATGGCGCCGAAGACCCCCAGCACCACGAGATCGGCGGGGTTCGCGTGCTCGCTCCACACGCCGATCGTGCAGAAGAGGAGGATCAGGGGAAAGAGAAGACCGTAGGGCACGCGGAGGAGCTGGACCCAGAGGCCGATCAACGGAAGGTTCAGGATCAAGAGCATCACGTTCCCGACGTACATGCTCGCGACGACGCCCCAGAACAGCTCCGGTCGCTCGGTGATCATGAGCGGGCCCGGCTGGATGCCGTGGATCAGGAACGCGCCCAGCAGGATCGCCATCGGGACATTGGGCGCGACCCCGAGCGTGAGAAGCGGAATGAGTGCCCCGCCGGTCGCCGCGTTGTTCGCGGCCTCGGGGCCGGCGACTCCCTCGATCGCGCCCCGGCCGAACCGCTCGGGATCACGGGCGAGGCGCTTCTCGAGCGCATAGGCAATGAAGGTGGGGATGATCGCGCCCATCCCCGGCAGGATGCCCAGCACGAATCCCAGGAGGCTGCCGCGCCCGATCGGCGCCGCCGACGCCTTCCAGTCGGCGCGGCCGGGCAGCAGGCCACCGATGCGAGCCCGGTAGATCTCCTGCTTCACCTCGCGCTCGACGTTGAGGAGCACCTCGCTGACCCCGAAGAGCCCCATGATCATCGGGATGAGCCCCACCCCGTCGTTCAGCGTGATGGTGCCGAACGTGAAGCGCGCGATGCCCGAGATCGGATCGATGCCGACGGTGCCGAGGAGCATGCCCAAGATCGCCATCGCGGCCGTCTTGAGCTTCGAGCCGCCCGACAGGTGCGTGACCAGCGTGAAGCCGAGCAGGAGGACCGCGAAGATCTCCGGGGGGCCGAACTGGAGCGCGGCGGCGGCCAGCGGTGGCGCGAGGAGGGAGATGCCGAGGACCGACAGCGTTCCCGCGATGAAGGAGCCGAAGGCGGCGATACCGAGCGCGATTCCGGCCCGGCCCTGGCGCGCCATCTGGTAGCCGTCGAGACAGGTGACGACCGAGGCGGATTCGCCGGGGATGTTGGCGAGGATCGACGTCGTCGAGCCGCCGTACATCGCGCCGTAGTAGATCCCGGCCAGCATGATGATCGAGGCCGTCGGCGACATCGCGTACGTCGCCGGCAACAGGAGGGACATGGTGGCCACCGGCCCGATCCCCGGCAACACGCCGATGAGCGTGCCGACGAGGACGCCGGTGAAGCAGGCCAGGAGGTTCGCGGGCGTGAGGCTGACCGCGAAGCCGGCGAACAGGCTGGCGAAGAGGTCCACCGGTCTACCAGCGGCCGAGAACCCCGGGTGGCAGGCGCAGCTGCAGCCACGTGTCGAACACGAGGTAGGCGCCGATCGCCATCCCCATCGCGGCGCCGAGGGCCACGGGCCAGCGGTAGCCTCCGAGCGTGCCCAGCAGGAACGCCAGGAGGGCGACCGTGGCGACGAGGAACCCGAGACGCTCGAAGACCGTCACGTACGCCACGAACGCCCCGAGCGTCGCCAGGAGCTTCCGCGGGTCGGTGCGCTCGCTTGCCGGCGCAGCCGACGGCGTGACGGCGGGGGCCCGCCACGCCATCGTCATGATCGCGAGCGCGACGAGGAGGAGAGCGGCGGCCAGGACGGCGGGAAAGAAACCCGGCCCGGGCCGCGTCGGCGGGCCGATCTCGAGCTCCGCCGCCTTGACGAGCATGACGAGCCCGAGGAGCGCGAGCGCACCCGCACTCCACACGTCGGGGCGGCTCATCTATTTCGCAAGGCCGAGCCTCTTGGCTGCGGCGAGCACCGCCTCGTATTCACGTTCCGCCTGCTGGCGCGACGCCTCGGGTGGAAAATGGTAGGAGTCCAGGCCAGCCTTCTCCAGCGTGGCGGACGTTTCAGGATTCATCATGACCGCCGCCAGCGCGGCGGCAAGCCGCTCGATCACGGCCGGCGGCGTCCTGGCGGGCGCGTAGAGCTCCATGATGGTGCTCAGCGAAGCCTCGGCCACGCCCTTCTCGGCCATGGTCGGCACGTCCGGAACCGCCGCGTTGCGCCGCGCGCCGCTGATGACGAGCCCGACCACGTCCCCCGACTTGATCACCGGGATCATGGTGGACAGCGACACTGACGCCAGTTGCACATGGCCCCCGAGGATCGCCGTCTTGAGCGGTCCCGAGCCCCCGAACGGCACGTGCGTGATGTCGAGGCCACGGGCGAGCTTCAGGAGCTCCATGGTGAAGAAGCTGTTGGTGCCCTGCCCGGCTGACCCGTAGGTGAGCGTGGCGGGGCGCTTTCGCGCGTCGGCGATCAGCTCCTCGAGCGAGCGCCAGGGCGCTCCCTTCTTGGCCACGATGGCCTGGGGCGAGGCCGCATACGCGCCGATCATCTCGAAGTCCTTCAGCCGGTAGGGCACGTTGGCCTGCACGGCGGGGGTGATGGTGGTCGTGGAGCGCACCGTGGCGGCGATCGTGTAGCCGTCGGGGCGCGCCTTCGCGACGAAGTCCATGCCAGCGGCGCCGCCGCTGCCGCCCTTGTTGACGAGCACGACCGGAACCTTCAGCTCCTTCGCCAGGGCAGGCTGGACGATGCGCGCGGCGGTGTCGGTCGGGCCCCCGGGTGGAAAGGTGACGACCATCTCGATGCCCCGGTCCGGGTAGACGGACTGAGCGGGCACCGACAGCGCGTCCGCCCCGAGCAGGAACGACACGAGCAGCACCGCCGCCGCCACCATTCTCATCATCCTGTCCTCCCGTGAGATCTCAGCGGAAACGACCAGGGGCTCATCTGCTCCGCGCTGCGGGCGAGCGGGTCCCATTCGGCAAGCCGCGACCACACGGCTTCTCCCGCCGCCTGGGCGCGGCGCCGGAGGTCCTCGATGTCGACGCCCGGGATCGCGCGCTGCTCCATGCGCACGGAACCATCCACGATCACGGTCTCCACGTCGTCGCCGATGCCGCACTCGACCAGGCTCTTGATCGGATCGCGGACCGGTCCCCAGCGGAGGGTGCCGCTCCCGGCGGGATCGAGGATCACCAGGTCGGCCTTGGCGCCGGGCGCCAGGCGGCCGAGGTCGTCGCGCCCGAGCGCCCGGGCCCCGGCGAGCGTGGCGGCCTCGAAGACCTCGGCCGCGGTCGCGGCCCCGAGATTCCGGCTCATCACCTTGCCGAAGTACGAGGCCATGCGCATCTGCATGATGAGGTCGCGCGGATAGGTGTCGCTGCCGAGGGCGATGGTGATGCCAGCCTTCCGGTACCGCTCCCACGAGTCGAGCGAGCGGCCCCGTCGGGCGATGTTCACCGGGCAGTGCGAGATCGAGACGCCGTAGCGGCCCATCAGCTCCAGCTCGTGACCGCCGGAGTAGAACGGGTAGTTGTCGGCCGGCAGGTTGCCGTGGCCGATCGTCAGGTCCGGCCCGAGCAGCCCCACGCTCTCGAGGAGCTCCACCGGCGTCATCCGATGCTCCCGGAGAAGCTCGTAGAACTCGATCACATTGTACGCCGCGTGCGTGGTGATCGGTACGCGCAGCTCGCTGGCCACCCGGCGGGTGGCACTCAGGAGATCGAGGCTGCAGGTTTCGACCTCGCGGGGCACCAGCAGCCCCCGGACGCGGCCCTGGACGCTGCCGTCGACGCGGCGAATGAAGGCCTGCGCTGCCTCGAACTCGCGTTCGCCTGCTTTCTCGTCGACCACGCGTTTGAGCCGACCCTGGGCGTCACCCACCCAACGGCCCGAGTCGTAGCCCGGGCCAAGATAGGCGCGAATCCCGAGGCGCTCGACCTCGGCGAGCAGCGCCTCTTGCACGCGGAGCTGACTGCCGAACTCCATGAACGTCGTGGTGCCGCAGCGAAGCATCTCGGCGACGGTGAACCGGGCGTGGAGCTCGATGCCGCGCTCGGCCTCCCGGTCATCGGGGCGCAGGTAACGCGGGTCGCCGCCGACCCGGGTGCCTTCGCGGGGCACGCTGATGTCGAGGAACGGCTGGCCGAAATAGTCAGAGCGTCCGGTGTCGGTGATCAGGCGGTGCGAGGCGCGATGACCGCTGTGGACGTGCGTGTCGATGAAGCCGGGGCTGACCAGCTTGCCGCGGGCATCGATCGTGCGGTCAGCCGTGCCGGCGAAGGCCAGGCCGACGTGGATGATGCGGTCGTTCTCGAACACGACGACCCCGTCGCGCCAGAGCACGTGCGTTCCCTGCTCGAAACCCACGACCCAGCCCCCCTGGACCAGCGTGCGCACTGGTTCAGCGCAGCCTCGGGTAGCCGGCGGCTGCCGCCGCGCGTTCCCAGTCGAGGAAGACCTGGAACGCGCGCTCCTCCACGCGCTCGAACCGGAGCAGGAGAAGATCCTCCAGGACGACCGCCAGCTCCGGCACCTGATGAGCCGTCACGAGTGCCCTCGTCAGTCGGGCCCGCTCGTCGGCTCCCATCGCCGGCGACGCGACCAGGGGCGGGCTCGGCGCGGCGTCGGTGGTCGCGACGGTCCGCAGACCCGCCGCCGTGGCCGGGTCGTGGCGGCGCAGGAGGTCATGGGCGTATCCGTCGATCGCCCCAACGTCGGCCTCGCCGTCAAGGATGGTCTGGATGACCGCCCGCTGGCGCCCGTACGGGCCCTTCACCTCGGCGTACAACGCATCGCGGCCGACCGAGCGATACTGCCGCAGGTGATAGCGGGCGGCGTTGTAGCCGGAATGCGAGTGTTCCGTGGAGTAGGCGAGGCGCCCGCCGAAGGTGTCTTCGAGCGTTCGATACGAGCGGTCCCCCCGCACGATGAAGTCAGTGACGTAGACGGGGCGGGCGCCGTAGCGGGGAGGCGACGGAACCGGCGCCGCCAGGAGGGCGGGACGCCGTTCACGCAGCGCGTACGGGTAGCCGCACATGAACACGCAGCCCAGGTCCTCACGCGCCCACAACTCGTCGAGCGAGACGGACCGACTCTCGACGACCTCGAGCCGCACCTCGGCACGCTGCGCGACCCAGTCGAGCAGCCGGCGCCACGCCGCCGTGAGCGATGGCGTCCACTCGTACATCCGGGCCGAGGCGATCATCCGCTCCGCGTCCGTTTCCGAGCGTCGGCGTCTCCCGCCATCGCGGCGCTACGCTACCGCAGTCCCCCCGAAAGTCAACAGCGGTGCGGTCACACGAGCCAGCGGAGCAGCCACGCGAGGCGGCTGCCGCGGGTGGCCGCGCGGTCGAGCGGCGGTGCCAGGAACGCGTCGACGCCGAAGCTCCGACCGGCGTCGGTGAGCAGGAAGATCGCCGGCAGCATGATGAGCATCGTGTACGTCCACCCCCACTCGTGGGGAACGCTCAGGATCCCGATCGTGACGTTCGCCGCCATGCCGATCGCCATGAGTGATCCGAGCCGGGTGCCGAGCCCGAGGATCAGCGTGACGCCGATGAACGTCTCGGTGATCAGGGTCATCCACCCGAAAAACGTCCAGTTCGGAATCATCACGTTGACCAGGAAGTTCTTGTACGCCGTCACGGTGGGGTGTTGGATCTCCTGCTGGACCCAGTACCAGAGGCCGCCCCCGGACTTGCGCCCGAAGTCGTCGGACGGCACTTTCCAGCTCGACTGCTGCCACCAGAGGTAGCCATAGAGGATCCGTGCCAGCCCGAGGGGCCAGAGCGGCGCCGTCGCCGCGAACCATCCGGCCCGGGCACCGGCCCCGGTGTCAGGTGGCCACGTCTCGGGTGGATCACCCTTCCGCCCGCGCATCCCGGTCATCGGGTCCGTCCGCGTCGCTGTCGCCATGGGAACCTCCTCGGGAGCGTACGGAGTGCATCTCGCCCTCCGATGTCGCATCCGTCAGGCCCGGCACCGTACTCCCCCGCGTTGATCTCCTTGTCGGAGGTCGACGGCGACGGCTTTCACAGGGTCTCCCCTCTGGATGTGTCGAGGTTAGACACGAGTCGACCCGCAAGGGATTCGCCGGCCCGCGTGAGGGCCCGCAGCGGGAGCTCCACCCCGCGCCGTCACGCGCCCAGAGGCGCGCCATTGAGCACGGTGCGGGCGGTGACCGGCACCGGGTGCTGCAAGGCCTGCATCACGAAACAGCCGCGCTCGGCCGTGCGCACCACCCGGGCCACGCGCGCCGGCGGATCGGGCGAGTCGATCTCCAGCGTGGTGTCGGCGCCCAGCATGCGGGCCTGAAGGGTGTCACCCAGTACCGAGCCGTCCACGCGGTAGCGCGCCGCCACTCGCATGCGCATTCCCTTCACCGTGACCTTCAGCATGTGCCCGTACCGGGACACCTGGGTCATCAGTCAGAACGCGAGCGCGGCGCTGAAGTACATGAGCGGCGTCGGCGCCGAGCCGAGGCCGCCGAGGCTGGGCCCCTCGTCGCAGGCAAACGTCATGTGGCCCGTGCCACCGCGGCTGACGGTCGCCAGCTTGAGGAACGGCGTGACCAGGCTCACGTCGGCCTCGAACACGATCTCGCGGGTCTGGATGCTGGGATCGAGTCCTTCGGGCACGGTCGTCATGCTCGCTCCTCTCCGCTCAGGGCCGGGCGCAGGCCGCGCAGAATCTCGACGGTCCGGGCCGGCTCCGGTCGCCGCGTGTAGTCGGGGTCGGCGTCGGCGGCGCGGATGACCCCCTCTCGGTCGATCACGAAGCGCGCCGGGATGGGCAGCCGCCAGGTGCCGTCCCCGTTGCCCCGCGCCAGGTCGATGCCGCGCGTCAGGTAAATCGCGCGCAGGTCGTCGGGCAGGGTGAAGACCAGGCCGTACGCCTCGGCCACCCGGTTGCCGAAGTCATGCAGCACCGCGAACGGCAGCGGCGTGGACTCCTCGGTCTCGCGCGGCGTGCGCGCGACCTGGGGCGAGACGACCGCGAGCGTGGCGCCGGCTTTCGTGATCTCGGGCAGGGCCTGCCGCAGAGCCTCCAGCTCTGCGTTGCAGTAAGGTCACCAGCGGCCGCGATAGAACGAGAGCACGACCGGCCCGCGGGCACGCAGGCCGGCCAGGCTGACCGGGGCCCCGGCGGCATCGGGCAGCGTGAACTCGGGCGCCGGCTGGCCGACCCGGGCGACGCGCTGCATGATCCCGGAGGCGCGCAGCTCCTCGATGCTGCGCTCCATGACGGCCCGGGCCTCGGGGGGAACGCGGGTCTTGGCGGCCTCCCGGATGCTGTCGAGCTTCTCCTGTAGCGCCACGGCTGCCTCCTTCCGGCGAGCCGGACCCTACCACACTTTCTTGACCGATCGTTCATGAACTGGTATTCGAGAGCCCATGGCCCGACCCCGGGAGTTCGAGCGCGAC
>DASTOJ010000303.1:0-12418 GCA_035762565.1 Candidatus Methylomirabilota bacterium | reverse complement strand
GGGCGCGCCATCATGGCGAGCCGTCGTCGCCGTTCGAGCGCAGGGCTCGGCGAGCGAGCCATCAGCGATTCGACTTGCCTGCGACCGAGCCCCCTCTGGGGGATGGGGGGGACGAGCGAGCCGAGCCCGGAGCGAGTTACGGCGACAGGCGAACCATGCAGGCGCGCCAGCGACCCTCGCACCCGGCCCCCCGCGTCACCGGATTTCACGAGACGCATTAGGATGGCGCGCGCCGACGCGCTCGACGTCGAGGCGATCGAGGCCGCGCGCGTCCGGCTGCGCGAGGCGATCTACCAGACCCCGTGCCCGTACTCGCAGACGCTGTCCGAGCTCACCGGCGTCCAGTGCTTCGTCAAGCTCGAGAACCTCCAGATGACCGGCTCGTTCAAGGAGCGCGGCGCCGCCAACCTCCTCCTGCAGCTCGACGAGGCCGAGCGCCGGCGCGGCGTGGTGGCCGCGAGCGCCGGCAACCACGGCCTCGCCGTGGCGTTCCACGCGGCCCGGCTCGGCATCCCGGCCACGATCGTCATGCCGACCTACGCGCCGTTGATCAAGGCCACCTCCGCCCGCCGCTCCGGGGCCGAGGTCATCCTGCACGGGGCCAACTACGACGAGGCCTACGAGCGCGCCCGCGCGCTGGGCCGCGAGCGCGGCGCTGTCTTCGTCCACCCCTTCGACGACGCGCGCGTCGTGGCTGGCCAGGGCACGCTGGGCCTGGAGCTGCTCGAGCAGGTGGAGGATCTCGACGCTCTGGTCGTCCCCGTCGGCGGCGGCGGCCTCATCGCGGGCGTGGCGCTCGCGGTCAAGGCCCGGCGGCCGGCGGTGCGCGTGGTCGGCGTGCAAGCCAGGGCGGTGGCCGCCATGCAGGCCGCGCTCGCGGCAGGCGAGCGGGTGCGCGTGCCGCCCGGCGCGACGATCGCCGACGGGATCGCCGTGCGCCGGGTAGGGCAGCTGACGTTGGCGCTGGCCGCGCGGCTCGTGGACGAGGTCGTGACCGTCGACGAGGAGGAGCTGGCCAACGCCGTCCTGCTGCTGCTCGAGATCGAGAAGACCGTGGTCGAGGGGGCCGGGGCCGCCCCGCTGGCGGCCCTGCTCAACCGGCCGCTCGGCCTCGCCAACGGGCGCGTGGCGCTGGTGCTCTCGGGCGGCAACATCGACGTGACGATGCTGGCGCGCATCATCGAGCGCGGCCTCGTGAAGGACGGCCGCGTGGTGCGGCTGGGCGTCGTCCTCCAGGACCGGCCCGGCGCGCTGGCCCGGCTCACCGCGCTGATCGGCGAGGAGCGGGTCAACATCCTGCAGATCGAGCACGACCGCGCGTTCTCCCGCCAGGCCATCGGCTTCACCGAGGTCGAGCTGACGCTCGAGACCTCGGGCCGCAAGCAGATCGACGCCCTCAAGCAGCGGCTGGAGGCAGCCGGCTACTCCGTCGAGGAACGCGGGGCCTGACGCCCGCCCTCCGGCATCGCGCTGAGGATCGACGCGCGGGTGCGGTCGGCCAGATCCCGCGCGGCCGCGCGGGAATCCCGCGCGGGACGGGCGCGCAGCAGCGGGTGGTAGGTGATCGTGATCCGGCGGGGCCGGGGCAGGATACGGCCGGGGGGCCAGGCGCGGTCCCCGCCCACGATCGTCACCGGCAGGACCGGCACGTCGACCGCGACGGCGAGCCGGAAGGCGCCCGCCTTGAAGTGCTGCACGCGGCCATCGGGCGTGCGCCCGCCCTCCGGGAAGATCATCAGCGCCGCGCCCGCCTTGAGCAGCCGCAACGCCTCGCGCGTGGCCCGGGAGTCGCGGGCCTCGATGTCCACGGGAAACGCGCGCAGGAGGCGGATGAGCCGGTTGAAGAGGGGGATGTCGAACAGCCGGCTCCACGCCATGTAGTAGACGGGCCGCCGCACCGGGATGGTGACCAGCGGCGGATCGGCGTAGGTCTGGTGGTTGGGGATGATGAGCAGCCCCCCGTCGCGCGGGATGTTCCGGGTCCCCCGCAGCTCGAGCCGGAAATAGGCGCGGCAGGCCGCATGGAAGGCCGGTCGCCAGAGGTCGAGGACGGGAGTGCGGCGGCGCACGCTGCGACTATAGCGAACAAAAACGGGACCGGGATCACTCCCGGCCCCGTGTGATCGTCAGCCTTGGAGGCTACTCGTCGTCGGCGCCGACCTCGACCCCGACGTCCTGCACGTACCGGCCCTGGCGTTCCAGACGATCCTGGCAGCGCACACACGTCAGCACCTCGGGCAGGACTTGCAGGCGCGCCGGCGCGATGGCCTCGCCGCACTCCACGCACCTGCCGTACTCACCCGCGTCCAGCCGTTCGAGCGCGGCGACGATGCGGTTCACCTTGCCGACCAGCAGCTCGCGCGTGGCGAAGCCGATCTCTCGCCGCTCGTTGGCCTGGATCTCGTCGACCTCGTCGGCATAGGCCCAGTGCTCACCGCTGGGGCCGAGCAGATCGTCCAGAGCGGCGGCACCACCGACCTGGCGAAGCCGGCCAACCGCTGCCCTCAATTCCTGCTCCAGCCGCTTCCGGATGCCGTTCATGGTGTCCTCCTCGTACTCGGCGCGTGCACCCGTGCAACGGGTGTGCCGAGCCTGAGACGGACCAGGCTCTCGGCGAATTCACCGGAAACCCATGGGCTGACGGCCAGACCTGGCCCCATCGGGTGCGGATTCGGGCAGGCACATTGCCCGGCAAACAGTCACGGACGAGTCGGCGATCGACATTTTACGTCAGTCGCTATTTGGTTAGTCCACTCCTTCGGCATGGACGGACGATGCCAGAGGAAGGGTCAGCCGGAAGTTGCTACCCTGCCCAAGCCTGCTCTTGACCGTCAGAGTGCCCCCGTGGTGCTCGACGATCTCCCGGCTGATCGGCAGTCCGAGCCCAGCTCCTTCCGGCTTGGCGGTGAGGGTGTCACCGACCTGGCGGAAGCGCTCGAAAATGGCGTCGACTTGTTCGGGCGGGATCCCGACGCCGGAATCCTCCACCTCGACTGTTGCCTGGGCGTCCTCGACCAGGGTCCGGACCGCCACGCGCCCGCCGGCCGGCGTGAACTTGGCCGCGTTGGACAGGAGGTTGGTGAGGACCTGGATGATCTGGTCGCGGTCGGCCAGCACGGGAACGGGGACAGCGCCCGCCGAGACCGACAGCGCGATGCCCCTGCCCTCGAACAGCGCCTCGTTGGTCCTCGCCGCCTGGGCCACGACCTCGCGCAGGTCGAGCCCTTCCAGCCGCCACTCCATCTTGCCGGCCTCGATCCGGGACAGGTCGAGCAGCTGGTTGATCATGCGCGACAGCCGCTGGCTCTCCTGCGTGATGATCGCCAGGAACTGCGCCTGCCGCTCGCGCGGGATGTCATCCCCCCCGAGCAGGCTCTCCGAGAGCGAGCGGATCGCAGTCAGCGGTGTGCGGAGCTCGTGAGAGACGGTCGAGACGAAGTCGCTCTTGAGCCGGTCCAGTTCCTGAAGTCGGCGGTTGGCCTCCTCGAGCTGGCCGGTTCGCTGCGCCACCTTGCGCTCGAGCTCGCGCGAGAGGTCGCCCAGCTCGCGGTAGAGCTGGGCGTTCTGGATGCCGAGGCCGAGCTGCACGGCGAGCGTGCGGAAGAGCTGGAGGAACTCCGGCGAGAAGTACACGTGCGCGGTGGACGAATAGGCGGAGAGCACGCCGATCGGCCGCTCCTCGATGACGATGGGGGCGTGCACGAACGAGCGCGGCCCCGGGGCGCCGGGCGTGGGTAGCACCAGCGGCTTGCGGGCCAGGTTTGCGTCCTCCACCGCGATCACCCGATTGTCCAGGAAGCACTCACCGAAGTAGGTATCGCGCGACACGGGGTCGCCGCCGGAGAGGTCGGTGTCCGGCGGCAGGCCGGCGTGGCTCTTGATCCGGAGGCGTCCGTCCTCGTCGCGCAGGCGGATCGCCAGCAGGTCGAACTCGAACTCCTGGCGCAGGAGATGGACGACCCCGTCCATCATGCGCTCGGGATCGAGGGTGGCGGCGATGCGCCGGGTGGCCTCGTTGAGCAGCGACAGCTCGCGGACGCGGCGCTGCAGGTCCTCCCGGCTCTGTTCGAGCGACTGCGACACCTTGCCGAACACGTCGAAGATCGTCTCGAAGCGGGCCGGGGCGCCCTGCCCGAGCGATTCGAGGATGGCCTGGGCGGAGGCGGTACCGACCGCCCCCGACAGCGTGCGCTCGGCGAACTGCAAGAGCGCCTGGCGGTCGGCCTCGGTCATCGTCTGGGGGTCGCCGATGCGCCGCGCAGCGAAGAAGGCCTGGAACGCCTCCTGCGTCTTCTCCCGGCCGGTGAACTTGGCCACCAGCTCCTCGAGGCGCTCGGGAGTGAGCCCATGGACGCCGACCGGTGCCGCCGGCCGCGAGGGCTCGCCCACGAAGCGCTCGGCCTGCGCGCTCTCCAGCGCCGACGGCCGGGTGTACAGCGAGACGAGCGCAAAGGCGGTCACGTTGAAAGCCAGGGACCAGAAGACCGTGTTCGACCAGAAACCGAGCCCGGAGACGCCGAAGAGCTGCTCGGGGCGGAGCCAGGCAATCCCGAAGGGCCCGAGCGTCACCAGGCTCTCGGGCACCCATCCCGAGCGCACGAAGGATGGCAGCAGCAGCGTGTAGGCCCAGATGAGAAACCCGCCGCCGAGCCCGGCCAGCGCCCCCGCCTTCGTCGCCCTGCGCCAGTAGAGCCCCCCGAAGAAGGCCGGGGCGAACTGAGCGACGGCCGCGAACGAGATCAGGCCGATGTTCACGAGCGTGTAGGACTCGCCGATGAGATGGTAGTACGCGTAGCCGAGGAAGATCGTGACGGCGATCGCCAGCCGCTTGCTGTTGATGAGCAGCGCCGAGATGTCCCGCGTCGCGCCGCGGCGGACGAACCAGGGGACGACCAGGTTGTTCAGGATCATCGTGCTGAGCGCGATCGACTCGACGATCACCATGCCGGTCGCCGCGGAGATGCCGCCGATGAATGCAAAGAGGGCGAGGCCCTGCTGGTGCTGGACCATCGGCAGCGTCAGCACGAAGTAGTCGGCGGTGGTGGCCGGCGCGGTGGGGAATGTCAGCAGCCCGCCGAAGGCAATCGGCAGCACGAACAGGTTGATGAGCAACAGGTAGACCGGGAACATCCACATGGCCGTCTTGATGTGGACCTCGCGGGTATTCCCGATGACCGCCATGTGGAATTGCCGGGGCAGGAACATGATGGCCATCATCGACAGCCAGGTGAGCGCGGCCCAGTCCCCGTAGGAGAACGACGGGTCGCCACCGAGCATGCGGGCGTACTCGGGCCGCCGGGCGACACGACCGAAGATGTCCTCGGCGCCCCCGAACATGCCATAGGTGACGAAGACACCGACCGCCAGGAACGCCAGCAGCTTCACCAGCGACTCGAAGGCGATGGTCGCGACCAGGCCCTCGTGCCGGCGCGAAGAGTCGAGGTCGCGGGCGCCGAACATGATGCCGAAGGCGGTGAGCAGGATCGCGGCGCCGAAGGCGGTATCGGCGTAGAAGGGCCTGCTGGCCGACGCCGCCAGCCTGGTGGTGACGGCCGGGTATTGCAGCAATACCTCGAACGTCTGCGAGATTGCCTTGAGCTGCAGCGCGATGTAGGGCGTGATCCCGACGACGGTGATCACCGCCACGACGCCGCCCAGCAGCGTGGACTGACCGTACCGGGAACCGAGGAAGTCGGCGATGGAGGTGATGTTGTTCGCCTTGGCGATGCGAACGGTCTTGCGCAGCACCCACCACCAGCCGACCGCCATCAAGGTGGGGCCGAGGTAGATCGGCAGGAAGCCGACTCCGGAGGCCACCGCCCGACCGACGCTGCCGTAGAAGGTCCACGAGGTGCAGTACACCGCCAGGGACAGCGAGTAGATCAGGGGGCTGTCGATCAGGCTCCGGCCCTCACGGGCGCGGCGGTCGACGTAGTAGGCGATGGCGAACAGGCCGAGGACGTAGACCAGGGCGACGCTGACGATGCCCCACGCCGTCAGCACGGTGCTCTACGTCTCCTTGTCCCACGGCGCCCGCGCCAGGAGGAAGACCGCGGCGATGCCCGCCACCCACACGCCGAAGAGATAGAGGTAGAGGACCGGCACGCCCATGACCGTGGCCGCGCGATTGAAGATCGCCAGCACGGGGAAGTTGAGGAGCAGCGCCCCCACCACGAACACCAGAATGAGCTTCTCGCCGACGCCGCTCACGGCGTCGCCTCCCGGCCGCCGGGCGGGCTCCGGCGCCGCACCCGCCGGGACGCCCCGATCGCCTGGCCCAGCGTGACGACGCCCCGCTTGCGCAACAACTCGACGAGGCGGACGAAGATCCCGGCGGTCGTCAGCGCGTCGCCGAGCGCGGAGTGGCGGCCGTGCACGGCCACGCCGAACCGCGCCGCCACCGTTTCCAGGTCGTGCCCCTCGAGCGGGCCGTGGACGTGCTCGGACAGCGGCAGCGTGTCGAGGACCGGGTGCGCGTCCGTCAGCGGCGGCAGGCCCAGGCGCTTCGCGGCCGGCCCGAGAAAGCGCAGGTCGAACCACACCTGGTGGCCGACCAGGACGGCGCCATCGGCGAACCGGAGGAACTCGGCCAGGACGACGTCGATGGGTGGCTTGTCGGCAACCATCGCATCGGTGATTCCGTGCAAGCGCGTGCTGACGGGGGGGATGGAGCGCTCCGGATTCACGAGGGCGTCGAACACCTCGCCGCCCTTGACCGCACCGCCGCGGATCCGCACCCCGGCCAGCGACACGATCCGGTCGCCGTGGTCGGGTTCGAGCCCCGTCGTCTCGGTATCCAGGACCACATAGTCCAGCTCGTCGAGCGGCCGCGCGCGGTCGGCCGGGCGCACGTGCTGCTCCATCGCGTCGAGCAGGGAGAAGTCGTAGAAGTCGGGTCGCCCGCCCCCCGGATCGCCCTCGCCGGATCCGGACAAGAGCCCGGCCCCCGTGAGCGAGGCCGGGGATGGCGGCGGCCCGACGGCGGGCACCGAGCCCGGCACGGTGATGCGAAAGCCGAAGCACCCGGCGTCCGTGTAGCCCCACGCCTCGCCCGCATGCTCGCGCACGATGTCGCGCGCGGATGCCGGCCGCGCGGCGCCGGGCGTGACCGGGTCGTCCAGGCGCGCCTCGAGCTCGAGGAGCGGGAATTCACCCTCCCCGCCGGCATCGAGCTGGATGACGTGCCCCCGCGGCATCGCCCGGAGCCACACGCGACCGTCGGGGCGGCGACGCGCGAGGACGGCGCGGAGAAGACGGACGAGCACCCCGCTCAGCGCGGATGCCTCGACCCGCAGCGGCAGGGTGGCGGCGCCGGCGTCCACCTCGACGGCGTCGGCGGCGACCCCGTCGTGGCGCAGTCGCCGGAGCGTCATCGCCGTCAGGTCGCCGACCCCGATGGTCTCGAAGCGGCCGGGCACACTGGCCAGCGACGCCGGCTCGGCGACGTCCCGCAGCAGCCCCGTCAAGCGCACCGCCTCCTCGTGGATCGCCTCGAGCAGCCGCTTGGAGGAGTCCTCGCCGAGCGCGCCGACGGCCAGCAGACTCTCGGAGAGCGAGCGAATGGAGGACAGCGGTGCCCGCGCTTCGCGCAGGGTCTGCTCGAGGTTCCGCTGCCGGGCCTGCTCCGAGCGCACGGGCGAGGTGACGTCGCGCAAGACGAGCACGAAGCCGATGATCCGCTCGTCGCCGTCGGCGAACGGTGTCATCACGGTGTCGAGCACGGCGCCACCGGCCGGATGCAGACTGAATCGCTCGGTGGCTCCGCCCGAAGTCCGCAGGCGGGCCACGAAGTGGGCGATCTTCTCCGAGTCGACGAAGTCGTAGAGACTCCGTCCCAGGAGGGTGACGCTGCCGGCCCCCAGCCGCTCCTGCGCCGCGAGATTCGCCAGCAGGATCCGGCCCTCGGTGGTGGCGACCACCACGCCCTCGCCGAGCGTCGCCAGCACCGCCGAGAGCTTCGAGCGCTCGAGCTGCAGTCCCCGGGTGGCGCCGGCCACCTCCGCCTCGAGCCCCGCGTGGGCGTCGCGCATGCGGTCGGCCATCCGGTTGATCTCCCCGGCGAGCGCCTGCAGCTCGTCGCCGGTCCGGATCTGGAGCCGGTGGTTCGGATTCACCGTCGCCATCAGCTCCGTGCCCAGCTGGATCTCCTCCAGCGTCCGCACGAGCAACTGGCCCAGCGAATGCGTCACCAGGCCGAGATACACGATCATCGTGACGAAGCCGACGCCGACGGCGAGGGCGAGTGTCGAGGGGTCGGCCAGCCCGCCGCTGCGATAGAGCCGGACGAGCACCGCGCCCGCGATGACGGTCGGGATCAGGAACAGCAGCAGGACGCTGACGGCGAGCTTACGGCCGAGCCGGGAGGACCGCACGGATCGCCTCCAGGATGTCAGCGTTCCCGAACGGTTTCGTCACGTAGGAGGCGGCGCCGAGCTCGAGTCCCTTCAGCACTTCGACCTCCTGCCCCTTGGCGCTCAGCATGATCACCGGGATCGCGCGCAATCCCGGGTCTGCCTTGATAGCCTGGCACACCGCGTATCCGTTGCGCTTGGGCAGCATGATGTCGAGGAGGACCACGTCGGGCTGCAGGCGCCGCACGAGCGCCAGGCCCTCGTCGCCGTCGGTGGCCGTGGCGGTCTCGTAGCCCGCCCGCTGGAGCAGGAACTCCAGCGAGAGGACGATGTGGGGCTCGTCCTCGACGATCAGGACCCTGGGCTTCGCCATCGGATCCGCGCTCATTATAGGCGCTCCCGCCGCGGCCCCGGCCGCCTCATCCGAGCAGGTCCGTGGCGAAGCGCTCGCGGATCCCGGCCTGCACGCGCTCGACGGTCTTGAGCGCGTCGCGGAAGAGCAGCGCGTCGGCGTGGGAGAGCCGGGCGTGGACCACGTCGTTGTCGGGCGGCGCGCCGGCGGCGATCTGCTCGAGCTGGTGGACGAGGCGCAGGCGCATGAGGTGCTGATAAGCGTCGGTGATCTCGCGGGTGTCCTCGGCGCTGTAGAGACCGCGCTCGGCGGCGGCCCGGAGGCGGTCGACCGTGTTGGTCTGCGACAGCCCGAACTCCAGGGCGGCGAGGCGCGCCGCGCCCGTCAGCTGCAGGGTGCCGGCCGCCTTGATGTCGACGGTGCCGCGCAAGGAGCCGCGGCTCCGCGTCGCGATGTTGCCGAACAGCGTCAGCGGCACGCGACGCGACGCCACGTCGCTGGCGAGCAGCCGGAGGAATCCCCGGTTGGCCGGGGCCTCGGTGCGGAGGATGCGCTCGAGGGCGCCGGCCTGCGCGAAGGCGCCGGCCAGCGGCCGCAGATCGAAGTAAATCGACGCCGCGAGCACTTCCTCCGGTGACGGCAGATCCAGCCAGCGCCGGAAATACCCGGCCCAGACCCCGAGTGGCTGGCACCAGCGTGGGTTCGAGGCCATGGCATCTCCCGGGCAGGGCGGGAAGCCGATCGTGACGAGGTTGCGGATCACATCCCCGGCGAAGTGTGTGTAGTAGCCGGCCGTCGCGGCCTCCTCTCCCGAGGGCGGGTCGGCGTAGATGAGGCCGTTGTCCTGGTCCGTGCGCAGGGTTTGCTCGCGCCGCGCCTCGCTGCCGAACACGAGCCAGCAGAACGGCACGGGGGGCGCCGGCTCGCCCACCTCCTCCAGCGCGCCGGCCGTGAGGCCGAGGACGCGGGTGACGATCCGGTCGTTCAGCTCGGCCACGATCTGCCCGACGTCGTAGGCGGTGCCCCCCTCCTCGACCAGCCGGCGGACGAGTCCGGTGACGCGGGCGGCGAGCGCAGCCAAGCCCTCGACCGAGGTGGCTTGCACGATCTCGCGAGCGAGCGTCACCGGGTGTGTCGTCTGGAGGGCGAGAAAATCCTGGCTGGACAGGACGCCGACCAGCCGCCCCTCGTCCACCAGCACCACGTGGCGGATGCGGTGGCGGGTCATCGCCAGCACCGCCTCGAAGGCGAAGGCGGCCGGCGGCAGCGTGACGAGCGGCGCCGACATGATGTCGCGGACCCGGGTGCCGGTCGGGTCGCGTCCCGCGGCCACGACCCGGCTCCGGAGGTCGCGGTCGGTGACGATCCCGATGGGGGCGCCGTCGTCGTCCACCACCACGATCGAGCCGATCGCCTCGCGCGAGAGGCGCCGAGCCACGTCCACGGCCGAGATGTCGGCGCCGCACGTCACCGGTCGGCGCTTGACCATGTCGCGCACGCGGCGCATGAACAGCGACAGCTCGCCCGCCCGCTCGCCGATCAACGCCGTCGGTCCGGCGAGCGGGCCGGCGCCCCGGCGCGGCGCCACGCCGCCGCCTCCTGGCGCGAGTCCACGCCGAGGACGACCGTGATGCCGAGGACCGCCGCCGCCGCGGCCAGCAGCTGCCCGAGCACCAGCACCCGCATCGCAGGGCCGAGATCGAGGGGGTCCCCCGACCAGAGCGCCAGCGCCCGCGCCGCGACCTCGGCGGCCGCGGCGGCCAGCAGCAGCGCCCACCACCAGCGAACGCAGGCCGGAGCGCGGCCGGCCCGCCACGTCGTGCCGGCGGGATACCGCGGGTCGCTGGCGTTCCACAGCTCCCGCAGCACCGCCGGGGGCCGCACGACGTTGGGCCCGGGAACGAGAAACGCGGCCATGGCCTGGCGTGGAGCATACCGGAAGCCGGTGGCGCCGAGGGCCGGCAGGTTGCCCTGGGCCCGGCCGACCCAGCGGACGAATGCCGCCGCGGTGACGAGCCAGAGCCCCGCCTGGACGAGCCGGAGCACGCGGAACTGGGCGAGATGGGTGGCGAGCAACGCGCGGAGCTCGTCCCGGCCGGCGACGATCCGCCACACCAGCTCGACGAAGACGAACGCGGCCTGGAGCGCGAACCAGGCCAGGACCACGTGGAGCGCCAGCAGCGCCGCCACGAGAAGGGTCAGTCGCCGGGTCGCCGGAAACGGATGGGGGTGCGCGCGCGGCAGCACCGGCGGCCCCGCCGATGGTCACGCGGCCAGCGAGCGCTGCACGACGACGACGGCCAGGCGCGCGACGAACAGCCAGAGCAGGGAGACCAGCCAGAGCCAGCGCTCCGGCACCCGGCCCAGCGTGAGGGCCCGGCTCACCCGGTACGCCGGCTCGGTCGAGATCAGGAACACCTGCCACACGGCGTTGGCGGGGTTGCGCACGAACAGCCGCATGACCATCCGCCCGACGATGAGCCACTGGGCGGTGGCGAGCAAGAAGTTGACGACGTAGAAGACCTCGGTCACGAGTCACGTCGCCGGCGGCGACACCGCCGGGGAACGCCCCCCGGCGGTGTCCAGCCGCGGCGCGCCGATTACTCGACGCCGGCGAGCTTGAGCGTGGTGCCCTTGGGATACCGCACGCTCTCGACCAGGTCCGTCGTCTGCCGGTCGGGCGGCGGATACATGAGCGAGACGGCCCAGATGACGATGAAGCCGACGGGGACGCCGATGACGCCCGAGCCGACCTCCTTGATGCCCCAGGGATAGATGCCCCAGTTGCGGCCGATCACGATCAGCACGAGCGCCGTGAGGAAGCCGACGATCATGCCGGCGATGGCGCCCTGCTTGTTGGCGCGCTTCCAGAAGATGCCCATGACGAGCGCCGGGAAGAAGCCGGAGCCGGCCAGGGCGAACGCATACGCCACGACGGCCACGATGATGTTGATGCGGAAGGTGGCCACGTAGGCGCCGGCCACGGCCGCGACGACCAGGAGGAGCCGGGCCGCGGTCAGCCGCTTCACGATCGAGGCCTGCGGGTTGAGGATCTTGTAGTAGAGGTCGTGCGACAGCGCGTTCGAGATCGTCAGCAGCAGGCCGTCGGCGGTGGAGAGCGCCGCCGCCAGTCCGCCCGCCATGACGAGGCCGGTGATCACGAACGGCAGGCCGGCGATCTCCGGCGTGGCGAGCACGACGAAGTCCGTCGACTTGATCACGAAGTCGGCCAGCTGCAGCACGCCGTCGTTGTTCTTGTCCACGATGTCGAACAGGCCTAGCTTGTTGGTGTCCTTGCCGAGGATGGTGTCGCCCCAGCGGTAGACCCACTGCGGCAGCTCGGTCACCTTCCTGCCGATGACGTCCTTGAGCACCGTCCACTTCGCGAACGCGCCGTAGGCCGGCGCCGTGAAGTAGAGCAGGAAGATGAAGAACAGCGACCAGCCGACCGAGTCCCGCGCCTGCTTCACCGACGGCGTGGTGTAGTAGCGCATGAGGATGTGCGGCAGGCCGGCGGTGCCGACCATCATGCAGAAGCAGAGCGAGAACCAGTTGAGCGCCCCGCCCGGCACCCTGTCCACCCAGAGCTTCTTGACGCCGAGCTCGGTCTCGATCCGCGTGATGTCCTGGAGCACCTGTCCGTACATCAGCTCCGGAATCGGCACGCCGAAGTTGCGGTAGGACAGCATGGCCACCGGGGTGATGTAGGCGATGA
>DASTOJ010000302.1:0-19217 GCA_035762565.1 Candidatus Methylomirabilota bacterium | reverse complement strand
TGCGAGATGAGGCCGTGTTTCGTGCGGTCGAACAGCGCGCCCCACCGCTCCAGCTCCAGCACGCGCTCGGGGGCCTCCTGAGCGTGCAGCTGGGCCATGCGCCAGTTGTTGAGCATCTTGCCGCCGCTCATGGTGTCCCGGAAGTGGACCTGCCAGTTGTCCTCCGGCCACACGTTGCCGAGGGCGGCGGCGACGCCGCCTTCGGCCATGACCGTGTGGGCCTTGCCGAGGAGCGACTTGCAGATCAGGCCGACCGACACGCCCTGGGCGGCCGCCTCGATGGCCGCCCGCAGGCCGGCTCCGCCGGCCCCGATGACGATGACGTCGTGCTCGTGCGTCTCGTACGCAGGCTTGGCCATCAGAAGATCACCCTCAGGTCGCGGACCACGCCCATCGAGACCAGCCGGATGTACAGGTCCGCCAGGCCGACGCTGATCAGCGAGAGCCAGGCGAATGCCGGATGCCGCTCGTTGAGCCGGGTGAAGAAGTGCCAGACCCGATAGCGCGTCCGCGCCCGCGAGAAGACGTCGACGTGCCCGCCGCACACGTGGCGGCAGGAGTGGCACGAGAACGTGTAGCCGGCGAGCAGGACCACGTTGGCCCACATCACGAGCGTGCCGACCCCGACCCCGAACCGGTGGCTGCCGTCGGGCATCGGGAACCGGAAGGCCAGGATCGCGTCCCAGGTGAGCAGCACGATGAAGACGACCGCCACGTACCACGTGTAGCGGTGGAGGTTCTGGACGAAGAGGGGGAAGCGCGTCTCCCCGGTGTAGCGGCGGTGGGCGTCGGGCACCGCGCACGCCGGCGGGGCCAGCCAGAACGAGCGGTAGTAGGCCTTGCGGTAGTAGTAGCACGTGAGGCGGAACAGGCCGGGACCCCACAGGATCAAAAATGCGGGGGACAGGATGCCGATGATCGGCAGCTGGATGTCCGGCAGGCCGTACCCGAACGTCACGTGCAGGCACCTGGCGGAGAGGCACGGCGAGTAGAAGGGCGACAGGTACGGCGGCGCCCAGTAGTGGGCGTTCTGGAGCGCCGCCCACGTCGAGTAGACGATGAAGCTGCCGAGCACGATCACCACGGTGAGCGGCAGCGCCCACCACGCGTCCTTGCGCACATGGGCCGCCGGAATCGGCGGCCGCGCCTCCGTCATGACCCGGCTCATGCGCCCTCCCGGGCGAACGCCTTCCGCCCGTCCTCGTACAGGTCACCGCCGTGGCAATCGTTGATGACGATCGCCGGGAACGCCTCGACCTCGAGACGCCGAATGGCCTCGGTCCCGAGATCCTCGTAGGCTACGATCTGCAGCGTCTTGACGTGACGCGACAGCACGGCGCCGGCCCCGCCGATGGCGCCGAAGTACACCGCCTTCGACTCGCGCAGCGCGTCCTTCACCGCCTGGCCGCGGTAGCCCTTGCCCATCGTGCCCTTGAGCCCGAGCTTCAGGAGGGCGGGCGTGAACTTGTCCATGCGGCTGGCCGTGGTGGGGCCGATGGCGCCGACCACGTCGCCCGGCTGGGCCGGAGTCGGCCCCGTGTAGTAGATGATCGCGCCCTTGACGTCGATCGGCAGCGGCTCACCCTTCTCGATCAGCGGCAGCAGCCGCCCGTGGGCGGCATCGCGCGCCGTGTACATGACGCCGGTGATGCGGACGCGATCGCCCGCCGCGAGCGAGACGACGTCCGCGTCGCTGAGCGGCGTCGTCAGGTTCTTGATCCCGTCCGCCGCCGTCATCACGCTCACAAGGTCACCTCCTTGTGGCGATGGGCGTGGCATTCGATCGTGACGGCCACGGGCAGCGAGGTGATGTGGCAGGGATAGGTCAGGATGTGGATGCCGAGCGCGGTGGTGTCGCCGCCGTAGCCCTGGGGGCCGATGCCGAGGCGGTTGGCGCGGTCGTGCAGCTCCGTCTCGAGCGCGTCCAGCATCGAGTCGGGATTCGGGCTTCCCAGCTCGCGGAACAGCGCCTTCTTGGACAGGATCGCGGCCTTCTCGAAGGTACCGCCGATCCCGACGCCCAGGATCAGCGGCGGGCAGGCATCGGGCCCCGCCGTCCTCACGCACTCGACGACGAAGTCCTTCACGGCGGGCAGGCCGGCGGCCGGCGTGAGCATCGTGTACTTCGAGCGGTTCTCGCATCCGCCGCCCTTGGCCATGATCATGATCCGGAGCGCCGCGCCCCGGACGACGTCCACGTGGATCACGGCCGGCGTGTTGTCGCCGGTGTTCACGCGGTCGAACGGCGAGCGCACGATGGAGGCCCGGAGATAGCCCTCCTTGTAGCCCTGGCGCACGCCCTCGTTGATGGCGTCCTCCAGGCCTCCGCCGGTCACGTGCACGTCCTGCCCGAGCTCCACGAAGCAGACGACCATGCCGGTGTCCTGGCAGTAGGGGATGCGCCGCGTCCGGGCCAGCTCCGCGTTCTCCTTCAAGATCTGGAGCACCTGCTTGCCGGCCGGCGAGCGCTCGGTGCCGAGCGCGCGGTCGAACGCGCGCAGCACGTCCGGCTCGAGGCTGACGTTGGCCTCCATGCACAGCTTCTTGACGGCGTCGGCGATGGCGCTGACGTGGACGTCGCGCATGGGTTACTTCTTCGGTCCCATCGAGGCGAAAAACTCCTTCTGGCGCCGGGCCATCTCCTGCGGCGACGGGTCTTCCTTGTGCGTGGCGAGACCCCAGCGATGGCCGGACGGGTCCTCGACCTGGCCGAAGCGGTCGCCCCAGAACATGTCCGTCGGCGGCATGAGCGCCTTGGCGCCCGCCTCGACCGCCAGCCGGAAGGCCTTGTCCACGTCCTCGACGTACACGTAGAGCGAGCTGGTCACCGCGCCCACGGAGGCGGGGGCCCGGCAGCCCATCTCCGGCGACTCGTCACTCAGCATGACCTTGGAGTTGCCGACTTCGATCTCCGCGTGCATCAGGTGCTTGCCGTCGGGCCCGGGGATCCGCATGAGCTCCTTGGCTCCCAGCGCCCGCTTGTAGAACTCGATCGCCTCGGCGCCGTTCTTGACCGTCAGCGCCGGGGTCACGGTGTGATATCCGTCCGGAATCGGCTTGGCCATGACTCTGCCTCCTACAGCTTCAGCTTGTCCACGAGCTCCCGCACGGAGCCGGCCGACTTGTCGAAGGCGGCTTGCTCGTCGGGCGTCAGGGTGATCTCGATGATCTGCTCCACGCCGGCCCGGCCCAGCTTCACCGGCACGCCGACGTAGAGGCCCCGCACGCCGTACTGACCATTCAGGTACGCCGCGCAGGGCAGGATCTTCTTCTTGTCCTTGAGGATCGCCTCCACCATCTCCACGGTGGAGGCGCCTGGCGCATAGTACGCGCTGCCGGCCTTGAGATAGTTCACGATCTCGGCACCACCGTTGGCCGTCCGCGTCACCAGCGCGTCGATCCGGTTCTTGGGCAGCAGGTCGGTGATGGGGATGCCGGCCACCGTGGAGTAGCGCGGCAGCGGCACCATGGTGTCGCCGTGGCCGCCCAGCACGAAGGCGGTGACGTTCTCCACCGACACGTTCAGCTCGCGCGCGATGAACGTGCGGAACCGCGCGGAATCGAGCACGCCGGCCATGCCGATCACGCGCTCGGACGGGAAGCCGGACTTCTTCCAGGCCAGCTGCACCATGGCGTCCAGGGGGTTGGTGACCAGGATCAGGATCGCGCCCGGTGAGCGCCGGGCCACCTGCTCCACCACCGCGCCGACGATCTCGGCGTTCTTGAACAGCAGGTCGTCGCGCGTCATGCCCGGCTTGCGGGCCATGCCGGCCGTGATGACCACGATATCGGAGCCGGCGGTCTCGTCGTAACCGTTCGACCCGGCCAGCGTGGAGTCGTAGCCGTGGACCGGCCCCGCCTGGGCCAGGTCGAGCGCCTTGCCCTGCGGGATGCCCTCGATGACGTCGACCAGCACGACGTCGCCGAGCTCCTTCTCCACGGTATACTGGGCGACGGTGGCGCCGACGTTGCCGGCGCCGACCACGGTGATCTTCGGCCGGTCCGCCATCAGAGCTTCGCCATGGTCTGGATGATCGCGGTGCCGAACTCCGAGCACTTCACCTCCCGGGCACCCTCCATCAGCCGCGCGAAGTCGTAGGTGACCACCTTCTGCTGGATCGTCTTCTCCATGCCGGCGACGACCCGGTCGGCCGCCTCGGTCCAGCCCATGTAGCGCAGCATCATCTCGCCGGAAAGGATGACCGAGCCCGGGTTGACCTTGTCCTGCCCCGCGTACTTGGGCGCGGTACCGTGGGTGGCCTCGAACAGCGCGTGGCCGGTGTCGTAGTTGATGTTGGCGCCGGGCGCGATGCCGATGCCGCCGACCTGGGCGGCCAGCGCGTCGGACAGCAGGTCGCCGGTCAGGTTGCAGGTCGGGATCACGTCGAATTCGTCCGGCCGGGTGAGGATCTGCTGCAGGAACGCGTCGGTGATGGCGTCCTTCACGAGGATCTTGCCCGCCGGCGGCTTGCCGGCACAGTCGTCCCAGCCGATGAGCTTGTCGGAGAACTCCCGCTTGGCCAGCTCGTAGCCCCATTTCATGAAGGCACCCTCCGTGTACTTCTGGATGTTGCCCTTGTGCACGAGGGTGACGTTGCGGCGGTTGTGCTCGATCGCGTAGCGGTAGGCGGCGCGGATCAGCCGCTCCGAGCCCTCCCGGGACACCGGCTTGATGCCGATGGACGACGAGTTGGGAAAGCGGATGTTCTTCACCCCCATGTCCTTCTGGAGGAAGTCGACCACCTTCCGGGCCTCGGGCGTGCCGGTCATCCACTCGATCCCGGCGTAGATGTCCTCGGTGTTCTCCCTGAAAATCACCATGTCGACCTTGTCCGGCCGCTTCACGGGAGAGGGCACGCCCTGAAAATACTTCACCGGTCGGAGACACACGTACAGATCCATGACCTGCCGCAGCGTGACGTTGAGCGAGCGGAAGCCCTCGCCGATCGGCGTCGTGAGCGGGCCCTTGATCGCCACCAGGTACTCGCGGATGACGTCGAGCGTCTCCTCGGGCAGCAGGTTCGGCGGGCAGTCCTTGCCGTACACGGCCTGGGCCTTGTCGCCGGCGTACACCTCGGCCCACGCGATCTTCCGGCGGCCCTGGTAGGCCCGCTCCACGGCCGCGTCGAGCACGCGCACGGAGGCGGCCCAGATGTCGGGGCCGGTGCCGTCGCCCTCGATGAAGGCGATGATCGGGTGGTCGGGCACGCGCAGCTTGCCGTGCTCGATCGTGACCTTCTCGCCGGCGGGAATCCTGACCTTGCCTGCCATTAGACGTCCTTTCCTGGCTTTGCCTTGGTGTCGCCGGGCTCGAGCGCGGCCGAGGTCATCGGCGGCGTCTCGCCGGTGGCGGGATCGACGGGCCGCCCGGCGTTGAGCGCCGAGCCCGCCCGGAACCACGCGATCTGCTCGCGGGTCATGCTGTGCCGGGTCTGGAGCTCGAGCGTGCGGCCGGCCGGCTTGCTGATCCGCACCGTCACCGGTTTGCCCGGCTCCAGCGTGTAGAGCCCGACGACGGACACCCGGTCGGGCTCCTCGAACAGGTCGTAGCCGGCGGGATCCTGGAACGTCAAGGGAAGCACGCCTTGCTTCTTCAGATTCGTTTCGTGGATGCGCGCAAAACTGCGAACGAGGACCGCGGCACACCCCAGATAGCGCGGCGACATCGCCGCGTGCTCGCGGCTGGAGCCTTCTCCGTAGTTCTCGTCCCCGATGACGATCCACGGCTGGCCGGCCTGCTTGAGGGCGCGGGCGATCCGGGCCAACGGCTGGTCGCGCTCGCCGGTGAGCGGGTTGGTGCCCTTGCCGGCGGCGCCGGTGAAGGCGTTGACGGCGCCCAGGAACATGTTGTCGGAGATCTTGTCGAGGTGGCCTCGGTAGCGCAGCCACGGCCCCGCCGGCGAGATGTGATCGGTCGTCGTCTTGCCCCTGGTCTTGACCAGGATCGGCAGGTCGATGAAGTCCTTGCCGTCCCAGGCCACGAACGGGCCCAGCAGCTGCAGCCGCTCGCTGTTCTCGGGGATCTCGATGCGCACCGAGTCCGGATCGGCGGCGGGCGGCTCCAGGCCGGCGGTCCCGCCCACGAAGCCGTCCCGCGGCAGCTCCTCCGCCTCCGGCGGCGTCAGCCGGACCCGGCTGCCGTCGGGGGCGGTCAGCGTGTCGGTCAGCGGGTTGAACTCCAGCGTCCCCGCCAGCGCCAGCGCGGTGACCAGCTCGGGGCTGGTGATGAACGACAGCGTGGAGGCGCTGCCGTCGTTGCGGCCGGGAAAATTGCGGTTGAACGAGCTGACGATCGTGTTCGTCTGGTCGGGCCCGATGTCGGTCCGCTTCCACTGTCCGATGCACGGGCCACAGGCGTTGGCGAGGACTGTCCCGCCGATCTTCGCGAAGGTCTCGACGATGCCGTCGCGCTTGACCGTCTGGAAGACCCGCTCGGAGCCCGGCGTGACGAGGAACCTGGACTTCGCCCGCAACCCGGCCTCGTGACCCTGCATCGCCACGTGGGCCGCCCGCCGCATGTCCTCGTAGGACGAGTTGGTGCACGAGCCGATGAGCGCGTTGGTGATGGCGGCCGGCCACTTGTTCTCGCGCGCCTCGGCGGCCAGCTTCGAGATCGGCCGCCCGCGGTCGGGCGAGTGGGGGCCGACGACGTGGGGCTCCAGCTCGTCGAGGTCGATCTCCACCAGCTCGTCGTAGAACCGCTGCGGCGCCGTCTCGACCTCGGGGTCGGCCGTGAGGTGCTCGCGGGCGGCCTCGGCCAGCGCGGCGATCTCGGCGCGCTCGGTGGCGCGCAGGTACGCCGCGATCCGCGCGTCGAATGGGAACAGCGACGTGGTGGCGCCCAGCTCGGCGCCCATGTTGCAGATCGTCCCCTTGCCGGTCGCGCTGATCGACGCCGCCCCCGGCCCGAAGTACTCGAGGACCTTGTTGGTGCCGCCCTTCACCGTGAGCAGCGTGCAGAGATAGGTGATGACGTCCTTGGGCGCCGTCCAGCCCGACAGCTTGCCCGTCAGGTGCACGCCGATGAGCTTGGGATGGAGCACCTCCCACGCCAGCCCCGCCATCGCCTCGCCGCAGTCGGCGCCGCCGACGCCGATCGCCACCATGCCGAGCCCGCCCGCGTTGGGCGTGTGCGAGTCGGCGCCGATCATCAGCCCGCCGGGGAACGCGTAGTTCTCCAGCACGACCTGGTGCACGATACCGGCGCCCGGCCGCCAGAAGTCCAGGCCGAACCGGCTAGCGGAGGAGCGGAGGAAGTTGTAGACCTCTTCGTTGTCACGGATCGCGCGCTGGAGGTCGTCGGCGGCGCCGGACTCGGCGCGGATGAGGTGGTCGCAGTGCAGCGACGACGGCACCACCACGCGCTTGCGGCCCGACATCATGAACTGGAACAGCGCCATCTGGCCGGTGACGTCCTGCAGCGCGACGCGGTCCACGCGCAGCTTCAAGATGGCCTTGCCGCGCGCCCAGACCTGGGCGTCGAAATCCCAGGCGTGGGCGGCCAGGATCTTCTCGGTGAGGGTCAGCGGACGGCCGAAGCTGCGGCGGGCGCGGGCGATGCGGTCGGGCATGGAGGCATAGACCGAGCGCACCTGCGACACGGACATCCGAGCCTCCCTCTTCGCGGGCAAAAAAGAGCACCTCCCCGCCACGCAGGAGGGAGGCGTCGTCGAAGACGAATTACTCTAACGCGGCGCGGCGTTGGAATCAAGGACGGCGGCGCCGTCGATTGATGTTCGCGCCAGCGAGGAGGCTGCGGCCATGAACCTCAGCGAGCACCTGCTGCCGACCCCCGCGTCCTGCGTGACGCCGTGAGGACGGCGGCGCCGCCGGTGAGCATCCGCGACGCCCGGGAGAGCGATCTCCCGCGCATCGTGAGCATCTACAACGAGGCGATCCCGGGACGCCGGGCCACCGCCGACACCGAGCCGGTGTCGGTGGTCAGCCGGCAGCCGTGGTTCCACGAGCACACGCCGGACCGCCGGCCTCTCTGGGTGGCCGAGCGTGACGGGCTGGTCGTGGGCTGGCTGTCGTTCCAGTCGTTCTACGGCCGGCCCGCGTACGCCGCCACCGCCGAGGTGAGCGTGTACGTCGGCGGGGAGGCGCAGCGTGGGGGAGTCGCCCGGCGGCTGCTGGCGCGCGCGATCGAGCGCGCGCCCGGGCTCGGGCTGGCCACGCTCGTCGCCTTCGTGTTCGGCCACAACGAGCCCAGCGTCCGCCTCTTCGAGGCGCACGGCTTCACGCGCTGGGGCCACCTGCCCCGCGTCGCCCGCCTGGATGGCCGGGAGGCGGATCTGCTCATCCTCGGACGTCGCGTGGACTGACGCGCGCTCATTCAGGCAGCGGCAGGTCCTTGATCCGGCCCGCGCGGGCCACGCGCAGCCGGGGATCGCTGATCTCCACCAGGCCCAGCGCGGCGCGGTACATCCCGGGCTCCGGCGTCGGATCGAGCGGGGCTTCGACGATCGCGCCATCGGCACGCCGGCCGCGCACGGTGACCGCCACGTTCCTGGCGGGCGTCCCATCGCGCTCACGCAGCCGGACGCTGTACCGGGTGACGCCGTCGGGCAGCCGCTCCTTGGCGATCTCCACGCGCACCTCACTCACCTCGACGCGAGGAGACGTCGCGTGCGGCGACGCTGCCGGCGACTCGCTCGGAACGGTGGGCCGACGGTGCGGGTCGGATCCGGACGCCCGCCGAGCCGCCGAGGCGGCAACCGATTCGGTAGAGGGCTCCGGGAGCGCCAGGCCGGTGGTCTCCGACCGCGGCGGCTCCGAGCGCGCCTGGCCGGCGGGCTCCGGCAATGCCGGCTGTGGCTCTGCCGCTGCCGGCAGCGGCACGGCCGCCGCGGGCTCGTGCACGACCGGGGCGGGTGCGGCCGCGGGAACCCGCGCGGCCTGCCGATGACCCGAGAGCCACATCGCCGAGCCGGTCACGGCGACCAGCAGCAGGAAAATGGCGACCGCCACGCCGGCGACGCGCCACCCCGATTCGCGGCCCCGCGTGTACTCGATCGCCTCGTCGAGCGCCCGGTCGTCGAGCCCCTCGTCCCGTGCGAGTGGCGATGCGGCCACTGGCGTCTCGTCCGGGGGCTCCACGGCGTCACCGGGTCGGGCCGACAAGCGCGTGCCGCACTCGGGACAGAAGCTCGCCTCCGGGGACTGGCCGGCGTGGCACGCGGGACAGGCCCGGGCCAGAGAGGTGCCGCACGCGAAGCAGAAGTTCGCGCCACGCGGCGGGATCTGTCCGCACACGGGGCACCTCATAGGACCAGAGTAGGCACCGCTTCCCGCACCGGTCAACCGGCCGCAGCTCGTCAGCCCAGTCCGAAGAGCCTCCGGGTCGCCAGCCGGCGGAGGCGGAGGATCGACGTGGTCGGCGCCAGCCCCATCGGGCACACCTCGGTGCAGGTGCCCTGCCCGTGACACCGGGCCAGCGCGTCGTCGCCGAGCAGCACCGCCCAGCGCGCCTCGCCGGCCGCGTCGCGAGAGTCGTGTACCAGCGTGAAGGCGCGGTTGAGCGCTGCCGGCCCCGGGAAGCGCGCATTGTGGGCCACCATCGTGCAGGCTGACACGCACATGCCGCACCCGATGCACTCGATGGCGGGATCGATGTCGCGGCGCTCGGCCGAGCCGACCGGGATCAGCGCGTAGGGCCGGGCCTCCGCCGCCGGCACCAGCGCCGCCCCGACGTCGCGCTGCTTCGCGGTGAACGGCGCCATGTCGACGACGAGGTCGCGCAGCAGCGGGAAGTGGTAGAGCGGGCGCACCGTCACCGGCCCGGCCCCGAGCATCGCCAGGCGCGTCCGGCACGCCCAGCGCTCGCGGCCGTTCACCACCACTCCGCACGAGCCGCACATGCCGACGCGGCAGGCGTAGCGGAAGGCCAGCGTGGGATCCTGGCGCCGCTGCACGTCCACGAGCGCGTCGAGCACGGTCGTGTCGGGGCCACCGTCCACGTCGAACGCCTGCCAGCGCTCGCGCGCGCCCGGCGACCAGCGGTACACGGAGAGCGTCGTCGGCATCGCGGCTATACTACCGTGGTCCGAGAGAGGAGCCACCGTGTCCCGACGTCACGACCGCGTCGCGCTGCTCGACCGCTACCTGCGCATTCCCACCATCAGCCGGCAGGTGACGCCGGCCATGGTCGAGGACGTCCGCGGGTTCTGGCGCGAGATCGGCCTGGAGCTGGCGCCCTTGCCGGTGCCCGACGGCGGCGGCACCCCGGCGTTGTGGGGCGAGATCCCCGGACCGGCGGGCGCGCCGACGCTGCTGCTCTACGGCCACTACGACGTCCAGCCCACCGGCGACCTCGAGCGCTGGCGCTGGCACGAGGTCGCCTGCAAGCCGTTCGAGCCGACGTACTTCCACGCCGGGGCGCCGGTCGATCCGCGCACGCTCGACGAGCGCGCGCTCGACGATGTCACCGTGGTGGCGCGCGGCGGCGCCGACAACAAGGGCCAGCACCTGTCCAACGTCCTCGGCGCGCTCGACGCCGCCCGGGCCGGGCGGGCGCAGTGGCGCGTGCGGATCATCCTCGACGGCGAGGAGGAGCACGGCAGCCCCAACCTCGACGCCATCGCGCGGGCCCATCGCGACCGGCTCGCCGCCGACGTGCTGATCGGTTCCGACGGCCCCAAGCAGAAGGACGGGCCAACCCTCGTGATGGGCGTGCGCGGCCTCGTCGGCGTGGACCTCGTGGCTGACAACGGCCGCCCCGCCTCGCTGCACTCCGGCAACTACGGCAACATCGTGCCCAACCCGGTGCTGCCGCTGGCCCGCGTGATCGCCGACATCGAGGCCCGCGTGGGCGCGTTCGGCGAGGCCCACGACGCCTTCCGCCGGGAGGCGAGCGAGATGTTCGCCAAGTGGGAGGACCGCGCGGTCTGGAAGCCGTTCCTCAGGCCCACCGTGAACGTCAACCACTTCATGACCGAGGGCGCCTCGCCCACGGCACGCCGCACGATCATCCCCCGCACCGCCCACGCTCGCCTGGACATCCGGGTCACGCCCGACACGCCGCCGGCCGCGATGGAGACGATCGTCGAGGAGGTCGTGGCCGCCCACAGGGACCGCACCCCGGGCATCGCGTTCAGCGTCCGCTTCGCGAGCCAGCCCGCCAGCTACACCTCACCGACCCGGCCGGAATTCGGCTGGTTGTTGCGCCTGCTCGAGCAGCACGGCGACGCCGAGCCCGTCGCGCTGCCGACCCTGGGCGGGACGCTGCCGCTCTGGGTCTTCACCGAGACGCTCGGCATCCCGGCGCTGTGGATCCCCGCCGCCAACAGCGACAACCAGCAGCACGACGTCAACGAGCACTACGTCCTGCGCCACTTCTTCGCCCAGACCGCGCTCTACGCCGACGTGGTCGGCTCCCGGCCGGCGTAGCCGACGGCATGGCTGGCATGGCAATCCGGCGATCCGCCTCGCTCGCGAAATGGCGGCGCCAGGCCATCCGGCGGATGGTGGCATCACGCGCCGCCACGCTGGTGTTCGTCGCCCGACTGCCCGAGCGCGAAATCGTTCGACCCCGCACGCAGGACCGGTGGTCCGTCAAGGACGTCCTGGCGCACCTGCTGACCTGCGACGAGGAAACCGTGCGCCGGCTCCGCCTCATCGCCCGCGGCCGCGGCGACCGCATCCGTTGGTTCGAGAGCATGGCCGACGCCGACCGCTTCAACGCGCGCTCGGTCGCCCGCGGCCGCCCGTTGCCCCTGCCCACCGTGCTCCGCCGGATGGCGCGGGTGCGCGCAGATCTCGTCAGGCGGTTCGAGCGGTTGCCGACCGCAGCACTCCGCGATCCATCGCATCAGTACTCAATGGTCGAGTGGCTTCCCGCCCCCGGTTGGAGCCACGAACGAGACCACCTGAGCGAGATCAGGACCTGGTGGCGGTCTCAGCGGACAGCGGGCCCTCAGAGGCGCTCGCCCTGAGAGCGCGCTCTCCTTCATTTCTTCGACTCCTCAATGGCGAGGCGTAGGGCCCCGGACCTGGTAGTGCCTCGCATCGTCGCCCGGAGTACCAGGGATTGTCACAGGTCTTGCCACTTTCGGGTGAACGAAGTTCCTTCGGCGAACGGCTCATAGAAGACTTCTTCGCCGAGAGCCGACGTTGCGGGTGGAATCGGTTGTGGGGGTGTCGCTGGACCCTCCTCGCTCTCCCTCTCGCCGAATTTCACGGCGCGAAAGCCGCCACGGGCCGGTCGTGTAGCTGGGCATTGAGCAGATCGAGAGCGAGTTTGCGGATGGCCTCGCGACGGGTCAGAGCCACACGACTCTCCTGGGTGTCGAACTCACACCCGCCATTGGTTGCACCAGGATAGGGCCATCAGGGGGTGGCCGCAACCGTGTACTCAGAGAAATGTCGGCGAACGCGGTTCGGCCATGACGTGTCGCTCGCTTCAGTACCAGCGCCAGCCCCACACGATCGCGAAGAGGACGGCGGCCAGGACGAGCGCGAGGACGAGCAGCGCGCGGTGCCAGCGGAGCGGCACCCCGAAGTCCAGCATCACCGAGCGGACGCCCAGCAGCGCGTGGAGCAGGACGAGCGCGAGGAGCGCGGCCTGCACACCCCGGCGGAACGGGTGCACCAGGTGGAGGGCGACCACGAGCAGGAGGGCGATGGCGGCGGCGCGTTGGATGAGCCAGGCCCACATGCCGCTGCGGGTGCCGCGCCAGCCCTCGACCGTCGTCCACTCGCGGCGCAGGATGCGGGGCGGCTCGCTCACTGCGGCGAGAGGTCGATGATGATCGGGGTCAGGACGACGGCGAGGACGATCAGCGCTCCGATCACCACCATGACCCACGTCCTCCGGCGTGCCACGGCCTACCCGGTGGCCGGCACCCGCGTGCGGTGGCGCACGGTGTCGGTGTGGTCGATGAACTGCAGCTCGACCTCGGGCGGTCCGGCCTCGGGCCGGACGGTCAGCAATGCCCAGTTGAACGCATCGCAGATGAAGAAGCGGCCGCTGGCCTGCAAGGCGGCGCGGGCCTGGGGAACGATGCGACACAGCGGCCAGGCTCCGATCGGGCCGGCGATGAGCTCCCGCACGCCGGTGCCGAGGTCGACGTCGACGGCGGCGTGGACGTCGGCGCTGAGCACGATGACGCCGGTGACGCGCTCGGCGCGGACGAAGGCGAGCAGCTCGTCCCGCTCGGCGGCGTAGCCCGCCCACCGGTCGGGTCCCCAGGGGCCGTGGAAGGGCACCGACGACAGCACGAACTTGAAGGGAGCCCGCGAGGCGCGCAGGCCCTCTTTGAGCCACGCCTTCTGGCGCGCACCCAGCATCGTCTTGCCGGGGCCGTCCGCCTCGCTCTTCGGGCGTCGGTACTGGCGGCAGTCGAGCGCGAAGAAGTCGGCGCCCGGCCCCCACGCGAACCGCCGGTAGAGCACGGACGGCTCGCCGCCCTCGCCTCGCACCGGCCAGTACTCTCGGAACACCTGGCGCCCCTCGCCGATGTACGGGCTGGTGCCGTCGAAGTCGTTGTGCACCTCGTGGTCGTCCCACATGGCGTACACGGGCGTCGCGGCCAGCAGCCGGGCCAGGTGCACGTCGTCGCGGTTCTCGCGGTGCTTCTCGCGGTAGTGCGCCACCGACGGGGTGAAGCGACCCCGGGGCACGTCGGCGTACACGGTGTCGCCGAGCAGGAAGAAGAACTCGGGCCGGCGGCGCACGACCGAGTCGAGCAGCGTGAACGGCTGATGGCCCGCCTCGATGTCGCCGCTGAAGCCGAAGGTGAACTCGCCGGCCCGCTCCGGCGCCGTGCGGAACCGGCCCACGGGGCCGCGCGTGCGCCCGTCCTCGCTCACGGCCCGATAGAGATACTCGCGTCCGGCCGCCAGCCCCTCGAGCGGCAGGGCGACGGTGTAGTCGCTCTCCGCCGTGGCCTCCACGACCGGCGTTCGCCGGACCTGCGTGAAGCCGGCGTCGATCGCGTACTCGACGTGGAGCCGCCCTCCGCCGCGCAGGCGGTGCCAGACGAGCGCCGAGCGCGACGTCACCTCGAACGCCGCGGGCCCGTAGTCCACCGGCGACGGCGGCGGCCCGCCGACGGCGGCGCAGCCGCCCAGCGCCGCCACCGGCGCCAGTGCGAGGCCGCGCAGGAAGGTCCGGCGGTCGAGCGCGGGTGACTCGCTCAGAGCGTGGCCTTGCGGTAGGAGCGCTTGGCGGCGATCCTCCCGTCGCGCAGCGCCAGGATGTCGCAGCCGTGCGTCTCGAAGCGTCCGCCGCCCCGCGGGGTGCCGGTCGTGATCCACTCGACGACCGCCAGCTCGGCGCACGCGAAGTGCCGTGTCTCGTCCCAGCGGACGTCGGGGATGCGCTCGATCATGTCGCCGAGGAACTCCCGCACCGCCGCCTTGCCGGTGACGCGCGAGCCCCACGGGTCCTTGCCGAACGACGCCTCGAAGAGGACGTCGTCGGTCATCATCGCCAGGATCCCGTCCACGTCGTGGCCGTTCCACACCGTGTTGAAGCGGTTGACGAACTGTTCACCGTCGAACGCCATGGTGTCCTCCCTCACGTGCGGTTCACGATCGTCCGGCCCTGGGCGATGACCACGCCTACCTCGTCGGCCGCTCCATGGCGGGCGATGATACCTCAATCACCGATCTCGACCGCCTGCGGGGCGGCCGAGCCGCCGGGTGCCGCGCGCGTGAACGCCACCGGCGCGGTCGTGACCGCGGGCCGGTCGCCCTCGCACCGCACCCGCACGCTGACGGGCGGGCCCGCGGTGGGCGTCGGGAAGTCGCGGCGGAAGTGGGCGCCCCGGCTCTCGCGCCGCGCGAAGGCGGAGCGCGCGATGAGCCGGGCCGCCAGCGTCTGGTTGCGCAGGCTCAGCCAGTCCTGCCACGCGGTGTTCAGCGCGGGATCGCCGGCCACGCCCACCGCGTCCAGGCTCGCCTCGATCCGGTCGATCTCCGCCAGCGCCGCCGACAGTCCGTCCGCGTCGCGCACGAGGCCCGCGCGCTCCCACATGACGTCGCGCAGCCGGTGCTGGAGGCCGTACAGCGCCGGGCCGCCGGCGCGCCCGAGCGGCGCCGAGAGCGCTGCCACGCTCGCCCCCAGCCCGGCGACCACCGGCGCCGGCGGCTTCCGGCCCTCGACGAAGGCGGCCATGACGTCGCCGGCGAGGCCCCCGAACACCGTCGACTCGGCGACACCGTTGCCGCCGAGCCGGTTGGCGCCGTGCACGCCGCCCGTATCCTCGCCAGCTGCGAACAGCCCCTCGATCGCGGTCCGACAGGCGGAGTCGATCACGACGCCGCCCATCAGGAAGTGCGCGGTGGGCCCGACCTCGACCGGCCCACGGGCGAGGTCGCGCCCGAAGTCGCGGCAGCGCCGGACCATGCCGCGAAAGGTGCGCTCAACCACCTCGACGCCCAGGTGGGAGACGTCGATCCAGACGCCGCCGTTGGGTGTGCCGCGGCCTTCCAGCACCTCGGTGAACGAGGCGCGGGAGACGAGGTCGCGGGTGGAGCGCTCCATGCGGGCGGCGTCGTAGCGGGCCATGAACCGCTCGCCGAGGCCGTTGCACAGGTGGCCCCCGGCCCCGCGCAGGCCTTCCTCCAGCAGCGCGCCGGTCATCAGCGAGCCCGGGATGACGAGGCCCGTGGGATGGAACTGTACCATCTCCATGTCGCGCAGAGGCAGGCCGGCGCGGTACGCGAGCGCGATGCCATCGGCGGACTTGTCGGCCGAGCAGGCGATGACCCGGTACATCGTGGGCCCGCCGCCCATGGCCAGCAGCACGGCGCGCGCCCGCGCCACCACGAACCGACCCCTGCGCATGTCGAGCAGCAGCGCGCCGGCCGCGCGCTCGGCGTCGTCGAGCAGCAGCTCGACCGCGCGGCACTCCTCCAGGGCGCCGATCGACGGCCGCGCCTGGACCTGCTCGGCGAGGCGGTTCATGATCTCGATGCCGGTGAGGTCGCCCTTGTGGATGGTGCGGTCGTGGCTCTGGCCCGCGAACGGCTTCTGGTGGATGCGCCCGGCGGGCGTGCGGTCGAACAGGCAGCCGTAGCGCGACTCCAGCTCGAGCACGCGGCCCGGCGCCTCCGTCACCAGCGTCCACACCAGCTCCTGGTCGTTGATCCAGCCGCCGCCGGCCAGCGTGTCGAGCAGGTGGGCCTGCAGCGAGTCGGGCTCGGTCAGCACCGCGTTGTAGCCGCCCTGCACCATGCGCGTGCACCCGGCGCGGCCGAGCAGCCCCTTGACCACGACGGTCACGCGCAGCGCCGGCGAGGCGTCGGCGGCGTGCAGCGCCGCGGTGAGCCCGGCGCCGCCCGCGCCCAGGATCAACACGTCGGTGTCGAAGGTGTCGATCACCGGAGCTCGGTCAGCTCTTCAGCAGCAGCTGCAGCAAGGCGCGCCCCTGCTCCGAGGTCCACGGCTTGTTGCCGACGGCCTTGGCGACCAGCTTGCCGTCGCGGCCGATCAGGAACACCGTCGGCGTGGCGGTGATGCGGTAGGCGGCGCTGGCCTCGCCCTCGGGATCGAGGAGCAGCGGCACGGTCAACCGTTGCTTGTCGGCCCACGGCGCCACCTTGCGTCGGCCCTCCTCGATGCTGATGGGCAGCACGACCAGGCCGCGGTCCTTGTACTCCTGGTGCACTTTCTCGATGGCCGAGGGCAACTCCCTCGTGCAGTACGGTCACCAGGTCGCCCAGAAGTACAGCATCACCGGCCGCCCGCGCTGCTCGGCCAGCGTCACCATCTTGCCGTCGCCGAGCCGCTCCAGCGCGAACGGCGGCGGCACCTGCCCGTCGAGCGGGATCAGCTGGAGGTCGAACAGGAGGTCGTCGAGCGCCTTGTCGGCCACGGCCCGGGGCGGGGTGAGGCCGCCGACGGCCAGCGCCAGCGTCGTGACCAGCAGCGCTCCCGCCAAAGCGATCGGTATCCGGCGCCCCTTCATGCACCCTCCTGGAGATGCGTCCACGATCGGGTCAACTCTACAGCATCGCACCCCGGCGGGGGGCGCCCTGCTCGTCCAGACGCCGGGCGGTGCCCTGCTCGTCCGGCCGCCGAGCGGCGGCGGCCCGCGGCCTGACCGTGGACGTCAGAGCACGCGCACGCGCGGGCGGGGGTCGAGGCGCACGCGCTTGAGGGCGCGCAGGTGGCCGGCGACCACGTCCCAGGCTGGTGGGCCGTCGGCCTCGGCCAGCGAGGCCCAGCCCGTGGCCCGATAGCGCCGCGCGGGGTCGAGGGGACGGGTGCCGACGCGCACGTCGCGGATGCGGCGGCCGATCGGCTGGCCGGGCTCGATCGCGTAGGTGAGCCCGCCCACGCGCACCATGTCGCCGCCCTGCCGGTAGTAGGGATCGGGGTGGAAGAGGTTGTCGGCGACGTCCTCCATCAGGCGGACGATCTCCCGGCCGGTCAGCTCGCGCACCCAGGTGCCGGCGTAGGTCAGCGCGGTGTGGGCGTAGACGTCCTCGAGCGTGATCGCCTGCCCCGGCACCAGCGTGATTCCCCAGCGGAATCCCGGCGAGAACGCCACCTCGGCGTCGGCGCGCTTGAGCAGCGCGTCCAGGATCAGCTCGTCGAACGTCCCGTTGAAGTTGCCACGCCGGTAGAGCAGCGACTCGGAGACGGCCAGCCGCTCGGCGAGCGCAGCCTCGTGGGGGCCGCGGATCTGCCGGATCAACCGCGCCATGTCGGGATCGGGCGGGAGGGCGCCGGCCAGCACCGGCAGCAGCCGGTAGCGGTGGGCGGCGACGCGGCCGCCGCGCACGTCGAGGTCGAGGCGGCTCAGGAACTTGCCGTGCGAACCGGAGTTGACGACCAGCGTGCGGCCCACGAGGCTGGGCTGGGGCAGCCCGTCGTGGGTGTGGCCGCCGAGGATCACGTCGAGGCCGCGCACGCGCGCGGCCAGCTTGAGATCCACCGCGATCCCGTTGTGGCTCAGCAGCACGACGCAGTCGGCCTTCCGCTCGTCGCGCAGCTCACCGACCAGCCGCTGGATGTCGTCCTCCCGGATGCCGAACGTGACGTCAGGCACGAACCGGCGCGGGTGGGCGACGGGCGTGTACGGGAACGCCTGGCCGATCACCCCGACCCGCACGCCGCCCACCTCGCGCACCGTGTAGGGCGGGAACACGCGGTCGCCCCAGCCCGCCTCGCCGACGTTCTGGGCGACGAAGTCCCCGGCGAACCGCCCGCGCCGCGCGCGGTCACCGAACAGCTCGCGCACCCGCTCGAGCCCGTAGGTGAACTCCCAGTGCCCCGTGAACACCTCCACGCCGAGCTCATTCGTCGCCCGCAGCATGTCCTCGCCCCGGCTCCACAGCGACGTCGCCGACCCCTGCAGCGCATCCCCGCCGTCGAGCACCAGCGTCCGCCCCGCCCGCTCCGCCCGCACCCGCTTCACCAGCGCGGCCAGATGCGCGTACCCCCCCATCCGCCCGTACCGCGCCGCCAGCGCCGGAAAGTCGACGTGCGTGAGCGCGTGCGCGAGCGCGGAGCCGGGAGCGATCCCGTAGTGTGCGAGCAGCGCCGCCCCCGTCAGGTACGGCGGCTTCCCCCGCTCGTCGCCCACCCCGAGCAACATATCCGGCTCGCGGAAGTGCACCGGCAGCAACGTGGCGTGCGTGTCGGTCACATGCAGGAGAGTGACGTTGCCCAGCGCCTCGAAATCCAGCAACCGCCCCGCCGCGCCCTCCGCCTCCGCGAGCGCCCGAGGCGCAATCCCGACCGCGGTCGCAGCCGCCACCAGCTTGACCAGATCCCGCCGCGTCACTTCCATTGCCGCGTCTTCTTGGCCGATCCGAGGTGTCCGGTCGGACACGCCGGGCGCGACGCTGCGCGCGGGCCCGGGGCGGAAGCGAGGACCCCGGGCGCGCCACTTGATGGCGAGCCGTTGTCACCGTTGCGAGCGCAGGGCCCGGCGAGCGCGCCACCGCGGATTCGACTGGCCGCGCCCCAGCCCCCGCTGGGGGATGGGGGGCCCGCGCTCGCCGGGCCCGGAGCGAGCTTACGGCGACAGGCGAGCCATCGTGGCGCGCCCGGGGTCCTCGCTTCCGCCCCGGGCCCGCGCGCAGCGTTCACACGCGCCGGGGTCAGTGGCGGATGCCCGGGACGCTCATCGGCTTGCCGTTGTCGAATTGCGTGAGGTAGAGCTCCAGCTCGGCGTGCTCGACGGCGTCGGCCGGCAGCATGTTCGTCCCCAGCGGCGTCATGCACCACTGGAAGCGCCGGCGCATGTCCCACGCGGCGTTCT
>DASTOJ010000301.1:0-31040 GCA_035762565.1 Candidatus Methylomirabilota bacterium | reverse complement strand
AAGTACGCCGAGCAGTGGAACCGCAAGTTCATCCTCGACGAGGACAAGTCGATCCAGGAGCAGGTGAAGGCCAAGGGCGCCTCCATCACCAAGCCCGACGCCACGCCCTTCCGCGAGGCCACCAAGAGCGTCTACGAAGAGTTCTACGCGACGCCCGCCGGCAAGGACGCGCGCAAGATGGTCGACTACATCCTGAGCATCAAGTAGCCGGGTGACCTCGTCCGACCCCGGCGATCCCGGCCGCCCGGGCCCGCCGTTCGGTCGCTGGGGGACCCGCGCCTACGAGGGGCTCGGGTACCTCGGCGGCGCCGTCCTGGCCCTGATGACGCTCGCGGTCTTCGTCCAGGTCGTGCTGCGCTACGTCGGGCGCGGCACCATCGACGGGCTGGACGAGGTGCCGCGCTACCTCTTCGTGTGGCTCGTCATGATCGGCGCCGCCGCCGCCATGCACCGCGGCGAGCACACGATGCTCGACTACTTCCGCAACCGCCTGCGGCCGCGCACCCAGGCGCTGGTCGGCGCGTTCACCCAGGGCGCCGGCATGCTCCTCTTCGTCTCGCTCATCAAGTCGAGCCTCGTGCTCGTCCCCAACGCCCAGCTCCAGACCAGCGCCGGACTCGGGCTGCCGCTCGGGTACGTGTACGCGGCCGTCCCGGTGGGCTCGGCCCTGATGATCTTGCCCATGGCCTGGCGCTTCGTCGCCTCGCTGAGAGCCCTGTGGCCGAGACCCTCCTGATCGTCTTCGTCGTCCTCGTCGTGCTCGGCATGCCGATCGGCATCGCCCTCGGCGCCGGCACGCTCGCGGCCGCCCTCTTCTTTCCGACGCTCAACCCGATCATCATTCCCACCCGGTTCGTCGGGCTCCTCTCGGACTCGTTCCTGATCCTGGCCGCGCCCCTCTTCATCCTGGCCGGGAACATCGCCGCGCGGGGGGGCGTGGCCCGCGCCATCATCGACTTCGCCACGGTGCTGGTGGGGCGCTTCCGGGGCGGCCTCGCCTACGTGAACATCCTCGACAGCATGATCTTCGGCGGGATCTCGGGCTCGGCGGTGGCGGACGTCTCCGCCCTCGGCACGTTCCTGATCCCCCAGATGGTCCGCAAGGGCTACGACAAGGACTTCGCCACCGTGCTGACGATCTCGACCGCGATCATGGCGCCCATCATCCCGCCCTCGATCGTCGCGGTGATCTACGCGTGGATGGCCGACGAATCGGTGGCGGCCATCTTCGCGGGCGGCTACCTGCCCGGCCTGCTGGTCGGGATCGGCATGGCGGTGCCCACCTTCGTCATCGCGCGCAAGCGCAACTATCCGCGCGAGCCGCGGCCGACCGTCGCCGCCTTGACCGTCGCGCTCCGCAACGCGCTGCCGGCCCTCATGATCCCCGTCATCATCATGGGCGGCATCCTCATCGGCTGGTTCACGCCGACGGAGGCCGCGGCGGTGGCGGTGGTGTACGCGCTCGTCGTGCCGCCGCTCTTCTACCGCGAGCTGAAATGGAAGGATCTGCCCGGCATCTTCGCCGACTCGGCGCGCCTGTCGGGCGTGATCGGGCTCATCATCGGCCTCGTCGGAGCGTTCGGCTGGGTGCTGACGTACTCGAAGTTCCCCTTCCGGGTCGCCGAGGCGATCTCGACGATCGCCCCCACCTGGTGGCTGTTCATGCTCGTGGTGATCGTGCTCTACGTCTTCCTGGGCACCTTCCTCACGCCCTCGGAGATCATCCTCGTGACGGTCCCGGTCCTCCTCCCCGGCGCCCAGGCGATCGGCATCCACCCGATCCACTTCGGGATGGTCTGTGTCATCGCCTCCGCGATCGGCCACATCACGCCGCCCGTCGGCCTCTGCCTCTTCGTCGGGATGGCGGTGAGCGGCCTCCCGATGGAGCAGCTCGTGAAGCCGCTCCTGCCCTTCCTGGCCGCGATCGTCGTGGTCCTGCTCCTGGTGGCGTTCGTGCCGCAGACGGTACTGTTCGTCCCGACCCTGCTCGGCTTCATCAAGTAGCCGAACAGGCGCGTGAGCCCTGCACACCCTTCGGCTCTACGTCAGCGCTTCCGCTCCAGCTTCAGATCGATCTGCTTGAGGGCCTCGATGTCGGCGCGGAGGCGCTCGGCCTCGGCCTGCTGGGCGGCGAGCTCCTGCCGCGTGCGCGCCAGGGCGCTCTCGCGCCGGGTCAGCTCCTCGCGCAGCTTCGTTCCCTCCTCGCGCAGCTTCGTCCCCTCGGCGCGCAGCTTCGTTCCCTCGGCGCGCAGCTTCGTCTCTTCGGCGCGCAGCTGGGCGCGCTCGTCGTGCAGCCGGATCACCTCGTCACGCAGCACCGTCGCCTCGGCGCGCAGGCGGGTGCCGCCCTCGCGCAGGCGCGTTCCCTCGGCCCGCAGCTGGGTCACCTCGTCGCGCAGCCGGGCCACTTCTTCGCGCCGCCGCGCCAGCTCGGCCCGGGCCTTCAGCGTCGCGGCCAGCGTGTCGCGAGTCTCGAGGACGCGGGGCGCCGCGCCGTCGTCGGGAAAACGCGACAGGTACTCGTCGTATGACGCGACCGCCTCCTCCCACGCGCCCTCCCGCGCCTGACGGTCGGCCCGGGTGAGCAGGAGGGTGGGGCCGAGGACCGGCAATGTGAGGCACCCCGCGGCGGTCGCGAGCAGGAGCCAGACCACGAGCCAGCGCACTTCCACGGGCACACCTGTACCGCCGCCGCCGCTGGGCTGTCAAGGCCGGGTTGGCCGAGCGACGCGACACGAAGCCCCCAGGTCGCCAGGTGGCGAGCGGCGGCGGCTCGCCCGGACAGGCTACAATCGCCCGATGAAGATCCGGATCGGCGTGGGTCCCGGCGGCGCCTCCTCGACTCCTGACGCGCTGGCCGAGCTCGTCGGCGGCATCGATGAGCTGGGCTTCGACTCCCTGTGGCTCTCCGAGGTGCTGACCGGCCCCGGGCTCGACCCCGTCGTGGGCCTGGCCTGGGCGGCCGCGAGCAACCCGCGCGTGAAGCTCGGGACCACGATGCTGCTGCCGGGACGCAACGTGCTCCGGCTCGCCAAGCAGCTCGCGGGCCTCGACGTGCTGTGCCGGGGGCGGCTGCTGGTGACACTGGTTCCCGGGCTCACCTACGCCCCGGAGCGCGAGGCCATCGGTCTGGACCCCAAGCGCCGCGGCGGGTTCATCGACGAGGCGCTTCCGCTGCTCCGGCGCCTGTGGGCTGGCGAGACGGTGAGCCACGACGGTGCCGCCGGCAGCCTCCGGGACGTCACGCTCTCGCCGCTCCCGGTGCAGCGACCGCTCGAAGTGTGGCTGGGTGGCACGGCGCCGGGCGCCCTCGAGCGCTGTGGCCGGTTGTCCGACGGGTGGCTGCCCTCGCTGTGCACGCCGGAAGAGGCGGCGGCAGGACGCGTCACCATCGAGGGCGTGGCGGCCCGGGCCGGGCGGTCGATCAGTCCGGAGCACTTCGGCGTGAGCATCGGCTACGCCCGCGAGCCCATCGACCCGGCCACCGCGCGCAGCATGGCCGCCCGGCGCCCTCGGGTGCTCGAGCTGACGCCGGTGGGCCTGCCGGCCTTGCGGCGGCGGATCGAGGCCTTCATCGCCGTCGGCTTCTCCAAGTTCGTCGTGCGTCCGCTGGTGGCGCCTGCCTCGTGGCGCGCCGAGCTCGAGAGCCTGTCGGCGGCGATCGGCGATCTCCAGACGTGAGGCGCGGGCGGTGAACAACGCCGAGCTGATCGTCGCCACGCTGCGGGCGGCGGGGGTGGGCCATGGCTTCGGCATCCCCAGCGGCAACGTGCTGCCCCTGCTCGAGGCCATGCGGGTGGGCGGCCTGCCGTACGTGCTCACCGCGCACGAGGGGTCGGCGGCGTTCGCCGCCGACGTCATGGGGCGACTCACCGGCGTGCCCGGGGTCTGCATCGCGACCCTGGGGCCCGGTGCCACCAACCTCACGACGGGTGTCGGCAACGCCTACCTCGATCGTTCGCCGCTCCTGGCGATCACGTGCAACCTGCCCACGTCGCAGCTCGGGCGGCGGATCCAGATGGCCATCGACCATCACGCGCTCTTCCGCCCGATCACGAAGGCCACGCTGGCCCTTCGCGAGGGCCGGGTGGCGTCGGTCCTGGCCGAGGCGCTCGAGACCGCCCTGAGCGAGCCCCGGGGCCCGGTTCACGTGGACGTGCCCGAGGACGTCATGCTGGCGGCGGCTGCCGAGGCCGTGCCCCCTCCTCCGGCGGGGCGACGGCTCGGCAGGGCCTCGGAGAGTGTCCTGCAGCGGGCGGCCGAGATCCTGAGCGCCGCTCGCCGGCCCGTGGCGGTGCTGGGCTCGTCGGCCATGCGCCTCCGGAACCCGGACGTGCTGCGCTCGGTGATCGAGCACCACCGGCTGCCGTTCGCGTCGACCACGATGGCCAAGGGCATGATCGCCGAGGACCATCCGCTCTCGCTGGGCTGCATCGAACGGGCCCGGCGCCAGGTGCAGCGCGAGCTCTTGCGGAGCGCGGACCTCGTGGTGGGGCTCGGCTACGACGTGGTGGAGGTGGAGTACGAGGCCTGGATCGGCAAGGTCTCCCTCCTGTCGATCGACGTGGAAGCCGTGGACGCGGACGCCAGCGTGGCGATCGCCCACGAGGTGATCGGCGATCTCGACGCCTCGCTCGACTGGCTGAGCCGATGTCCGCCCGCGCGACCCGAGTGGCCGGCAGACCTGGCCGAGCGACACCGCGAGCGCTTTCAGCGCGCGCTTCGTCCCCCGCTGGCCGGATTCGCGCCGCACCACGCGATCGACGTCGTCCGGGACGTGCTTCCCCGCGACGGGACCCTGGCCTTCGACGTGGGAGCCCACACCCATCAGATCGCGTCGCAGTGGACCGCGCACGCGCCGGGCACGTTCCTGATCACGAACGGCTGGTCCTCGATGGGGTTCGGTCTGCCGGCGGCCATCGCCGCGAAGCTCGCCCGCCCGGAGCGTCCCGTGGTGGCGCTCGTGGGCGACGGTTGCTTCCAGATGACGTGCGGCGAGGTGGCGGTGGCCCGACGCCTCGGCCTGGCCCTGCCTGTCGTCGTCCTCGACGACGGCTGGCTGTCCCTGATCCAGGTCAAGCAGGCCCGGCGCCGCCTCGGCTTCTACGGAACGGACCTCGGAGAGCACGAGCGCGTCGACCCGCCCGCCCACTACTTCGGGGCGCCCGCGGTCGGAGCGCGCTCCGCCGCCGAGCTGACGACCGCCTTGAAGACGGCGCTCGCCGCCGATCATCCCACGGTGATCGAGGCCAGGGTCGACCCCAGCCACTACCTCGACACGGTCTACGACTGAGCGCGTGGTCCACGCGCGTCACGCGCGCTGCGGGCTCTGGCGTCGGATCCAGCTGACGATCGCCCGCGCGAGCACTGGTTCGTGGCGCGCGAATCCGTGGGGCGCCCCGGGGATGACGAGGCCGGTGAACGACCGCGCCCGGACCGCGTTCCGCGCGAACGCCTCCAGCAGCGCCTGCGGCGTCCGATCGAGGTACGCGTCCCGGCTGCCGACGACGGCCGCGATGGGCAGGCGGACCCGCCGGAGCGCGGCCCAGCGGGCGCGGGGCCGGTAGTAGGGGAAGACGTCCTCGGCCTCGCCCGGCCGATAGAGCGAGAGGTACCGCCGCGCGCCCCAGAAGCCGAAGGCCCGCGGGACCAGCGCGTCAGGATCACGCCGGGCGATCCGCTCGGCCACCGCGACGCGGCGCCGGAGCTCGCGGCGGCCGATCCGCTTCGTCTCGCCGGCGACGTCCGAGACGGGCCCGAGCAGGATCAGGCCGCGCACCCGCCGGTCACGGACCCCGGCCGCGTAGTGGAGGACCTTGTTGGCGCCCGTCGAGTGCCCGGCCAGGATCACCGTGCCGTAGCCGGCCCGGCGCGCGAGGGCGATCGCCGCCCGGATGTCCTCGACGCTCTCGCCGAAGCGCTCGAAGGCGGCGCCCGCCAGTCGCCGGCCGCCGCGCGCGACGACGTCGTGGCCGCGGGTGTTGAGCTTCAGGTATGCGAACCCCGCCGCGGTGAGGCGGGCCGACAGCTCGCGGATGAGCGGCTGCCCCGAGGCGAACGCGGATCCCAGGCCGTGGACCCAGACGAGGGCGGCGCGCCGTCGGCGCCGCGGTTCGACGATCACGCCGTCGAGCCACACCCCGTCGCGGGTGCGGACGCGAACGAGCGAGACGGGGACGCCGGCCAGCCCGGTCATGGGCACATCGGGTATCATCGCGCATGTTGGACGAGTCCTGAGACGGAGACGCACGCATGCTCGATCTCGTGATCCGCGGTGGACAGGTCGTGACGCCCCAGGGCGTGGGCGTTTGGGACGTCGGTGTCTTCGGGCCGCGCCGCTATGCGTACATGGGGCGCCGGTCCATCAACCGGAGCCAGCCGCGCACGATGCGGTAGATGAACCACAGCCCGACGACGGCGAGCGGCAGCCAGGCGATCAGCAGGCCGATGCCGAGGGTGGCCACCACGAAGAGCAGGCAGAGCGCCACCCACAGCAGCCCGAACCAGAACGTGCGGATCTGCCAGCGGAAGTGCGACTCCAGCCACGTCCCGCGCGCCTCGCTGCGCTTGACATAGTTCAGGATCACGGCGATGAGCGACGGCCAGCCGGTGAGAAACGCCCCCACCACGGTGGCGGCGCCGATGATCCCCGTGATCAGGCTGAACGCGTGAAGGGCATAGATGGCGTGAGCCCAAGTGACCAGCGACGGGTTCGGCTCCGCGGCGGTGGTGGGCGCGCGCTCCTCCCGCATCGGACCATTGTGCCCCGGATGGCTCACTCGGTGGCAGCCGGCTCGATGATGTTGCCGTAGCGGTGGAGCACCCGGGAGATCGTCTGCTCGCGGAGGTACCAGCGCAGCTCCAGCCGTCCGTTGGCGAGGACGGGGGCGTCGAGGACGGTGACGCCCGTGCCGTTGGCGGCGGCGCGGGCCGCGGTCGAGATCGGCTCCCACACCCTCAGGCGCTCCGCGTCGCCGGGCTGCGCCAGGCGCTCGACGAACCCCGCCTCGGCCTCCACCACGAGATCCACGCCGCCCCAGCCCGCCAGCCACGTCCACGGCCGTGAGTCGGGCGAGAGGCTCACCGTCACGGGCGTTCCGGCGACGCCCGCCGCCAGGATGACCTGGCCCAGTGCGGTGGTCGTCGTTCCCCGCACGATCACACGGCGGCAGGGCCGGTAGCGAAACGCGTTCCGCTCTCCGAGCACCGCCGTGGGATCGTGCTCGCGGCTGAAGTGCCGGCGCCACGCGCGCGCGTAGCTCGCCGCGCTCGCCGCCAGGAGCGCGCGGGCGTCGGCGTCGGGTAGCTCGGCCAGGCAGCGCGCGAGCAGGGTGGCCGCGGGCTCCGGGAGCTGCTCGGCGTCGTCGGCGGGGGGTGCCACCTGCCGCCAGCGCGCCAGCTGCAGGATGTAGTTGGGGCCGCCGGCCTTGGCCCCGGGCCCGACCGAGGAGGCCTTCCAGCCGCCGAAGGGCTGGCGGCCGACCATCGCCCCGGTGATCGGGCGGTTGACGTAGAGGTTGCCGGCCTCGACGCGGTCGACCCAGCGCGCAATCTCGCGGTCGTCCAGCGTCTGGATCCCGCTGGTGAGCCCGAACGGCGTGGCATTGGCGAGCTCGATCGCGTGGTCGAGGTGCTCGGCCCGCATCAGGCCCAGCACGGGGCCGAAGCACTCCGTGCGGTGAAAGAAGGAGCCGGGACGCACGCCGAGCTTGATGCCGGGCGACCAGAGCTGCGGGTTGTCCGGCGCCGGGCGCGGCTCCAGCAGCCACTCCTCGCCCTCGTCGAGGACGGTGAGCGCGCGTTGGAGCGCGGCGCCGGGCGGCTGCGTGAGCGGCGTGAGGCGACTCGCCGGCTCCCACGCGCCACCCACGGCGAGGCTGGCCGCGGCGTCGCGAAGCTGGCGCCGGAAGTCGGCGTCGTCGTACACCTCGGCCTCGCAGATGGCGAGGCTCGCGGCCGAGCACTTCTGGCCGTTGTGGCCGAAGGCCGAGCGGACGAGGTCGCGGACGGCCTGATCGCGGTCGGCGAGCGAGGTGACGACGACGGCGTTCTTGCCGCTCGTCTCCGCGAACAGGGTGAGGTCGGGCCGCCAGCCCAGGAACAGGCGGGCCGTCTCCACCGAGCCGGTGAGGATGACGCCGCCCACGCGCGAGTCCGTCACGAGCCCGCGGCCGATCTCGTCGTCGGGGCAGGGGAGGAACTGGAGGATCTCGCGCGGGACGCCGGCGTCCCACAGGCAGCTGACCAGCCACCAGCCGACGAGCACCGCCTCGGGCGCCGGCTTGAGAACGACCGCGTTGCCGGCCGCCAGCGCGGCGAGCACGCCGCCGGCGGGGATGGACAGCGGGAAGTTCCAGGGCGGGGTCACGACCACCACGCCGAGCGGCTCCATGTGGCAGTCGCGCAGCTCGCCGGCGGTCTCGCCCAGTGCGCGCGCGTAGTAGCGCGCGAAGTCGACCGCCTCCGAGACCTCGGGGTCGGCCTCGGTCACCGTCTTGGCGCCGTCGAGGATCATCGTGCCGATCAGGTCGCCGCGACGGCGGCCCAGCTCCACCGCGCACGCCTCGAGCACGACGCCCCGCTCCGCGATCGAGCGCGCGCCCCACGCCGGCTGCGCCGCCCGGGCGACCGCCAGCGCGCGGTCGACGTCCGCGGGGCCGCCCAGCGCGTGGCGGTAGGCGACACGCCCCGGGCGCGAGGGGTCGCGGCGGTCGGCGACCCGCACGCCCGGGCGAAGCTCCCCGCCGACCTGGAGCGGGATCTCCTCGGGCGGCCGCTCGCGCCAGCGGGGCACCGCGTCCGTGATCCAGGCGCGGTTGGCGGCCAGCGTCCAGTCGGTGTCGGGATCGTTCACGAACCTCGCGTCGAGGGGGTGCGCGACCGGCGCCGCGCTCGCCTCCGCCCTTCGGTCCTGGATGCGACGGGGTGCGTCGGACACGGTCGCCTCGACCTCGAACGCGGCCAGGAAGCGATCGCGCTCGGCGAGCCACTCCGGCGAGCCCGGCGCCAGGTCGAAGACGTGGCGCAGGAAGTTCTCGGGCGCGGTGTTCTCGTCCAGCCGCCGGACCAGGTAGGCGATCGCGCTGTGGAAGTCCTCGGCGCGGACGACCGGCGCGTAGAGCAGCAGGCCGCCCGCGCGCTCCTTCACCGCCCGCGCCTGGTGGTTGGCCATGCCCTCGAGCATCTCGAACTCGACCCAGGGCTCGACGCGATGCAGCTCGCGCAGCACGAGGCCGTAGGCGACGTCGAAGAGGTTGTGGCTCGCGACCCCCAGGTGGACGGCCTCCGCGTGCTCGGGCCGGCAGCCGTACTCGAGCATGCGCGTGTAGTTCGCGTCCACCTCCGCCTTGGTCTCGTAGGGCGCCTGGGGCCAGCCGTGGACGGCGGCCTCGATGCGCTCCATGGCCAGGTTCGCACCCTTGACGACGCGCAGCTTGATCGGGGCGCCGCCGCGCGCCCGGCGCTGGAGCGCCCACGCGGTGAGGGTGCGCTGCGCGCGGTACGAATCGGGCAGGTAAGCCTGGAGCACGATGCCGGCGCTCAGGGTCAGGAACTCGGGCTCGTCCAGCACCTCGCGGAACGCCGTCACCGTGAGGTCGAGATCGCGGTACTCCTCCATGTCGAGGTTGATGAACTTCGGCGTGATCCGCCCGTCCGGGTGGTGGTACCGGTGCCGCGCGGCGGCACGGTAGAGCGTGCGGAGACGCTCGGCCACGCGCGCCACGGTCGCGCCGAAGGCGACCAGGTCGATCTGGCTGAAGACGGAAGACACCTTGACCGAGATGTACTCGACGTCGTCTCGAGCCACTAGCTCGCGGTATGCCTCGAGGCGTCGTGCGGCTTCCGTCTCTCCCAGGATCGCCTCCCCCAGCTGGTTCAGGTTCAGCCGCAGCCCCGCGCGCCGCCGGGTGTCCAGGTACCGGCGCAGGTCTTCCTCCTCGCCGGGCAGGATCACGTTCTGCGTCTCGGCGCGCAGCCGGGCCACGATGGGCGGGACGACCAGGCTCGGGAGGTAGTGCGCCATGGCGCCGCCCAGCAGGAGGGCGACCCGCTCCCACCAGTCCATGTACCGCGGCACCCCGTAGCGCTCGAGCAGGTAGGCGAGCTGATCGGCGATGCGCTCGGGGCGGCGGCTGCGGAACGCCTGGTCGGCGAGGGCGATCGTGAGCGCCTTGCCGTGCGGATCGGCCAGCAGGCGGGCGAGCTTGCGAGCCTGGGCGCGCTCCTCCGGGGTCTGGTGCGCGCGCGCCTCCCGCAGGAGGGCCTCGGCCAGCTCGACGGCGCGGTGGGCGAGGCGCTCCCCGGTGGCAAGGTCGTCCGTCGCGCGCATTCCCCCGATGCCTCTGGCCCAGTGTACGTGCTCGGGCGGCCTTGCGGGTGACACCGATCCGCCGGCGCGCGCTCACGTCGCCGACGGGGCCCGCGGTCCCACGCCCGCCGCCCGCCACCGCTCGCGGGGCGCGACGTGCAGGTGGCGCCGATGCTCAACGCCGGCACATCGCTTGGGATATGGGGCTCGGTCATCTGGGATCCCCGACGCTTCATGCCGGCCTACGCCAGGGCGTTCCACTCGGGAGATCGGGTCGCGCGGCTGCGAAAGTGCTGTAGGCTAGCCCGCGGGCGGAAGCGGTCAAGCGAGCGTGCCACGCGGCCGTGCCGGCGGTGAGCGGCGTGCGGCCTGGGAAGGATGGGGTGGGATGTTCCCCTACCACGACGAGAACGCAACCAGGCGCACCGCGTACGTCACCTACGCCGTCATCGCCGTCAACGTCGTGGTGTGGCTCGCCGTCCAGGGCGCGGGGGCGGCCTACCCGCTCGCGTGGTCCGTGTGCGAGTACGGGCTGATCCCCGGCGAGCTGACGGGGCGGCTGCCGCCGGGCACGCCGTTTCCCATGGGCGAGAACCTCGTCTGCCTCACCGATCCAGGGCGGCAGATCCTCAACGTGCTCACCTCGATGTTCCTGCACGGCGGCTGGATGCACCTGCTCGGCAACATGTGGTTCCTGTGGATCTTCGGCAACAACATCGAGGATTCCATGGGGCACGGGCGCTTCGTGGTCTTCTACCTGACGTGCGGGGTCGCGGCGGTGCTGCTGCAGGTGGCCGCCAGCCCCGACTCGCGGATCCCGATGGTCGGCGCCTCGGGCGCCATCAGCGGGGTGATGGGCGCCTACCTGGTGCTCTACCCGCGCGTGCGCGTCTTCGCCATCGTGCCCATCGGCATCATCCCCGTCTCCATCGCCCTGCCGGCGTGGACCATGCTGCTCTACTGGGCGGCGATCCAGCTCCTGGGCGGGCTGTTCGGGATCGTGGGCGAGGAACGGGGCGGGGTGGCTTTCTGGGCGCACGTCGGCGGCTTCGTCGCCGGCGTGGTGCTGGTCAAGCTCTTCGCCCGGCCCGACGACGTGCGCGCGCACCGGAGCGGCCACTGGGAGCCACGGCGCGTGACCGCACGGTGGTGAGTCATTGGACCTGGGCCACGGTCGGCGCGTCGCCCGCCAGCGTGGTGCGGCGCATGTCGCGCGGCTGCCTCTCGTCGTAGCGGCGCACCCGGTGCATCATCTGCCGGTTGTCCCACATGACGAAATCACACGGGCGCCACCGGTGCACGTAGACGAACCTCGGCTGGGTGGCGTGCTCGGTGAGGTCGCGCAGCAGGATGCGCGCCTCGGCCATCGGCATGCCGACGATGCCGCCGGCGTGCGACGACAGGTAGAGCGACCGGCGGCCGGTCACGGGGTGCGTACGCACCAGCCGCTGGCGCACCGGCCGGAACATCGCCCGCTCCTCCTCCGAGTAGTCGAGCAGGCCGAGCGAGCCGCGCGAGTACATCAGCGAGTGCTCGCACACGAGGTCCTCGATCAGCGCCTTCGTGTCGGCGTCGAGCGCGTCGTAGGCCGCCCGCATGTCGGCGAACTCCGTGTTGCCGCCGACCGGGTTTACCACGCGCGCCGACAGCAGGGAGTACTTGGCGGGGATCGGGCGGAACGAGCTGTCCGAGTGCCAGAGCATGTTGCCGAGGTTGAACAGGCGCTGGCGGGAGTCGCGGTCGAGGGGCCGGCCGTCCCGGCCGAGATTGGACACGTCGTTCATGCCCACCTCGAGGCGCTTGTCCTCCGGCCGCGTGATGTTGCCGCCGCGGGCGTCCTCCAGCGCGCCGAAGTTGCGGCTGAACGCCATCTGCTGCTCGTCGGTGAGCTTCTGGTCGTGGAACACGAGCACGGCGTAGCGGTCCATCCCCGCCTCGACGGCCGCCACCTCCTCGCGGGAGAGCGGGCGGCTGACGTCGATCCCGGACACCTCGCCCACGAACACGGGATGGATCGGGCGGATGGACGCGCTCATCGCTGAAGCCTCCTCTCCGAGGGCTGCCGGGAAGCTTACCGCGAGGAGGGGGCGGAGGTCACGCCGGGGCGCGCAGTAGCCGATCGCGCGGCTGATGTGCTAGGAGTCTGGGATATGAGAGGACGCCTGAGGGCCGGGGCGCTCGTCGCGCTCGCGCTCGGCGCCGCCGGCGGTGCCGGCTCCGTTCCGGGCCTGGAGGGAGGCTGCGCGGTGCCCGCCGCCTCGGCCGCCGGCACGGCGGGCTGCTGCCACTACAACAAGGGCGTGTGCGGGTGCGACGCCGGCCGGGCCCGCTGCTGCGACGGCAGGGTGAGCGCGTCCTGCCGCTGCGGCTCCGGCTTGACCACCCGTCAGATCAGCTTCGACACCCGGCCGCTGGTGAGCCTCGTCGACTTCGCCTTCGCCGGCCGGGAGACGCCGGAGCCGCCCAGCCCGCGCCTGAACCTGTTTCGCCTCGGCGTGGACCCGCTCTGGTTCTGGTTCCGGGTCGACTGCGGCGACGAGTGCTGGAGCCTGCTGGCCGTCGACGACGCGCTGCCGCTGGAGGTGCGCTGGCTCTTCGACCCCGGCAGCGGCCCGGTGCTCGAAGGGCCGCCGCAGCCGGTCGCGCTGCGGCGCAACCGGACCGCGGCCTTCGTCACCCGCCCGTCCGGCCAGCTCCGGCAGGGACGCTGGGAGACGGAGGTCCGCTTCGACACCGAGCGTCTCTGCTTGCGGGGCGATGCGAGGTGCTGGTTCCGCATCGAGGTCCGGCGCTGAGCGCCGTGGACGGGGCGCCCGCGGACGAGGGCGGCTCGCGCCTGGCGCAAGGCGCCGAGGATGCCGACGCGCTCCTCTACTACGCCGTCTCCACGGGGCGCGACGTCGGCCCCACCGTCCGCGACCCCATCGTCCGAACGCACCGGGCGGTGAGCGCGGGCAAGCCGGTGACGGATGACGAGGAGACGGAGTTCCTGGCGGCCTACGCGAGGCTGGCCGCCATGGTGAAGCCCACGACGGCCGCCACGCTGCGCGCCACCAGCCGGACGGTCCGGCGCCCGTGGCTCTGGCGGCGGTTCTCCCACGAGCCGATCTCCGAGGCCCAGCGCGTGGCCTACCGCTTCGGGTCCCTGGCGTTGATCCTGATCCTGGTCATCGGCGGCGCCGAGTGGACGCGCACCTTCATCAACGCGGTGGTCACCGACCAGGCCGAGCACGGCCGCGTGCTGGAAGAGCTGCGCACGACCCGGGCGGCGCAGAAGCGGCTCGCCGAGCAGATCGCCCTGCTCGACCGCGAGCGCCAGGGGGGCGCGGAGAGCCTGCGGGCCGGCCTTGTCCGGCAGCGCGAAGAGACGGACGTGAGGGTGCAGTCCCTGGACGACCGCGAGGCCGGACTCTCCCGGCGCATCCAGGCCGGCTACGAGACGCTGGAGCGCATCCTGCCGTTCGTCCACTGGGACGAGCTGCGCAACGTGATCACGCCGGTGGCCACGATCATGGCGGTGCTGGTGCTGCCGGTGCTCTACGGGGCCCTGGGCACCTGCGCCTTCGTCCTGCGCACCGTCTACGCCGAGATGGTCGAGCGCAGCTTCGACGGGCGGCGCACCGGCGAGTTCATGGTGCGCATCTTCCTGGGAATGCTCAGCGGGGTCAGCCTGCAGTGGCTGCTTGTCCGCGACGGCCAGCCGATCCCGGGCGGCGTGACGCCCGCGGTGCTGGCCTTCCTGGGCGGCTATGGCGTGGAGCTGCTCTTCGCCGCCATCGACCGGATCCTGTCGACGGTGATCACCGCGCTCCGGGGCGAGCGACGCGGTCCGAAGCCCTCGGCCGAGCGCAAGGAGGGGGCCTCCTGATCGACGTCGTGGTCGTGGGCGCGGGCATCATGGGGGTGAGCACGGCCTACCACCTGGCCCGGAGGCGGGCCGGGCGCGTCGTGGTGCTGGAGCGGGACGACGTGTGCTCGGGCTCGACGGCGCTCGCGAGCGGGGGCATCCGCCACCAGTACGCCAACCGCATCGGCGTCGAGCTGACCCGGCACGGCATCGAGACCTGGGAGCGCTTCGAGGACGAGTTCGGGGTCGACCCTCGCTTCCGCCAGCACGGCTACCTGATCCTCGTCACGACCGAGGCCGAGCAGGCCCAGGCGGAGCGCAACGTGGCCCTGCAGCGGAGCCTCGGCGTCGACGTGCGGCTGCTGTCGCCGGACGAGACGCGCCGCCGCTTTTCGTACCTGGCCACCGATGACCTGCGCGGCGCCACCTACTCGCCGCGCGACGGGTACGCCGATCCCTACCTGGCCACGACGGCCATCGCCGCGCGGGCGCGCGACCTCGGCGTGACGATCCGTACCGGCTGCGAGGTCGTCGGCTTCGCGCGCACGCCGGGGGGCGTCGAGGGCGTGCTGACGCGCGAGGGGCCGGTCGCGGCGCCCGTCGTCGTCGTCGCCGCCGGCTGCTGGTCGGGGACCGTCGGGAAGCTGGCCGGGGTGGACATCCCGGTGGCGCCGCTGCGGCGCTCGAAGTTCATCACCGCCCCGTTCCCGTTCGCGACGATCCCGGAGGCGACGCCGTTCGTCATCGACCCGCACCTGGGAATCTCGCTCAGGCGCGAGGGCGCCGGCATCCTGCTCGGGATCGGCCGCCGGGAGGAGGTGGGCTCGTTCAGCACGGCGCTGGACTGGAGTCTGGCCGAGCCGCTCGTCGAGCGCGCCGTGCAACGCGCCCCCGTGCTCGCCGCCGCCCGGCTCATGCGCACGTGGACCGGCCTCTACGAGATGACGCCGGACCAGACCGGCATCGTGAGCGCCGTGCCCGGCGTGGCCGGCCTCCACGTCATCGCCGGCTTCAGCGGCCACGGCTTCATGCACGGCCCCATCGCGGGACAGCTCATGGCCGAGCTGATCGCCGAGGGCCGCGCGACCACCGTCGACATCACCCCGCTCGCCCTCGACCGCTTCGCCCGCGGCGAGGCGAATCTGGAGCCCCTGACGTTCACGTGACTGGCGTGCCGACCGTGACGTCTTCTGGAGGCGTGACATGGAGCCTGATACCATCGCCCTGCCGGATCGAGCGCCACGCGACCGGGGGCCAGGAGGGAGCGCGTCGATGGACCTGAATTACTCGCCCGAGGAAACGGCGTTCCGCGACGAGGTGCGGAGCTGGCTCGACCAGAACCTGCCCCACGACCTGCGGGACAAGGTGCGCGACTACAAGGAGCTGTCGAAGGACGACCTCGAGCGCTGGCACAAGATCCTCGCGAAGAAGGGCTGGGTCGCGCCCGACTGGCCGGTGGAGTGGGGCGGCACCGGCTGGAACGTCGTCCAGCGGTACATCTTCGAGGAGGAGTGCGGCTACGCGGGCACGCCGCCCCTCGTCGCCTTCGGCCTGCGGATGTGCGCCCCCGTCCTCTTCCGGTTCGGCACCGAGGCCCAGAAGCGGCGCTTCCTGCCGAAGATCTACAGCGGCGAGGAGTTCTGGTGCCAGGGGTACTCGGAGCCGGGCTCGGGGTCCGACCTGGCGTCCCTGAAGACGCGGGCCGTCCGCGCCAACGGCCACTACGTGGTGAGCGGCCAGAAGATCTGGACGACGCTCGCCCACTACGCCGACTGGATCTTCTGCCTGGTCCGCACCGACGCCCGCACCGAGAAGCGCCAGGACGGCATCTCGTTCCTCCTCATCGACATGAAGACGTCGGGCATCACCGTGCGCCCGATCCACCTCATGGACGGCGGTCACGAGGTCAACGAGGTGTTCTTCGACGACGTGAAGGTGCCGGCCGAGAACCTCGTGCACGAGGAGGGCAAGGGCTGGACGGTGGCCAAGCACCTGCTCGGCTACGAGCGCATGGGCACCGGCCGCATCGGCGTCTCCAAGCGCGAGCTGCTCCGGGTGAAGGACGTGGCAGTGGCCGCCCGCAAGGACGGCAGGCCTCTGCTCGACGACCCGCGCTTCCGCGACCGGCTCTCGCGCGTCGAGGTCGAGCTGATGGCGCTCGAGATCACCAACCTGCGATTCCTCGACCAGCTCCGCCGCGGCGGCAAGCCGCCCGGCGCCGAGGTGTCGCTGCTCAAGATCAAGGGTACCGAGATCCAGCAGGCGCTCACCGAGCTGATGATGCAGGCGGCCGGACCGTTCGCCCAGGCGTTCCGGCCGATCGAGGCCGACCCGGACTTCGACCGCTTCACGGCCGCCCTGGCGCCGCGCTACTGCAATCTGCGGAAGGCGACGATCTACGCCGGCTCGAACGAGATCCAGCGCAACATCATCAGCAAGCAGACGCTCGGCCTGTGAGCGGGGAGCCCACGCGATGAACTTCGAGCTGAGCGAGGAGCAGACGCTGCTGGCCGAGACCATCAAGCGCTTCGTCGCCACCCACTACAGTTTCGACGCCCGGGCCAAGATCATCGCCTCGCCCGCCGGCTGGAGCGAGGACGTCTGGGCGGCGATCGCCGAGATGGGCCTGCTCGGCCTGCCGTTCGACGAGGCGCACGGCGGCTTCGGCGGCACGACCGTGGACGTCATGCTCGTCATGGAGGCCATCGGCCAGGGGTTGCTCGTCGAGCCGTACCTGGCCACCGTGGGCCTCGGCGGCCGCTTCGTCGCCCGCGCCGGCACGAAAGGCCAGCAAGATCGCGTCCTGCCCGCGCTCGTGCAGGGCAAGCACACGCTGGCCTTCGCCCACACCGAGGCCGGCGCGCGCTACGACCTGCGCCAGGTCGGGCTGCGGGCGCGCCGCTCCGGCGACGGCTGGATCCTGGACGGCGACAAGCGCATGGTCCTGCACGGCGGCCAGGCCGACACGCTCGTCGTCTCGGCGCGCACGGCGGGCGGTGGCACCGATGCCGCCGGCATCGCCCTGTTCCTGGTGCCGCGTTCGGCGGCCGGCGTGTCGGTCAAGGAGGCCCGGACGATCGACAATCTCCGCAGCGCCGACGTCCGCTTCACCGGCGTCGGCGTGGGCGCCGATGCGCTGCTGGGGCGCGAGGGCGAGGGCTATCCCGTGATCGAGGAAGTCGTCGACTACGCGACGGCGCTGCTGTGCGCCGAGGCCGTGGGCGCCATCCGCTACGCCAACGAGGCGACGCTGGAGTACCTCAAAACACGGCGACAGTTCGGGGTGCCCATCGGCAGCTTCCAGGCCCTGCAGCACCGCATGGTCGAGATGATGATCAGCCACGAGCAGGCCCGCTCCATGGCGTGCCTGGCCTGCGTGAAGGTCGACACCGCGGATGCCGCCGAGCGCCGGCGCGTGATCTCGGCCGCCAAGATCAAGATCGCGGACGCCTGCCGCCACGTGAGCCAGGAGGCCGTCCAGCTCCACGGTGGCATGGGCATGACCGAGGAGCTCAAGATCAGCCACACCTTCCGGCGCCTGACGATGCTGGCGCAGGCGTTTGGCGATGCCGAGCATCACCTGGAGCGCTTCGCGGCTGCCGGGCCCTGACTTCGCCTCCGAGCGAGGGCCGAGCGCTGCATTCAGCCGCGCGGTTGCGCGCTCCTGCCCCAGCCTCTCCCAGACGACTGGGAGCGCGCCATCCTGGCGCCCGCCCAGTCTGTTCGAGGATCACCGACCGAGCTCTCGCATCACGCCCCGCCAGAGAGCGATCTCGGCGCCCAGATCGGCGGGCCGGGTACGCACCGCGGTGTGAACCATGACGAGCCGCGCGCCCGGATCCACGAACATCAGCTGCCCGAGCAAGCCGGAGAGAAAGAACGTCCGCCGCTCACCCGGAAGGATCCACACCTGGTAGCCGTAGCCGGCGAACTCTGGGTTGCCCGGCTCGATGCCGACCCGGAGGCGCTGGTCGCTGTGTGCGCGGGTGGCGTCGGCCATCCACGTCGCGGGGATGATCTGACGACCACGCCATTGGCCATCGTGCGCGAGCAGCAAGCCCAGCCGCGCATAGTCACGGAGGATCGCGTTCAGGCAGCACCAGGTCGCCTCCTGGCCCGCGCGGTCAACGAGCCAGGTCGCGTCCGCTTCGGCCCCGATCGGCTCCCAGATCTTCTCCTGCAAGTAGTCGCCGACCGGCCGCCCGACCGCGCTGCGTAGCACGAGGCCGAGCACCTGCGTCTCGGCGGAGGCATACGAGAACCTGGTGCCGCTCGGCCTCACGCGCTCGTTGAACGGCTTCACCGTGTCGACGCCGCCTGCACTCCCCTGGCCGATGCTGTACGCAAGCAACCGCGCCAGGTCATCCTGTCCCGTGTACCGCTCGACGAACCGCACGCCCGAGGCCATGTGCAGCAGATGCCGGATGGGCGTGCGTCCGTACTCGGTACCGGCGAGCGCGGGCACGTAGGCGGCCGCCGGATCGTCGATCGACCGGATCCGACCTTCACCGATCGCGATGCCGATCAGGATCGAGATCACCGTCTTGGCCATCGACCACGAGGCCAGGCGGTGCCGATCGGTCCGCGAATACTGGTAGCGCTCGACCAGGATGGTATCGCCGCGCGCGACGAGAAACCCGGTCGTGGGGTTGCGCGCGAGGTAGCCGTCGAGCGTGAGCGTGTCTCCGGCGTAGTCGTGACGGAGTGCAGGCTCGGAGGGCGCCCGGCTCAACGCCGATGGCGTGGTGGCTCGTCGGATCAGTCGACTCTCGAAGATCCGATCCAGATGACTGAACGAGCCGACGATGAACGGGCTGTTGGCGAACGTCGAGCGGTCGCCGATCGGGTAACCGTTGCGGGCGCCGTAGGCGTCGGCGCCCGGGCCGCCCGTGGCGAAGCCGGGCCCGACATGCGCCAACGGCTTGACTCCCGCCGATCCGGGCGCGATGCCGCCGCTCTCGGGCGTCGGCGCCGGCGCCGCGCAACCGACGAGGACAGCGGCAAGGGCGCACGCGACGGGAAGCGACGTGCCGGGGCGGCCAGGCAACACGCGGGTCGTAGCCGCAGGGAGTCCTCCACGTGGGTGAAACAAGCTCATCAGACCGTGTCCAGACCCAGCCGCCAGTCCTGGTTCCAGACCTGGATGACGCGCGTCTCGCGCTCGTAGCCCAGCCGGCTCAGCGCGGCGGTGCCCAGCACCAGGTTGCGGCCGTGGATCGGCGGCAGCCCGATCCAGCACGCCGCGAGGATCCTCAGCACGTGCGCGTGGGCGAAGAGGGCGACGTCACCGGCGACCGCGTCGGCGCGCTCGATGACGCGCCGGGCCCGCTCGCCGACCTGCTCGACCGTCTCGCCCTGGGGGACCGGCGTGGTCCAGATCGACCAGCCGGGCTGCTCCGCGCGCACGGCGGCGGTGGTCCGCCCCTCGTAGATCCCGTAATCCCACTCCAGCAGGTCGTCGCACACCTGGGCGCCGGCGGCCAGGCCGGCCAGCCGGCAGGTCTCGCGCGCCCGGGCCAGCGGGCTCGTGAGCACCAGCGCGAACCGCTGCCCGGCCAGGTGCCGGCCCAGCGCCTTGCCCTGCTGCTCGCCGGTCGCCGTCAACGGGATGTCGGTGCGGCCCGTGTGCTGGCCGCTCTTGCTCCACTCCGTCTCGCCGTGACGCACGAGCCACAGGCGATGGGGCTCGGCCGCGTGGCTCGCCATCAGCGTGCGGCGCCGGCCAACCCGGCCATCAGCTCCATCGCCTCGGGCTGGTCGGTGACGATCGTCAGCCCGGTGATGCCGGAGTCGGCCCAGGCGCGGTAGCGCTCGCGGATGCGGCCGGCCGGGCCGACCAGCGACATCTCGTCGCAGAACTCGTCGGGCACGGCGGCGACGGCCTCGTCCTTGCGCTTGGCGAGGTACAGCTCCTGGATGCGCTGGGCGGCGTCGCCGAAGCCGCGGCGGATCATCATGTCCTTGTGGAAGTTCTTGTCGCGGTGGCCCATGCCGCCGGCGTAGAGGGCCACGCGCGGCTTCATGCGGGCCAGCGCGCCCTTCACGTCCTCGGTGACGACGACGTCGGCGCGCGGCTGGATCTCGAAGTCGCGGAAGCCCTTGCCGGTGCCGGCGCGGCGGAAGCCCTCCTCCAGCCAGGGCCGCAGCATCGGCATCAGCCGCGGCACGAAGCCGAGCGGCAGCCAGCCGTCGGCGATCTCCGCCGTCAGCTTCACGTTGGCCTCGGTGCCGGTGCCGAGCCAGATCGGCTGCCGGGGGTTCATGTGCAGGATCGAGACGAGCGGCTTGCCGACGCCGAGCGCGCCGGGGCCGGTGTAGGGGAGCGAGATCTCGCGCCCCGCGTGGGCCACCGGCTCCTTGCGCTCGAAGACCTTGCGCATGATGGCGACGTAGTCGCGGATGCGCCAGTACGGTTTCCCCCACGGCTGACCGTACCAGCCCTCGACGATCTGCGGGCCGGAGACGCCGAGCCCGGCGATGACGCGGCCGCCCCCCGCCAGCGCGTCGAGCGTGCCCGCCGCCATCGCGGCCGTGGCGGGTGGGCGCGCGGCGAGTTGCATGATGCCCGTGCCCAGGCGGATACGCTTGGTAACGGCGGCCAGATAGGCCAGTGGGGTGATCGCGTCGGAGCCGTACGCCTCGGCCGTCCAGACGGAGTCGAACCCCAGGCGCTCCGCGAGGAGCACCTTGTCCACCGGCAGCTTCAGCTCCGCCCCCGAGTAACCGATGCTCAGTCCGAGCTTCATGACGCTTCTCCTGAGAGCTAGTCCATCAAGACGCCGCCGTCGACGTTGAAGCTCTCGCCGTAGACGAAACTGGCGGCGTCGGAGAGCAGGAACAGGACGGCGCTGGCGATCTCCTCGGGCAGGCCGAAGCGACCCAGCGGGATGCGGCCGGCAACCATCGCGCGCTGCTCCGGGGTCAATGGCGCGTGCATCGGCGTGTCGCAGGGGCCGGGGTTGACACAGTTGATCCGGATGCCGGTGCCAATCAGGGTGCGGGCGAAGCCCTTGGTCATGGTGACGACCGCGCCCTTGGTGGCCGCGTAGGGGATGTTGGCGATCCGGCCGCCGCCGAGCTTGTAGCTGTCGGAGCCGATCGTCACGATCCGCCCGTGGCCGCGGGGGAGCATCCGGCGCAGCGCGGCCTGGACCGTGAAGAACGTGCCCCGGGCGTTGACTGCGAAGACGCGGTCCCATTCCTCCACGGTCACCTCGAGCGACGGCGAGGTGGTGATGATGCCGGCACAGGTGACCAGGCCGTCGATCCGGCCGAGCTCGCGCTCGGCCAGCGCGAAGACCGCCTCGATCTCCGGCGGCTGCGTCACGTCGGCTCGCACGTGCCGCACCTCGCCCCCGATCTCGCCCGCGGTGGTCTTCAGCCGCTCGCCGTCGAGGTCCGACAGCACCAGGCGCGCCCCCTCGCGGGCCGCCGCCTGCGCGACGGCCCGCCCCATGCCGGACGCGGCCCCGGTGACGACGATGACGTGGCCGCGGATGTTCAGGAAGTCGGCCATCGGCTCAGGTGCCGCGGCCCCAGAGCCCGCAGTAACGCCGCAGGACGAACGGCATCCCCGCGGCGTAGCCGGGCCAGCTCTCGTACTTGGGCAGCTTCAGCTCCTTCTCGACCTCGTCCCAGCACTTGCCGGCCTGGGCCTCGGCCTTCACGGCGGCGGAGACGTCCTGCAGGAAGGTCAGGAGGTTCTGCACGTCCTGCTTGGTGCCGAGCCGCCCGCCGGGGCCGGGATGGCCGGGGATCAACCGGTCCCAGTCCATCGCCAGCACCTTCTTGAGCGACTCCTCCCACTCCAGCGGGTGGGAATCGATCATGCCGCGTCCCGGCACCGAGCCGACCGGGATGAAGTCGACGGCGAAGATGAGCCTGTCCTTCGGCAGCCGCATGACGAGCGAGTTGTCGGAGTGGTTGAGGCCGTGATAGCTCAGCTCGAGCGTGGTGTTGCCGAGCGTGATCGTCCGGCCCTCGTCGCCCACCGTCTCGTCCGGCAGCACCGTGTGCGGATCCTTGATGACGGCCAGCCGCTCGGCGGCGCGCTCGTGGGCGATGAACCGGGCGCCGGCGTCCTTGAACGCCTTGCCGCCGGCGATGTGGTCGAAGTGGTGGTGACTGTAGATCACGTACTTGATCGGCAGGTTGGTGATGTCGGCGCCCTCGACCTTGGTGGTCGCGAACGGCGGCGGCGCCGGCTGCTGTGCGTGGGCGGCCACACCCAGACAGACGGTGGCCAGAGCGACGGCGACGCTGGCGTAGGGCACCCGTGTCATCGGTCGCTCCTCTCTTACGTGGTGGCAGCCTTCAGGTCGTCGAGCTGGCGGCGGACGCCGGCGATCATCGAGGCCAGGTCCGAGGTGAGCATGACGAGATCGAAGCCGCGCTTCACCGCACCGGCCGCGAACGCCGCGCTCGCGCAGTGCATGCACGCCTTGATGCCGTGCTTGTGTGCCGCGTCACGGATCTTGTCGCACGTGGCCATGTGCACCGGGTCCGGGTTGTCGGGGCGCGGGCTGAGGCCGATCGCAAACGCCAGGTCGGAGGGGCCGATGTACACGGCGTCGAGCCCCGGGGTGGCGCAGATGGCGTCCAGGTTGGCGAGGCCTTCCTTCGTCTCGATCATGCCCATCACGACCATCTCGTCGTTGGCCTTGGCCAGGTAGTCGCTGCCGCCGTAGTGCACCGCGCGCACGGGCCCCGACGAGCGCATCCCCACCGGCGGATAGCGGCACGCCGCCACCGCCTTCGCGGCGTCCTCGGCCGTGTTGATCAGCGGCACGAGGATGCCGTAGGCGCCCAGGTCCAGCGCCTTCATGATGGTGGCCGGATCGTTCCACGGCACCCGCACGACCGGCACTGTGTCGGTCTGCGAGATCGCCTGCAGCATCGGCCAGACGTCGTTCATGTCGGTCAGCCCGTGCTGCATGTCGACCACGAGCGCGTCGAAGCCCTGGCGCGCCATCACCTCGGCGGTGAAGCCGTGGGACACGGAGAGCCAGCCCATCGTGACCCACCGTCCCTCGCGCCACATCTGCTTGATCTTGTTCGGTCGCACTGTCGCACCTCGCCTCGTAGGGTGGCCGGTCGCCCGGCGCGCGGGCGAAGCGTAGCACGGATCGCGGGCGGGGGAGTGACGGGGCCGCCCACGCCCGCCGGACCACGGGGCGGGTCGCGGTCGCCCCTCATTGCGCTATGATCGGCCCGGAGGGATTCTGGCGTGCGAGGCCATGGGCTGCTATCGTTCTGCCCCCCCTCCCCCCGACAAGGAGGAGCGCGATGTCTGTCTCCCTCTCCATCGAGGTCGTTCCGACCGGCTCCGTAGGTGCCGAAGTGAGAGGCGTCGATCTCGCCGCTGTCAAGGAAGCCGAGGTCGCGGCGATCGAGACAGCCTGGTACCGGCACGATGTCCTCGTCTTCCGCAACCAGAAGCTGACGGATGACGATCTCCTGGCCTTCTCGAGGCACTTCGGCACTCTCGATCCGCCCCCGAACCAGGGTGCGGGGCGCAAATCTCCTCCCGGCTACCCCGACGTCTACGTCGTGTCCAATGTGCTCGACGAGCGAGGCGAGCCGATCGGTGCGCTCGGCGACGGCGAAGCCGTCTGGCACACGGACATGAGTTATGCAGCCGAGCCCCCCGACGCGTCGATGCTGTACTCGCTCGAGATTCCGACCAGCGGCGGCGATACCTCGTTCTGCAGCATGAAGGGCGCACTTGCGCGAATGCCGCGGCAGCTGGTTGCGCGTGTCCAGCATCTGGACATCAAGCACGACGGCACGTACGATTCCGGCGGCTACGTGCGCAAGGGTATGGCGCCTTCACGGGATCCGCGCACATCGGTGGGCACGCCGCACCCGATCATCATCGAGCATCCGGTGTCGGGCGACCAGGCGCTCTATCTCGGCCGGCGGCTCAACGCCTACATCATGGGTCTGGAACTCGCGGAATCAGAGCGCCTGCTCGACGAGATCTGGTCCTATGTCGATGCCGTGGTGTACCGGCACAAATGGGCGCTCGGCGATCTCGTGATGTGGGACAACCGCACCACCATGCATCGGCGCGACGCGTTCGATCCCAAGGCGCGACGCGTGATGCATCGAACGCAGATCAGGGGCTCGAGTGCGCCCAGGCGCGCGGCGGTGAGAGTCTAGCGCGTTCCCGAAACGCCGGGTCTCACACCCTTCGTAGCAGGAAGTCGGTCACGAGAGGCCACACGAGGTCCGCGTAGTGGGGCTGGAAGCCGGCGTTGTCGGGGTGGCGGAAGCCGTGGTTGGCGTCGGCGAAGAAGTGCCACTCCACGGGCTGGCCGCTGGCGACGAAGCTCTGCCAGAGCGGGCCCTGGATGGCGGGGGTGGCGATGTAGTCCAGGCCGCCGCAGAACACCAGCGACGCGCACCGAAGAGTGGGCGCGAGCTTGAACGCGTGGCGCGGTCGGTGGGAGGTCTCGGGCTCGTCGCGGACGGACGGATAGTAGAGGACGATCGCCTTCACGGTCGGATGATCGGCCGCGAAGGGAATGAGCAGGCGGCCGCCCATGCAGTGGCCGATGCACGCGGTGCGGGCGGGATCCGAGCCCAGCCGCTCGATCAGGTAGTGCCAGGCCTCGTCCAGCTTGCCGAGGAACTCGCCGTCGGAGTGCTTGGCCTGCAGGTCGGCGCCCTGCCCGATGTGATTCGTGCCGGGGACGCCGAACATGTTGAACAGGCTCGGGGCGAGAACGTTGAAGCCGAGCTGGGCGAGGCGGTAGGCGTCGACCTTGTAGTCGGCCGTGACGCCGTGCGCGTGGTGCGCCATGAGAATGCCGGGCCGCTGGCCGGGCCCGTCGGGATGCGCCACGTAGCCCCCGATGCCGTCCGCCTCCTGCGTGAGCATCCGCGCGACGATGGTCATCCCCGCTCTCCGTTCGTGCTCGTGCGCTCCTTGATCGACACGCGCCAGTGGATCCGGTCCTCCTCGGGCGGGTAATCGCCCGCCGCCTTGTGATACGAGCAGCGGTTGTCCCAGATCACGATGTCGCCCTTGCGCCAGCGGTGGCGGTACTCTCCCTCGGGCTGGATCATGCGGACAGCCAGCTCTTCGATGAGCTGGTCGCTCTCCTGCGCGTCGAGCCCCTCGATGGCCAGAATTTTCCCCGGATCGAAGTAGAGTCCCTTGCGTCCGGTCTCGGGATGGATGTGGATGATCGGATGGAAGACCGGCGTCCAGTCGCGGTCCTCGGCGTCGAGCAGCGCGGTGGCCTTGCGGCGGCCACCATAGGTGAAGGCGCCGTTGCGGCCCTCGAGGCGCTGCCGCAGGCGCGGCGGCAGCGCGTCGTACGCCGCGTACATGCTGGCGAACAGCGTATCCCCGCCGGTGCGCGGCACGGCCAGGGCATAGAGCTGGGTCGCCTTGAACGGCTCCGCGTCGTAGGCGCCGTCGGTGTGCCAGCCCTCGGCCCCCCGCCGGTAGATCGCCATGTCGAGCGTGCCGTCCGCGCCGAACTTGTTGACCCCGAGCAGGGTGATCTCGGGGTGGTCCGGGTGGCGCGTCATCTTCGAGGGGTGCGGGACCACGCGCCCGAACCGCCGGCTGTAGCGCAGGAAGTCCTCGATCTGGAGCTGCTGGTCGGGCACGACGACGACGTTGTGGTCGAGCCAGGCGCGGTAGATCACGGCGAAGCCCGCGTCGTCGAGCGTCCTGACGTCGACCCCCCGGATCTCCGCGCCGATCTGCGCGCCCAGGCGGCGGACCTCGATCATCGCGCCAGCCCCACGTTCCAGAAGTGCAGGAAGACCGCCTTGAGGATCCCGCCCTGGCGCGGCGCGTCCTGCGCGGCCGCGGACACGGCGCCGAGCAAGGAGCTGATCAGGATCGGCAGGGCGATCAACATGCCGGTCGCGCGCCACGTCTTCATCGTCATCGCCTCCCGGGCGGTCCAGGGTCGGATGCGGACCGGGTGCCTACGGTGGCGGAAGCTTAGCAGCGAGCGAGAGGCCGGGAAAGGCCCGGCTGCGCGGCGTGGCTACTGGGCGGCGGCCAGCCGGGCGAACTGGGTCTTGAGGGCGTTGACCTGGGCGAGGTAGCGGCCGGCATCGTGGTCGCCGCAGCGCTGGCCGGCGGTCAGGCGGAAGCCGCGGCGCGCGTACGCATCCCCCGCTCCCTCCCCGCAGAGGTGAATGACCGCGGCCAGGTCCTGCTGCTGGCGCAGGGTGGCGCCGCCGATCCGCCTGCGCTCGAGCGTGCGCGCCACGTGGCGATCCAGCAGGGCGGCGGTCAGCTCCACGGCGTGGCTGGGCACGACCCGCGTGTACAGGCTGTTGAACCAGCACGACTTCGGGTCGTGCCAGGGGCCGTCCTCGACCACGGCGTGCGCGTGGATGCAGTAGCGCTTGGCCTCCGCGAACGTCGCGTCGGTGAGCTGGAACATGCCGACCGCGCTCGACGCCGGCTGGTAGAGCGCGAGCGGGTTCCAGGTGAACTGCCATCGCCAGTACGTCCGGGCCACCGGGTTGCCGGTGCTCTCCACCTGGGCCAGCGCGGCCAGCAGCTCGGGCGTGACGACGGCAGTGGAGTGCGCGCGGAACAGCGAGCCGTACTGCCGCCACGTCTCGGGCGGCGCCTTGGCGAGCGCGCCGCTGACGGGAAAGAACAGCTCGGTCGGCTTGCGGATCACCTGGTACATCCAGTTGACGGCCGACCAGAGGGCCACGACGGCCATCGCGCCCACGACGATCCGGACTACCAGGGGCGCGGCCACCAACGCGCGCAGGACCCGCCCGGCCGAGCGCGCGAGCGACCGGGCGGACGGCTTCCGGGCTCGACGCCGGGGCGTCCGTCGGGAAGCGGCTCGGGCGGCGCTCGCAGTGGCCATGACCGGATACCTCTACTATGCCGCACCACGCCCGGTTTGGCGTATGCTGGGCGGCGCTCACCCGAGGAGGAGCCCATGGACTACGGCGTCGTGATGTTTCCCACGGAGTACGCGATCGCCCCCGACGAGCTGGCCCGGGCGCTGGAGGAGCGCGGCTTCGAGTCGGTGTGGTTCCCGGAGCATACCCATATCCCGGCCAGCCGGCGCAGCCCGTGGCCGGGCGGGGGAGAGCTGCCGCGGGAGTACTGGTCGTCCTATGATCCGTTCGTCGCCCTGATGGCCGCCGGTGCGGCAACCCGGCGGCTCAGGCTCGGCACCGGGATCTGCCTCGTCGTGGAGCGCGACCCGATCGTGGCGGCCAAGGAGGTCGCCACGCTCGACCGCCTGTCGGGCGGCCGGGTGCTCTTCGGCATCGGGGGCGGCTGGAACGCCGAGGAGATGGAGGACCACGGCACCGCGTGGAAGAGCCGCTGGCGGCTGCTGCGCGAGCGCGTGCTGGCCATGAAGGAGATCTGGACCAAGCGCGAGGCGGAGTTCCACGGCGAGTTCGTGCGCTTCGACCGGATGTGGGCCGACCCCAAGCCACTGCAGCAACCGCACCCGCCCATCATCATCGGCGGCGACGGGGCGACCACGTTCGACCGGGTGGTGGAGTTCGGCGACGGCTGGATGCCGATCCTGCGCCCGAACCAGAATCCCGTCGAGCGCATTCCCGCGCTGCGGGAGCGGTTGCGGCAGGCGGGGCGCGACCCCGCGTCAGCCCCGGTGTCGGTCTTCTTCGCGCCGCCCAAGCGGGACCGGCTGGACGCGCTGGCCGCCGCCGGGGTCGCGCGCGCGATCTTCGGCGTGCCGTCCGAGCCCCGCGACGCCGTGCTCCCCCGCCTCGACGCCTACGCCAAGGCGATGCGGGGCTGAGCACGGCCCAACGCCGTCAATCGCATGTGAAGCGACCATCAGCGCGAGGTGTGCAGGTCGTCGCGTTTCCACGGCCGTCGTATCTGGTTGTGCCACCATCGGGGCGTGGGTTGGTAATCCAGGAATTTCCCCGGTTATCCTGGGTGATGCTCCCGCCTCCGAAGCGCGGCGTCGTCGTCCATGAACGTCCCTGATTGTCGTAGGTATTCGCACCACCGTCTGAGCGCGGGATTGTCGTCCACGAGTTTCCGCTGCTGTCATACGTGTTGTAGCCGCCCCCGTAGCGTGGCGTTACTATCGTCGCCCGGCCGCTCCGGTCGAAGCAGTTGTAGCCGCCGTCGAAGCGGGGGATGCACGTCTGCTGAGCCTCCGCAGCTGCGATGATGCCGAGAAGCACGGCCAGGACAGCCAGGGCGCGAACCAGGTAACACATCGGCATGGAACCTCCTCGTCCGAACGCGCAGATGTCACACAGCGCTCGAGCCTCGATCGCTAGCGAGCCGTGCGGGCGGTGTCGGCCGCGAGGGGGCGGCCGTCGAGCGAGTCGCGGAGGGCGACGCTGACCCGCAGGGCGCGAAGCCCGTGCACGCCCTGCAGCTCCTCCAGCTCCAGCTCCTCGACCTCGCCGCTGATGTAACCGAGGTGGCGCAGGTACTCGAGGTAGCCGCGATACTCCTGCGCCTCGGCCGGCTGGCCGTACACGACGGCGAGGCGGCCGGGCTGGGTCACCCGCTCGGCCGTGCCCTTGATGAGCGCCTTGTCGATCCGCTTCTTGACGATCTCGTAGCGGATGTCGTAGGCGCCGTCGACGTCGAAGCGCTTCTCGTCGAAGCGGAAGCGGATGGACAGCGGCGCGTGCTGCACGAGCACCAGGTGCGTGGCCCGCAGGGGCAGCGGCAGCTCGCCGGCCAGCCGGTCGGTCCGGGCGGCGACGCCGCACAGGACCATGAGCTGCCACAGGCGCAGGCTCTTGAGGTAGAGCGGGTCGAAGCCGCCGTCCTCCACGAGCGAGCCGCCCACGTAGATCTGGTGGTCGACGCCGTCGGTCTTCTGCTTCTCGAAGTAGTGCGGGAAGATCGCCTGCGCGGCCTGCTCCTCCAGCTCCAGGTAGGCCGAGATCGCCTCGGTCAGCCGCGTCATGCTCTGCTCGAAGATCTTGCGCTGCCGGTACACGGTGCCGAGCCGCGGATCGAGCGCGTCCCGGTACGCCGCCACGCGGGCGGCCACCGGCTCGCCGAAGCTGGCCAGGCGGTCCAGGAGCCTCTCCACCTCCGCGTGCAGGAAAGTGACGATGCCGACCTCGTCGCCGGCGGCCAGGTGCTCGCGGATCTGCTCGGCGTGCTGGTCGATGCGGTACCGCAGCTGGTCGAGCGCGGGCAGGCGCCGCGCGGCGTAGGCCGCTTCCACCACGGCGCGCGCCAGATCCAGGTGGCTCAGCAGGTCGGCCTGGATGGCCCGCGCGCGCTGGGTGGACGAGCCGCGGATGTCCGACAGCGCGTAGAGCGGATAGACGTTCTCGAAGACGATGGGCTCCAGCTCGGCGGCCGCCGGGTCGCCGGCCTGCTCCAGCCCGTCGAGCACCGCCTTGCGGAACCGCCACTCGACGACCGGGTGAATGGCCGTGAAGCGCTCCTTGATCTGGGTCTGGATGCGCGTGTTCAGCTCTTCCATGCTCCGCTGGACGGCCATGGCGAACAGCGGCAGCACCTCGCTGAGCTTGGGCAGGTGGGAGGCGTCGAGGTCGCCGGCCCGGGGCGAGTCCAGGTCGAGCGTGCCGATGACGCGCCCCTGGTAGTGCAGCGGCGCGACCATGAGCGTGCGGATGCCGCCGGCGACCATGTGGTCCTCGATCGCCGTCCGCCCCTCGAGCGCGGCGAGGTTCTCCACGAGCACCGGCCGCCCGGACTGCACCGCCCGCTCGTAGACGGTACCGGCAAACTCCGCCTTCCGGTGATGCACGGAGTCCGCGAAGATGCACGCGTGCTCGATCCGGGCGCCCGAGTTGACGATGAGCACGCGCTCGCCGTCCAGCGCCGCCAGGCTGAGCCGCAGCTCCGGCCGGCGGAACAGCGTGCGCAGCCGTCCTTGCAGCCCGGCGAAGCGGGCCTCCGACACGATCGACTCGCGGTCGATGAGGTCGCGCTTGAGCGCGGAGAGCACCTCCTGGTCGGTGACCTCGATGGCCTTGAGGAAGCTCACCCCGCGCAGCACGAACCGGTCGGGTGGCAGGACCTTCTCCAGATAGGCGCCGTCGAGGAGCTTGCCCCGGATGTGCTCGCGAACTTCGTCCGTGAGTACCGGCGGCGCCCCCCCCACCACGTCGACCTCGACGAACTGCCCGTCAAAGAGCAGGCGGAAGTGCCGGTCCAGGCCGGTGTCCCGGTCGGCGACGGTGAGGATGACCGGGTAGTCGAGCTCGACGCCGATGCCGTAGAGGCGGTGGAGCACGAGGGCATAGGCGTGGGCACGCCTCAGCACGTCCACCAGCGCCGCGTCGGCGTTGAAGTGCCCTCGCAGCCGCCCATCGTCGAGCATCAGGTCGCGGCGCATCGCGGGCGTCGCGTAGACCGCTTGCAGGTGGAACGGCACCATGGCGGCCCCATGGGCCTGCTCCCAGAGAGCGGGCGGGATCTCGGCGCTCATGAGGAGATCGACGAGGTCGCCGTGGCGCTCCAGGATCGTCAGGTCGGTGATGGGGGCGGTCAGACCGGGGGTCTGCTGGATCTGCTCGCCCACCAAACGCGCGATCGCCGCGCAGGCCGGCGAGGCGTCGTCGCCGGCCCGCGTCCAGAAGTCTATCAGCGGCCGGAGGCTCAGCTCCGTCTTGAACGGAAAGCCGCTACTCTCGCCGGCCGCCGCGGCCGTGCCGGAGCCCGTGATCGGCGCGCTGTCATCTGCCTGCATAGGACCCCAGTGTAACAGTCGCCCTTGACGACCTGCGACTGCTGTCCATACGACGGCTTGCCGCGGCGAAGGGATTCAGCCGCCGAGAACGGCGCGGGCGGCCTCCAGGGCGCGCTCGACCTGCGCGGCGCGCGGCGACACCGGTCGCCACCACGGCGTTGAGCAGGCGGGCCCCGTCCAGGTGCGTGCGGAGCCCGCGGTGCCG